>JAUTCT010000054.1 GCA_030673875.1 Verrucomicrobiota bacterium JB025 | reverse complement strand
ACCATACTTACATCGGTCTCACCTCCGACCTCAAATCCCGGCTCCGGCCGTGCCTTCGCTGCAAAGCGTCTCTGGTAGCCACCCGCTTCGGCTGGCAAGCCAACGGTTTGACTGACGGAGCCTTGGCGAAGGCTGCCCGCCGAAGCCTTGCGAAGGAGGGCTCACGCGTCCCAACCGCTCCCACCCCCAATGCACTACGTCGACCTCCTCCGTAGCATCGAACACCCGGACCATACTTACATCGGTCTCACCTCCGACCTCAAATCCCGGCTGCAAAAGCACAACCAAGGTGGCTCCCCTCACACCGCCAAACACAAACCTTGGGAACTGGTTCACTTCTCCGCTTTCTCGAACCGCATCGCTCGCCGCGCGAAGATCGATCACCGAAGGACCACAGGGAATGTGAGCCACATCGGCAATCAGCAGGATCGAGCGCGTCACCTCCCCCAACCCGGCCGGGCCGTCGATGATGATCACCTCTTCCTTGAGCAGCTTGACCTCGTCGAGGATCTCGTCGGCGGGGTCGTGATTCCGGAATGCTACTTTTTTCAGCGGACGATAGTGGGCACCGCGTCCATTGCCATGAAGCTCGGCGCGACCGTTCTCAATCAGCTCGCCGAACTTGTCTTTCAGCGTGTTTCGGTTCGCACCGAGTGCCTCGGTGACCACCGCCGAGGCCGCCCGAACCCGGATATGCGAGGACAGCTCCGAAACCTCCGCACGCTACCTCGGGCTCAAACTCCTCCCGACGCTTTTCCACTGGTCGCATTGATATGCACTCACGACGAGGAAAGCTCTCTGCTCCGGCCCGGCCTAGCAATGACGCGGCAGGAAAAATTGGGAAATCCCGCCCGTCTCGTCATTATTCGCCCGCAGCGTCCGACCAAAGAGCTCGGTCTAACGTCGAACGCAGCGACGGAGTCGTTTGATCGACGATGCCACATCGAGAGATCCCGTCACACCGCAGACAATGGCGACCATACCAAGACGCCCCCCCGGGATGGATCGGGCAACCCGGGATGGAACGGACACCCCCCCGGAATGGATCGGGCACCCTGGCCCGAGTGCCGCTGGAGCGCGGGCTAGAAGTCCCGGCTCAATCGCCGTCATTCATGTCCCCTTCCCCTTCCCCTGCCACGAGCCGGCCATGCGGGTGCCGACGAATGAACCGGTGAAGTATCCGCCCATGCGGCACTTCACCGGAATCACTGGGGAAATCTGAAACGCTGGAATGCCGAACGCTTAGTAAGCGTTGCTGAACATGCCATACACGAATTCACTCGGCCGCAGGCTTTCCACATGGCCATCGACAAACAACACATGTGCCTTGCCATCGTTGCGGAAATCAATCACGGACTCGGCCTTGTCCGAGTCGATACTCACGTGGCGGTTGTCCTCGTTGTCAGCCGCAGCCCATGTCTGGCCGATGTACCAGCGAGAACGCATGGGCCCAGCCCACAAATTGGAGTGCGAGCTTTGATAGACATCGTCCTCATTCTGCGCGGGCGCATCCACCATCAGCACCAGCTCCGCGGGACGCTTGATACCGGCGAGCGGCACCCCGAGGTAACCGGCGTTCACCGCCGCTGCATCGTGCATCGGCATCACCGCTTCCGTCGCCGCAAAGTGCTTCATTGAGCGCAGCTTGCCGGACAAGGGATCGGAGGGAATCGACGCATTCACGCGCTTGGAAATGAACGGCTCCGCGTCCTCATAGGTGTAGGTGTCTTCCGACGAATAGTGCAGGCCCATGCCGACCCTCACCGGATCCATCCAGCAGCTGCCGGAGGTGAAATCATCCAGGCCCGAGTTGTAGTAGCTGAAGGGATACCGTCCTTCATCGGCCGCCGCCGAGGCCAGCGCCGGTCCCAGGTTGCGCAGAGTGGTCATATCCGCTGCGGTCAGCGCCGCATTCCTCGCCCGGGTGATGGCAAAAAATCCCAGCGCACTCAGCACCGCGATGATCAGGATCACCACCAGCAATTCCGTCAGGGTGAATCCTTTTGCACGCCGGCTGGTTGCTCGCACGGATGGATGAATATTCACGAATCGCTGCTCAGTGGTGGTTTTCATAGGCTGATGTCGGAGGCGTTCTCCCAACTGTTTAAACAGGGTAACTCAAAAAATCTTTACGGTCACCCGGAAACTTGTGGCGGATTTCACATTCACTGCGTTCTCATGGCAATCCTTTTCATTGCGAACCGTCGCGGCAAGCCGTCTCCTACGACCGAAACCCACGCTCCCCCCCCCCGGAACGCCACCACCGGAACCGCGGTGGCCCGCCACCGGGCTCCGCAGTTTGCCCTCGCTGGTCTTGTTTCCGTCGGGCCCGCCGGCAGGACTTCGTCACCGCACGCCTTACGGCTGCCATGGCTTCACACCGTCTTTTTCACGCAAAAACTGGGCGTCGACGGATTGATACCACTCGTGCAGGCGCTTGCGCATTTGTTCCACGCGCTCGGGCTGGCTCGACGCGAGATCGTTGCGCTCGCCGATGTCATCCGCCAGATTGTAGAGGTGCACACGGCCGTCCTCGTAGCGCTCCACCAGCTTGTAGTCGCCCTCACGAATCGCCCCGCCGGGGAAATTCCCCTGATTGCCGTAGTGGGGATAGTGCCAGAACAACGACCGACGGTTCAGTTTTCCGCCCTTCAGCGCCGGCAGAATGCTGATGCCGTCGATTTCATGGCTGACTTCCACGCCAGCGGCAGCGGCAACCGTTGGAAACAGGTCGATCGAACAAATCGGCTCCACGCTCTCGGAGCCGGCCTTGGTGACGCCCGGCCAGCGGACAATCCATGGCTCCCGAATCCCGCCTTCGTAAACCCATCCCTTGCCACCGCGCAGCGGCAGGTTGCTGGTGGGCAAACCCTCCGATGTGGAAAGCCCGCCATTGTCCGAGGTAAACACCACGATCGTGTTGTCCGCGACACCGGATTTCTCCAACTGCTGCAGCACCACGCCGACCGCCTCATCCATCGCTTCCACCATGGCGGCATACACCGCGTGCTTCTGCAGCAAACGCACCTTGCGCACCCGGTCCGTCACCCACGCCTGTTCCTCTTCGCCGAATTCCTTGCCGCTGACCTTCGCCGCCTTCTTCTTGTATTTTTCCACCAGATCCGGCCGCCCTTGCAGCGGGGTGTGCACCGAATAAAACGCGAGATACGCCAAAAACGGCTTGTCCTTGTTGTCATCGATGAATTTCGCCGTCTCACGGGCCAGACGCGCCGGCAGATGCTCTCCCGCCGGACTCTCCTCCTTGATCTGCGGGTTCTTAAACGGCGCGAAATACCGCTTGCCGGTGTAGGGTCCCCCGGCGGACCAACCGCCGATGTTCACGTCGAACCCCCGGTTCTGCGGATAGTATTCCTCAGTCTCGCCCAGGTGCCACTTGCCGGCGAAAAACGTCGCATAACCCTTGCTCTTGAGCGCCTGCGCGAGGGTGACCTCGTCCAGCGGCATGCAGTTGTTCAACACCGCCGGCTTGAACCGTCCCTCAAGGTCTCCCGAAAAATAGTTCGTCGCCCGGACCCGCGTCGGATACTTCCCGGTCATCAGGCTGTAACGCGTGGGAGAACACACCGGATTCGCCGCATAACCGTTGATGAACCGGGTCCCCGACTCCGCCAGCCCGTTGACGTTCGGCGTGTCGTAAAAACAATCGGGATTGTTCGCCCCCACGTCCATGTAGCCGAGATCGTCCACAAGGATCACCACCACATTCGGCTGCTTTTCCGCAGCTCCGGCTGGGAATAACACACTCCCGCACAGGGACAGCGCCACGAATACGCTTCGCTTGGTCAATTTCATCATCGTCGTCATATTACTTTGTTAGATCGTCCGTTCCTTTCACCACCCGCATCCACTCCCGCATTTTCATCCGGAAAACCCGCGAGCACCTGCCAAATCCGGGCGTCGTGCTGACCCCGGTCAGCCACATCGACATACGCCGGTCGACCACCGATGGCCAGGACCCGGGCACGCTCCAGCTGACCATCGGGTTTTCCCCGGCAGGCCTCGCCCATGCCCAACGACGTTCCGCCGGTGCTATGGGCCAGCTCCTCACCGGCTCGCGTGGTGTCCTGTTGCCCGGAAAAGAACCCGCTGATCGACTTCCACGCCAAACCGCCACCGCTCGATCCCGGCTGGGCCAACCCACAAATCAGCAGTTTCATGAAAATCATCATCGGTGCTTTTCGAGCAAGCGGCTTTTCGCTGTGGCCCGCCACCCCTTACCCTCTCATCCGCCGGAGTAGAAGCCGTAACATCACGCACTTTCCCCGCGGCATCAGCCGGCAACGGGGTTTGCGGCTCACCACCCGGCGGCATCTCCAGCTGACGTCCCGCACGTCACCTCCTTGACCGCATGCCGGATCACCCACGATCCATCGATCCATCGATCCAGTTCTGACCATGGCGGCGCCCGGATTGCCTGCTTGCCGTTTCACCCTCACTTCACCTCCCTCACGACCCGCTTCATCTCCCCCCTCGTATAAAAAATTGGTGCGCGCGAGAGGACTCGAACCTCCACAGGATTGCTCCCACATGAACCTGAATCATGCGCGTCTACCAATTCCGCCACGCGCGCACACTGTAGGCCGGTCTTGCGACCGGCGCGGAAAAACACCATGCCCGGAGCACGAATGCAATCTTGTTTTCACCCGAAATCGTCAAAAATCCGCCTTTTTTCCATCAGCCCGCTTCCATCAGCCCGCTTCCATCCCCCGTTTCGCCCCCCCGCAGCGCACGGCAGCCACCGCAATTTTCCACCCGCCCCCCTCGATCCCCCATCACCTTGCGACAGGAAATCTGGCAGGAAATCTGCATCCGGAATGCCTCACCCGCCACCGGGCATCCCCAGCCAAACCCGAGCCATCACCCCCTCGCTCCGTTCACCCGAACCGCGACCCCGCGGATTCTCCGGCCCCTTTCCTAAAAAAATCCACCGCACGCGCCCGTCCCAGCTCCCGCGCCGCGTCACATCCCGACCGCAGGGTTTTTACCTTCCCGCCCATTCCCATTTCCACCACCCTCCCCTCGTGCAAGCATCCACCCTCAACCGCACCGCCGGCATCCTCATCCCCACCTTCTCCGCACGCAGAGAAGGGGACTTCGGCATTGGCGACACCCTCGCCATCCGCGATTGGATCGACTGGGCCGCAGAGCACGGCGTCGGCTTCCTCCAACTCCTCCCGGTCAACGAAAATGGCGTCGAGGAAAGCCCATACAGCGGAATCTCGTCCGCCGCCCTCGACCCCATCTACCTCGCACTCGACCACTCGGAAATCCCCTGGATCAGCCAAAAGGAAATCGACTCCGCACGCGACCAACTCGGCAAGTCCCTCACCTCCCCGCTCGTCGACTACCCGGTCGTCCGCAAAACCAAACGCGCCCTGCTCGAACTCGCATGGGCGAAATTCAGTAAAGCCGCATCGAAATACCAAAAGGAATTCACCGACTTCCGCGAATCCGAAGCCGGCTGGCTCGACGACTACTGCCTGTTCCGCTGGCTGATGGAAATCCACGGCCCGCAAACCCCGTGGGACCTATGGCCGGAGGAATGCAAAACCCCCGCCAAAGCACGCCAATACCTCGCCAACCAACGCCGCAAAGCCCCGCAGGCAACCGACGCCGCCATCAACTACTTCGCCTTCGCCCAATGGCTCTGCTTCCGCCAATGGCGCGCACTCCGGGCCCACGCCGACCGCAAAAACGTCAAACTCATGGGCGACATCCCCATCGGCATCAGCTGGCACTCCGCCGACGTCTTCTTCGACCGCGACGAATTCCTCCTCGACTGGTGCGGCGGATCCCCGCCCGAAGGCATGGGACAAAGCGACCCGTTCTTCCAACAATGGGGCCAAAACTGGGGAATCCCGCTCTACCGCTGGGACGCCATGCAAGCCAACGACTTCAAATGGTGGAAACAACGCGTCAGGCGAATCACCGAAATCTTCAGCATCTTCCGCCTCGACCACATCCTCGGATTCTACCGGATCTACGCCTTCCCATGGCGGCCCGAGCGAAACCACGAGTTCATCGGCCTGTCCCACGATCACGCCAGGGAACTCACCGGCGGCCAACTCCCGCACTGGTTCCTCCGCCCGGACGATACCGACGAAAACAAAGCCGCCAACCTCGCCGACGGCGACGTCCGCCTGCGCGGCATCCTCAAGGACCTCGACCACATCGAAGTCATCGCCGAAGACCTCGGCTGGGTCCCCGAATACGTCCGCCCCCACCTCGAAAAACTCGGCATCGCGGGCTTCCGCATCCCCCACTGGGACTGCAACGACCAAGGCCATCCCACCCCCGGCGATCACTTCCCGGAAAACTCGTTCGCCACCTTCTCCACCCATGACCACGACCCGGTCAACGGCATCTGGCGCGGCTGCTTCAACGTCATCAAGGAACACCAGAGCCACCCCAGCGAACGCACCGGATGGCAGGCCCACGGCGCCCACCACACCCTGCGCATCCTCTCGGAATTCGCCGGAATACCCATCCCCCACAACGCCCCCTGGCCACCCTACACCGAAGGCATCCGGCTCCGCCTCCTCAAGGCACTGCTCGCGTCAAATGCCCGCTACGCCCTGCTCATGGTCACCGAACTCTTCAGCCTCGACGACCGCATCAACCACCCCGGAACCGTCGGCCACCACAACTGGAGCTTCCGCCTCCCGTGGACCGTCCCGCAAATCAACTCCGACCCCAAACTCCGCGAGATCTGCCAGAAATTCTCCAACACCATCCTGCTCACCGGCCGCTCGACTCTCGACCGATAAGCCGCCCTCAGCGGTCCCTCCGGACCCGCAAAACCCGCTCGCCATCACGGCAGTAACCCAGCCGGTCCCGCGCGTGCACTTCGAGAAACTCGGGATCCTCCCGCAGCGCGCGCAACTCAATGCGCCGGGTGTCACGTTCCTCCAACACCAACCTCTCCCGGTCCTCAGCAAGCCCCTTCTTCGCCTCCAGATCGATATAAGCCCGCCGTTGCGGAAAGGCCGTCGCAAACACCACAAAACCGATCGACGCACAGAACACCACAAACACCAAACGCGTCGCCCCTTGAATCACCCGCGTCCGGGCTTCAAGGCGCTTCAGTTGCGTGGTCTTGCGTTTTCCTGCCATTTTCCAGTCGTCAGCCTCCCACAAACCGCCTGATTGTCAAGACATCCATAGGTTTCCGACGGGCCGAACTCGCACAATCAACTCACCACTCGGTTCGCAAGTCCCCCCCGCCTTCCAGTCCGCCGGACGGCTGCCGTCCATTCCGGGCTGCCTACTCCGCCGATGCCTGCCTCAGCATCTCCAACCGATGGTAGGCCGCACCGCAAGCAATCATCTCCCGCCCGATCTCAATCCCGTCCTCGATGTCGTCCGCCAGGCCCGCGCACGCCAGGCCGGCCCCCGCGTTCAACAGCACCATGTCCAGCTTCGGACCTGTCTCCTCCCCGGAAAGGATCGCCTCCAGAATCGCCGCATTCACCTTCGCGTCGCCACCCGCGAGATCCTCCACCTCGCAGTGCTCCATGCCGAAGTCCCTCGGCCTCAACTCCTCGTCCTCCAAATCCTGATAGGCACCCGACTTGCACACGCGGGTCGACCCCATCAGGCTCACCTCGTCCACCGAACGCCCGTCGCCGGTCGTCCCATGCACCACCCATGCGCTGTCACGCCCGAGCCGTTGTAATATCTCTGCAAACACCGGACACAACTCCCGCTCGAACACCCCCACCAGTTGGCACTGCGGCTTCGCCGGATTCAGCAACGGCCCGATCAGATTGAAGATCGTGCGCACGCCCTTTTGCGCCAGCATCTTGCGCACCCCAACCACCTGCTTGAACGCAGGATGATAGTTCGGCGCGAACATGAATCCCACCCCGGCCCGCTCAATGCATTTCCGGAAACCCGCCACCGGCAGATCAATCCTCACACCGAGCTCCTCCAGCACATCCGCACCACCGGATTTCGAGGTGATTCCCCGGTTGCCGTGCTTCACCACCACCGCACCACCCGCCGCCACGACAAACATCGCCGTGGTGGAAACATTAAACAAATTCAACTTGTCCCCGCCGGTCCCGCACACATCCAGGGTCGGCCCTTCCAGATCCAGCCCCTCCAAATCCGGACTCACCGCGTGATCCAGGAACGCCTCCACGAATCCGGCGATTTCCTGGGGTGTCTCACCCTTCGCTGCCAGAGCCTCCAGCAAGAGCGCCTTCTTCTCATCACACACCGAGGGATCCAGCAACAACTGCGCCGCCACTTCGGTCTCGCGGGTCGAAAGCTCCTGTTTCCTCTCCAGGTGATGAATCAAGGCGTCCATGAAGAAAACCCTAGCACATTTGCCAATCCCCAACCAAGAACAACCGGATGCAAATCACCCGCACGATCGACTGCGCAATCCATGCCCGGACGAGCGCATCATCACAGCCGGAGCACAGGCGGTCAGCCCGCCATGCGCCTCCGTCACCACCCTCCCGGGAGCCCCGGAAATCACTTCGCTTTCGCCTTCTCGACCTTCTCAATCTTCTCCCGGCGCTTGAGAATGTTCGCTTCAAACTCGCCGAGACCCGCCGCCAGTTTGCTCTCGGGAGCAACCGCCTTCGCCTCCTTCAGCGTTTCCAGCGCCGCATCAAACTTGTTCTGCAGTGAAAGGATCATCGCCTTCGTCCGCATCATTTGCTGCTTCTCCAAATCATCCATTCCGTCGTCCTTGATGTTGGAGTCGATCAGCTTCACCGCGCCGTCATAGTCCTTCTTGCGGGCGAATCCATTCAGCTCTTTCTGGAACTTCTCCTGCCGTTTCCGGGTCTCCTCGCGCTTCACATATCCCGTCTTATCGTCGGGATCCGCCGCCTTGATCTGCTCGATCACATCGCCATAAAATGCCGCCAGAATCGTCGAGTCCAGCCCCAGTCCATCCAGTGCGAAAAGCAGTTTTCCGGCCTTCGCCACCCCTTCCAGTTTTTCCGCTTCCGCAAAGGCCTCCGCCGCCTTCACCTTACCCGCCCGGAGCTCATTCAGATGCTTCACATACTCCTCGGGGCCGCCCTTCTTGTAACCGGTCCGCCCATACGGCACCCCCTTGGGATCCATCAGCAGGACCGTGGGATAACCACGGATCGCATACTTGCCAGCCAGCTGCTTGTTCTGCGCCAGCAGCTCCTCGCTCATATTCGACTTGTCGCGCGGATAGTCGAGCTCGACCAACACAAAGTGGTCCTTCACCCCGTCCTTGAAGGCGTCATGAACGAACACCTCGTTGCGCAGGCGAATGCACCACCCGCACCAATCCGATCCGGTGAAATCCACCAGCAAATCCTTGTCCTCCTCCACCGCCTGTTTCTTCGCCGCCTCAAAGTCAGTCACCCAACCCTCGCCTCCGGCCAAAACCGCCCCATGGAACGCGACAAAACCCACACAACAAGCCGTAAGCAAATGACGAAAAATCATGACCCAATGATGAACAACTCGCCCAAAAAGGTCCAACGAAATGCTCCCGGGCCGGACATAATTTCCCAGCTGCGCCGGCCCATCATCCGCCCCTCCATCCGCCGCGGCCGCCCGCTCACTTCATCGCCAGCAGACCCGCCACCGCATCCGCAATCGGATCCATCAGCAGCCCCGGGAAAAGCCCCAACACCACCAGCGCCACCGCTGGCACCACCACCGTCAGCACATGCGCGACCGGCAGTTTGCATCCGGACCCGCTCACCGGTTCCCGCACAAACGCCTGCTTCAGCACCGAAATGTAATAGTAGAGCGAAATCGCGCTCATCACCGCGGCCAGCCCAACCAGCCAGGCCAACGGCATCGACCCGCCACTCATGCCCTCTTTCAGCGCGGCGCTGAACATCGCGAACTTCCCGGCGAATCCGGCCAGCGGCGGAATCCCCGCCAGCGATGCCAGACACACCAGCAGCGCGAGCGCCAGCATCGGCGAGCGCTTCACCAGCCCGGCGAACGACTCGACCGAATCACTCCCGGTTTCCCTCTCGACACCCGCCGTCACGGCAAACGCGCCAAAGGTCCCCAGTCCGTAAACCAACACATAGAACAACGCCGTTCCCGACGACAGCGCCCCGTTCCCGCAGACACCCACCAGCAGATACCCGGTGTTCGCCACCGCGGAGTAGGCCAGCAACCGCCTCACGCTCTGCTGCGCCAGCGCCAGCAGGTTGCCCGCCACCATCGAAACCGCCGCCACCACGGAGAGCCCCGTCGTCCAGCCCTCAGTCCCGCCAAACCCGAGCACCAGAAACCGCACCAGCACCACCATGCCCGCCACCTTCGATGCCGCCACCACCAGCCCCACACTCGTCGCCGGACCACCCTGGTAGACATCCGGCGCCCAGAAATGAAACGGCGCCGCTGCCAGCTTGAAACCGAGACCCACCAGCACCATCACGATGCCCGCCGCACCAATCGGCGACAACCCGGACTCCGCCAGCTTCGCCGCGACATCCGGCAGATACGGCGACGGACAAAATCCGTAGATCAAACTCAGCCCGAACAACATGAACGCCGCCGACACACCGCCAAACAGGAAATACTTCAACGACGCCTCCGTGGTGCGCGCGGTCCGCGGGAAACCCACCAGTAGATACAGCGTCAGACTCGCCAGCTCCAGCGCGACAAACAACATCAACAGGTGGTTCGTCGCCACCGCCAGCATCAGCCCGATCAGCGAAAACTGGATCATCGCATAATACTCGCCCGGATTCGGAATCTCGCGCTTCGCCGGTGGCAGCAACACCGCCAGCAAACCCAACCCGAGAATCACCCACTTGAAAATCATCGTCACCCCGTCCGCCGCAAGCAGTGGCGTCGTGCTCGCCAGCGCATCCGGCACCCGCGTCTGCAGCACCGCCGCCACCAGGATGCCCAGCGCGGAAACTCCCATCGCCACCTTGTTCGGCAGCGCCTTGCCGTTTCTGGACTCGGACGCGATCGCCGCGCCCATCAGGCCGAGCGCCGTGAGCAACAGCACGGTTTCCGGAAGCAACTGGAGAAATAGGGCTGAGTAGTTCACGGCAGGGAAAGAATCGAGTGGAACAGGGGCGAACGCAGGGTCTCGTCAATCAGCGTCACCCATGGTTTCGGATAGATTCCGATAGAAAGGGAAACCAAAAGCAGCAGGGAAATCGCGGTGATCTCCGGCCAGGTCAGCGGCGGCAGATCCGGGGCATCCACCTTCGCCACCTTGCGGTGCGCGAAGAACCCCTTCTGCAGGGCGCGCAGCGAAAACGCACCGGTCACGATGATGCCCAGCACCAACAACGGCACCAGCCACGGGAAACTCTGCCACAGACCGATCGCCACCGAGATCTCCGCCACAAATCCGCTGAACCCCGGCAGACCCATCGATGCCGCCGTCGCCAGCGTGAATCCAATCGCCGCCCCCGGCAGCGTGCGCCAAAGGTCGAACCCCTCGAGCTCGTCCAGGTCGCGGGTATGCGTCCGGGCATACACCACCCGCCCGGCGATGCCGAACAACAAGCCGGCGATCACCCCGTGCGACACCATCTGCAGTGCCGCGCCGCGCAGTCCCCAGTGGGTTCCCGCCGCAAGCCCCAGCACGACCATGCCCATGTGGCTGACCGATGAATAACCGATCACGAATTTCAAATCCTTCTGCTGCAGCGCGGTGAACGCGCCATACATCACGCCGATGATCGCAAGCCCCGCAATCATGCCCTTCCACATCGCGAAGCCTTCCGGAAACAACGGCATCGCCACCATCAGCGCACCGAATGCCCCGAGCTTCATCACCACCCCCGCCAGTAGCATCGAACCCGCCGTCGGCGCCGCCACGTGGCCGGTCGGCGCCCAGGTGTGGAACGGCCAAATGCCGCCGAGAATGGTGAACCCGAGAAACAACACCGGAAACGCCCACGCCTGCAATCCCGTCGAATACTCCGCCGATGCCAGATGCATCAGGTCGAAACTCGTGCCGCCCGCACCCGCATACGCCGCCGCCAGCCCCAGCAGGATCAGCGCGCTCGCGCCGATCGAATACATCGTCAGCTTCATCGCGCCATACTCGCGGTTGGTCGAGCCCCAGATGGAAATCAGCATGAACTTCGGCAGGATGACCATCTCGTAAAACACGAACATCAGGAACACGTCGCGGCTCATGAATACGCCGTAAACGCCGCCGATGATCATCAGGAACCACGCGAAAAACGCCCGCTGACGCTGGTTCACATTCCAGGAAAACAACACGCCGGCAATCGCCACCACACCCGTCAGCAGCATCAGCACCAGAGTCAGACCGTCCGCCTCCAGATGGAACCTCGCGCCCATGCTCGGGATCCACTCGCAGTCCAGCGACCACACCGCATGTTCCGGATGCCGCAGCCGGATCAGGCAATCGACAGCCCCCGTCACCATGCCGATCAACGCTGCGACCAGCGCGACCACCCGCGAATGCACGGCCATGCGTGCGGGAAGCAGGAGCACCAAAAGTGCTCCGGCGAATGCTGAGATCAGTGTCCAGGCGGGATTCATGGGATAGGGCAAAGGAGGTCTAGCAGGCGCACCGTGTCGCCATTCATGAAGTGGAGGAGAAACTGCGGCCACACACCGAAGACAACGATCATCGCCACCACCGGCACAACGATCCACCGGTCGTGTTTCCCGATGTCTTCATATTTCGAAACCGCATCCTTCAGCGGTCCGCAGAACACCAAACGAATGATGCGCAGCAGGAAAATCGCGGTCAGCAACAAGCCGACCAGCGCCACCGAGGCCGCCCACGGCTGAAGCCCGAACACCCCGTTGAAAATCAGGAACTCACCGACGAATCCACTCAGCCCCGGCAGGCCGATCGATGCGAACAGCGCCAGCCCGAACAGCCCGCAGAACACCGGCATCTTCGCCCGCAGCCCGCCAAAGTCATTCAGCCCGCGCAGTCCCCCGCTCTTCTGCTCCAACACCGCAACCCCGTAAAACAACGCACAGACGATCACCCCGTGGTTGAACGCCTGCAGAATCGCCCCGGAAACCGCGGAGGAAACCGCCTCCCGGTCCGCAGTGGACGCCCCCACCGCCGCCACCGCCATCACACAGTAACCAAGGTGGTTCACCGACGAGTAGGCGAGAATGCGCTTCAAATCCTTCTGTGCCAGCGCGGCCAGCGCGCCAAGCACCACCGTCGCCACCGCCAGCCCGCCGAGCCACGGCGCCATCGCTGGCAGCACCTCCGGGAAAACCGGCAGAAACACCCGCACCAGACCGTAAACCCCCATCTTCGACAGCAAACCCGTCAGCAGCATCGTCACCGGCGTCGGTGCCTCGGCATACGCATCCGGCAGCCAGGCGTGAAACGGCACCACCGGCACCTTCACCGCCAGCCCGAGAAACACCATGCCGGCCACTATCGTCAGCGCCATCGTGCCGCTCACTCCGCCCAGCGCCTTGCCCATCGCACCGGCGATCTCCCGGCCGGCGGCCAGTTTCCCCAGCTCCACGAAATCCATCGTCCCCACCGTCAGCTGCAGCGCCAGAAATCCCAGCAACATGCAGACCCCGCCCGACAGGGTCACCACGAAAAACCGCAACGCCGCTTTCGGCGCCTTCGCACTGCCCCACAGACGGACCAGCAGGTAACTCGGAATCAAGGTCATCTCCCAGCACAGGAAAAACGGAATGAAACTCGTCGCGGTGAACACCCCGAAGAGCATCGACTGCATCACCAGCACCAACGCGAAATACACCCGGTCGCCAATCCCGAACCGCAGCGAGGAATGAATCGAAAACAAGGTCACCACCGCCGTCAGAAACAGGAACAACAGCGAGGTCCCGTCCGCCCGGAACGCCAGTTCGATGCCCGCGTCAGGCATCCAGTCCAGCGACCATTCGGCGGCGGCACCACCATGGGAGGATCCGATGATCAAGCCGATCACCGCCAGCGGCAGCACCGACCACGCGGCGGCGAACTTTCCGCCCAAGCCCGGCCGCAGCGCGAGAACCATCGCGCCGATCAGGGGAAGCAGGAGTAGTGAGAGCAACAACATGACTTTTCTAACCAACCAACCAGAAATACAAAACCAGCAACGCCGCGGCACCCACGCCGATCGACCGGAGATACCCTTGCGGGCGACCTTTCTGCGCTTTCGAAGCCGACGCCCCGCATGACTTCATGCCACCGCAGATCCCATCAAATCCCTTGTTGATGCCTTCCTCGTCGGAAAGCCCGGTGCAGCGCCCGAACCACTTCAGCGCGCTCTCGAAACATCCCATCATCGGCACCATCACCATGCGCTCGAGCGCATCCACCGCACCCGCGAGGAAATTCAGCGGCGCAATCACACAGCGGTCATACAAGGCGTCAAAAAACATCGCGTTGCGCAGGAACCCCCAGACACCGCCGAGCATGCCTTCCAGCTTGTCCGGCGCTTCCGAATCCGTCGGCGCCTGCTTGTAGAGGTTCCATGCCACCCCGACACCCACCGACACCAGTGCCAGCGACAGCACCACCAGGCCGATCCCGCCGTGCGCCCAGAACCCCTCGATGTGGAAATGCGCGTGCTCGTTTTCCATCCACTTCTCAAACCACGGCCATGCCGGAGTGCCGACCACCGCCAGCAGCACCGCACCAACCGCCAGCACCTGCAGCGGCAGCGTCATCACCGCCGGGCTCTCGTGCGCGTGCTCGGCATCCTTGCTCCGGGCATTGCCGCGGAACACCAGCAACGCCTGCCGGGTCATGTAAAACGCCGTCAGCAGCGCGGCCGTCGCAGCCAGCAGGAACGGTCCGTATCCGCCCGGCCAGCCCATCGCAGAGTGGAAGATCGCTTCCTTCGACCAGAAACCGGAGAACACGAACGGGAAACCGGACAGCGCCATCATGCCCACCGCGTAGCTGAGGAAGGTCTTCGGCATCGCCTTTTGCAGGCCACCCATCTTGCGGATGTCCTGCTCGTGGTGGCAGCCGTGGATCACCGATCCGGCGGAAAGGAAAAGCAGCGCCTTGAAGAACGCGTGGGCGATCAGGTGGAACATCGCCGCCCCCACCCCGCCGGTGCCGAGCGCCACCATCATGAAGCCGAGCTGGGAAACCGTCGAGTAGGCGAGAATCCGTTTGATGTCGCTCTGCGCCACCGCCACCAGCGCCGCGTAGAGCGCCGTGATCCCGCCGATCCATGCCGCCGCCGTGAGCGGAACCGACATGCCATCGACCGCCGCGGCGGAGAAAACCGGATGCGTGCGCGCCACCAGGAACACACCGGCGGCAACCATCGTCGCCGCGTGAATCAGCGCGGAAACCGGCGTCGGGCCCTCCATCGCGTCCGGCAGCCACACGTGCAGCGGCACCTGGCCGGACTTGCCCATCGCGCCGATCAGCAGGAGCAGCGAGGCCGCGGCGGAAACCGCCAACCCGCAGACCGTCGTCGTTCCCGCCAGGGTCGCCAGCGCGCCGCTCTCGAGCAACCCACTACCGCCGTCGTAGAACAACTGCGTTCCCGTTTCCCGGTAGAGCCAGATCAAGCCCAGCAGGAAGGCCACGTCGCCCACCCGCGTGGTGATGAATGCCTTCTGCGCGGCTTTCGCGGCGGACGGCTTTTCAAAGTAGAATCCGATCAACAGATACGACGCCAGACCAACCAGCTCCCACGCCATGAACAACAGCAACAGGCTGTTGGAAAGCACCACCATCAGCATCGCTCCGCAAAACAGCGAGAGGAATCCGAAGAAGCGGCCGAAGCGCTTCTCGTCCGCCATGTAGCCGAGGCTGAAAATGAAAATCCAGAACGCGACGAACGACACCATCGCCGCCATGCCGCCGCTCATCGGATCGAGCAGCAGGCCGACCTCCAGCACCGTGTCGCCAAACGTGAACCACGCCACCGAAGTCGCCAGCCGGTAGTCGGGACTCAACGCGCAGATCAATGCCAGCAGCGCAAGCACCACCGAGCCGCCAAGCGCGCCAATCGCAATCTTCGACGCCAGTTTCCCCCTCGCGTCCGGCAGAAACGCGATCACGCCTGCCGCGAGAAACGGCAGCAGCGGCACCCACCAGAGCAGGCAGGGAAATGCGGATGTGAGGGCGTCAACCATGGAGGGAATCAAGGCGGTTCAGGTCGTTCGAGCGGGTGTGCCTAAACGCCATCAGGATGATGGCGAGGCCGACCGCCGCCTCGGCAGCGGCGATGGCGATCGAAAATAATACAAACAGCGGACCACTCAGCGCCGCATCCGCCCCACCCCAACGCCAGAACGCGATGAAGTTGAGGTTGGCCGCGTTGAGCATCAGCTCGATGCCCACCAACACCAGGATCGCATTGCGCCGGGAAAGCACCGCGAACAATCCAAGTGCGAACAAAATCGCCGAGGCAGTGAGTGAAATCGCAATCGGGTTCATGAGTCGCTCGGGGGTTCGGGTTTCTTCGACGGCTCGCGGGCGAACAACGCGGCACCGATCATCACGGCGGTCAGCAGCACGGCCATCGCCAGCACCGCCGGCGCGTAATCGGTGAAGAGAATCTCGCCCAGCACCTTCAGCGACATCGCCGGCTCGTCCGCCGGTGCCTCCAGCAGGGCGCTCTGCTTGAACATCGTGAACCCGAGCATCACCAGCAGCGGCAGCGAACACGCCAGCGCCGGCATTCCCGTTTTCATCCGCCGCACCTTCTCCTCGTCATCATCGCTCGGACGCGTGATCAGCAGCGAAAACACGATCAAAATCGCCACCGCGCCGACATACACCGAAAACTGCACCAGCCCGATGAAGTGCGCACCCATCGCCACATACAGGCAGCCGACCAGTGAAAGGCACAGCGCCAGCAGCAATGCCGCGTGCACCGGACGCGCCTTCCATGCCGCGCCGATGGCAGCGAGCAGAATCGCGGGAGTGAGTATCAGCAGCGGAATCATTCGGCAAAGTGATAGGTGCGCGTCGTCGCGGGCGACAATCGGCGGTTGAACAAAACGGTGAGAACCACCCACGGGATCAGCACCAGCGGCATGGTGGCGATCCAGGCGACGATGTCGTTGTTGGCTTTGTTGGCGTAGTGCCAGATCGCCGCGGTCGGCAGCGAAAGCAGCGCGATCGGGATCAGGCACAGCCAGGCGAAGCGCATCAGCTGGTCGATCCGCACCCGCGGGAAGGTCGCCCGGATCCACAGGAAAATGAAAATCACGACCGCCAGTTTCGCGAAGAACCACAGCCAGCTCGGCAGGAAGTCGAAGATCGGCAGCGGCGACTGCCAGCCGCCGAGGAACAGCGTGATCCCCAGCGCCGAGATCGCGAACAGGCCGAGATACTCACCGATGAAGAACAACGCGTATTTGAAGCCGGAATACTCGGTCATGTGACCGGCGACGATTTCAGACTCCCCTTCCGGAAGGTCGAACGGGCAGCGGTTCGCCTCCGCGATACAGGCGATGAAAAACACCACCCCGGCGGACAAGCCCCACGGCGTGAACAAATTCCACTGCGGCAGGAACCCGAGCGTGTAGCCGCCCTGGCTCTCGACGATTTCCGGCAGCGACAGCGTGCCGGACATCATCACCACCGCCAGCGCGGAAATGATCAGCGGCAACTCGTAACTCACCATCTGCGAGATCGCCCGCATCGCGCCGAGCATCGGAAACTTCGAGCCACTCGCCCATCCGGCGACAAACACCGCGATCTCGGTCATCGCCCCGACGGCGAAGAAAAACACCAGGCCAAGCTCCAGCGGAACCGGCACCCAATCCTGACCGTATGGGATCACCCCGAGCGCCAGGATCGAGGGAATCACGATCAACACCGGCCCTAACAAATGAAGCAGCCAATCCGCCTTGGCGGGAACAATGTCCTCCTTGGTCAGCATCTTGATGCCGTCCGCCACCGGTTGCAAAATCCCGAACCAACCCGCCCGGTTAGGACCGTAGCGGTTCTGCACCCGCGCCAGCGTCTTGCGCTCGATCAACGAGAGCAGCGCGAACAAGCCCATGAACACACCCACGACCACACCGGCGGAGGTGAACCACCCGGCAATCGAAACCAGCCACTCAGGCAGCCCGCACAGGGCGACCAGCCACTCGACCAAATGCTGCGGCAACCGCGGCCACTGCTCCGGCGCGAGCCACGCCATCTCAAATTCCACGTTCCCCAGCATCATTCCGTGCCTCCTTTCGCATCATCGGCGTTCTTCTCCGCCTGTTCTTTCGCTTCCTTCGCCTTCTTCTCGGCGGCGGCCTTGGCTTTCGCCGCTCTCGCCGCTGCGGCGGCCTTTTTCTTCTCCTCCGCAGCCTTGCGTTTCTCCATCACCGCCGTCGCCTCTTTCGGACGCAGCTGCATGTGATAGTCGGTCGACTTCGCCAGACGATCCAGCCCCAGCACCAGCTTCTCAAACCGGTCGTCGGTCGCCATCTCATACTGGCCGTCCATGTAGATCGAATCAAACGGACAGACTTCCGCGCAAATCCCGCAGTTCATGCACACCGAGATATCGATATCAAAAACCTTCGGGCGCTTCTTCGCCTTCCCGTTTTCGTCGCGGTCCATCACGATATAGATGCACTGCGGCGGGCACTCCTTTTCACAAATCCCGCACGCCGTGCAGCGCAGCCCGGTCTCGGGACGATCGCCATCGTAGCAAAGGAACGGAAAGTTCCGGAAATTCGGGCTGATGTCCGCCTTTTCCTCCGGATACTGGATCACCGGGCAGCGTTCCTTCTTATAGTAACTCTCCACCATGTTCCGCCCGGAGACGAACAACCCCTGCAGCAATCCGTATCCCGGAATGGTCCACTTGCCGGCCTTGCCTGCCGGCTCCTGATGCTTGGCGTCCTTCACCGGTCCACCTCCCCCAACACGATGTCCACGCTGCCCAGAATGATCACGACGTCCGCGATATCCAGACCGACGCACATTTCCTCCAGCAGCGTGAGGTTCACGAAACTCGGCGGACGCACGCGGTAGCGATACGGCTGCGGCGTCCCGTCGCTCACCAGATAGAAACCCAGTTCGCCCTTCGGCCCCTCGATCCGTCCGTATGCCTCGCCGACCGGCGGTTTGAACCCGCGGATCTTCGCCTTCGGCGCGATGAAGTCGCCCTCGGGGATGTCCTTGATCGCCTGCTTCAGGATCTTCAGCGACTCCCGCATTTCCAGGAACCGGATCATCAGGCGGTCGTAGCAATCGCCCTTCTCGCCGAGCGGCATCTTGAAATCAAACCGGTCGTAAATGCCATACGGATCCACCTTGCGGATGTCGTAGGCCACACCCGCCGCGCGCAGCATCGGCCCGGTGATCCCGCCGTTGATCAGCGTCTCCTTCGGCAGCTGCCCGACGTCCTGCGTCCGCGCGATCAGGATTTCATTCCCCAGCAGGAACATCTCCATCTCGTCGAGGAACGGCTCGTAATTGTCCACCAGCGCCCGGCATCGCTCGAGCCAGCCGTCCGGCAGGTCGTTGCGGCATCCGCCGAAACGCATGAAATTCGACATCATCCGCGCACCCGTCAGGTCCTCGAACAAATCGAGGATCTTCTCCCGCTCGCGGAACGCATACATCAGCGCGGAACCCCACGCCCCCATGTCGCCAAGGAAGAATCCGGCAAACGCCGTGTGGTTGATCAACCGCGTCAGCTCGGCGGTGATCACCCTCATGTATTCCGCCCGCTCCGGCACCTCGATGCCCGCAAGCTTCTCCACCGCGTGCGCATACGCCCAGTTGTTGGTCAGCGGGCAAATGTAGTCGAGCCGGTCGGTGAACGGCATCGAACTCAGATAGGTCTGGCCTTCCGCGATCTTCTCGTGGTTGCGGTGCAGGTAGCCGAACACCGGCTTCAGCCGCACCACCGTCTCGCCGTCCAGCTCCACGTTCATCCGGAACACCCCGTGGGTCGATGGATGCTGCGGCCCCAGCGACACGCGCAATAGCTGATCATCGTCCGAGCCCTCTTCAAGGACCGGGGATGATTGTTGCAGCAGCGGATCAGATATCATGGGAAATGTTTACTGGAAAGTCAGTCGGTCAGTCGGCATCGGGCGCGGGATAGTGTTGCGCGGCCTTCTCGATCACCGCGGCGTGCGGTGTCGGCTCGTATTCGTAGTCGTCCGGCGCCACGTAGTCCTTGCGCATCGGATGGTCCACGAACTCGTCCCACATCAGGATCCGGCGCAGGTCCGGGTGCCCGGTGAAAATGACACCGTAAAGGTCGTAAATCTCCCGCTCCTGGAACTCGGCGCTCTTGTAAACCGAAACCACCGACGCGATTTTCGCGCCTTCGCCCCGGTCCTTCGTCCGGCTCCGGACCACCAACGGTCCCTTGCGCTCGCTGGTGTGGTAAAGATGGTAAACCACCTCCAGAAACCCGCATTCCGCCGGCGTTTCCTCCCCGTCTGCTTTCGCATCTCCCTCCGCATCCGCATCGCCTTCCGCGATCACCGCCACCTTCTCGGCCAGCGCCGGATCCGGCCAGTCGACGCCGGTCACGTTGGACAGGAAATCAAACCCGTGCTCGTCGTGGATCACCCGCATCACATCCGCCACGGACTCCGGTGCCACCATCAACGAATCCTGGCCGGACGGCCCCGGATTCGTCCGCACCGTCGCGTTTGCGGCCGGCACCTTCGCACGGATCGAAGCAAGCACCATGTCGATGATCCCGCTCATGCCTCGCCCTCCTTGCGGATTTTCGCCTTCGGTTTCCACACCTCGGGATTCATCGGCGGCTGCAGGTCATGCGGTCCGTATTCCGGCACCGGCATTTCCGCCATGCCATTCGGGTCGGCGTGCCGCACCCGGTCCTTACCGATCAGTTTCTCGCCCTTCACCTTCTTCTGCAGCGCGATCAATCCATCGAGCAGCGCCTCCGGCCGCGGCGGGCACCCGGGAACCACGATGTCCACCGGAATGTAGCGGTCCACGCCCTTGAGCACGTTGTAGCCCTCCTTGAACGGACCGCCGGAAATCGCACATGCGCCCATCGCCAGCACGTATTTCGGCTCGGCCATCTGGTTGTAGAGCCGCACCACCTGCGGCGCCATCTTCTTGGTCACCGTGCCGGCCACGATCATCAGATCCGCCTGACGCGGCGACGGCCGGAACACCTCGGCGCCAAAGCGGGCCATGTCGTATTTCGCCATCGTCGCCGCGATCATCTCGATCGCACAACAGGCGAGGCCGAACTGCAGCGGCCACAGCGAACTCGATCGGCCCCAGTTGATCAACTGCTCGAAGGAGGTGACGTGCACCCCCTGCGATTTCAGATCATCGGCCAGCTTTTGATCAATCGCCATAGACTTCCAGATTCGCCTTCTTCGGACCGCGCCAATTCAGCAGCCCCTTGCTCCACGCCCACACCAGCCCTTCGGCCAGCAACAACAAAAACAACATCGCGATCAAAAATGAACCGACCGACAACTCCAGAAACGCCACCGCAAACGGCAGCAAAAACACCGCCTCCACATCAAACAGCAGGAACAACAACCCGAACATGTAATATTGCGAGTGGAACCGCTGCTGCCGCTCCGCGATCGGGTCCAGCCCGCATTCATATAACTTCTGCTTTTCCCCACCCTTTTTGATCGGGGTGAAAAACTGCATCCACACCCGCGCCAGCACCAGCGAACCGATCGGCACCGCCAGAGCGACGCCAAAAAAAGCCAGCACAGGTAAAAACGGATGGGTCATTGGGCGGCCGAAGGATGAACGATCCCCCCATTGCAGCGCAAGCTCTTCGGGGTTCCCTCAACTCCCATTTCCGACGCATTTCTTGCGCGGATCACCCTCTTTTTGCGCACATCCCTCTCATTTTGCGCCCCAGCCCCAGATTCCCGCAACCGCCACCCTTTGGACTGCGGCGGCATGACGCCGCTTTCGTTCCACCCACCAGCACACGACCCACCCCGAACCCAACGCACCAAAAACCACCGTCATCACATCCACCCCTTGGACTGCGGCGGCATGACGCCGCTTTTCGTTTCACCCACCAACACACGACCCACCTCGCCCCCAACGCATAAAAAAACACCGTCATCCCATCCACCTTTGGACTGCGGCGGCATGACGCCGCTTTCGTTCTACCCACCAGCACACGAACCACCACGTCCCCAACGCACCCAAAACCACCGTCATCCCCATCCATCCACCCACGCGAGGCATGCCTCGCCCCCCCCCATAGCGGCGTCATGCCCCCGCACTCCCAAATCCCACCC
>JAUTCT010000053.1 GCA_030673875.1 Verrucomicrobiota bacterium JB025 | reverse complement strand
TGGAGGGCGGGGAGTTCTGAACCGCGGGGTTTCGGGATGGGATGAGGGGCGCGGGTTGGGGGCTTGGGTTGGGGGCTTGGGTTGGGGGCTTGGGTTGGGGGCTTGGGTTGGGGGGAATTTGAACCGCCAAGAAGCCAAGGGAGCCAAGGATATTGGAATGGGGTGGCTTGGGGTGGCTTGGGATTTGAGGTGAGCTTCGCGCGGTGCTTTTGCGGGGCAGGAGCGGTTTCATTGGCGTGCGCTCTCATCGAGAGCGCGCTACCTTGAGTGGGCTTGGGTTGGGGGGATGCGGGTAGGATTTCCCGCTGTCCTTGGGGGGAGGCTTTTGAGGGTGGGGTTAGGGGGAGAGGCGTTCGATGGCCCAGTTGTTTTCGTGTTTTTGGTAGAGGAAGCGGTCGTGGAGTCGGGCGGGGCCGCCCTGCCAGAATTCGATGGCCTGGGGGACGACGCGGTAGCCGCCCCAGAACGAGGGGAGCGGGATGTCGCCGTGGTGGAATTTGTCGCGGATTTCGGCGAGTTTCTGCATGAGGAACTTGCGCGAGGTGATGACTTCGGACTGGTTGGAGACCCATGCGCCGAGCTGGGATTCGCGGGGGCGGGAGGCGAAGTATTTGAGGGACTCTGCGGAGGAGATTTTTTCGGCGGAGCCGCGGACGATGACCTGGCGTTCGAGGATGAGCCAGGGGAAGAGCAGGGCGACCTTGGGGTTGGCGGCGATGTGGCGGGACTTGGCGCTGGAGTAGTTGGTGAAGAAGACGAAGCCGTCGGTGTCGAAGTATTTGAGGAGGACGGTGCGCTGGGAGGGCATGCCGGATTCGTCGACGGTGGCGAGCGACATGGCGTTGGGTTCGTGGACGCCGAGTTCGGTGGCGTGTTGGAACCACTGGGAGAATTGGGTGAAGGGGTCGGGGTTGAGTTCGTCCCGGTGGAGGCCGCGGTCGGAGTATTCTTTGCGGAAGTCGGCGAGGTTCATGGCGGGAGAGTCCAGAATCCGGAGACCAGAGTCCAGCATAGGAACTCATGCCACTCCGGCATTCATTTCTTTTGATTTGCTAAGTGGGATCACACGAAGACGCGGAGAATGCGGATGGGTTATGCTGGTTGCACCGCCAAGTCGCCATGGATTGATTGAGGCAAGGGGCTTCGCGCTCTTCTCTGGCTGGGTGATGCTGATAGGGGGGAGAGTTTGGGAGGTGGGTTATGGCTGGAGCCAGGAGTCGATGGGGGCGGGGTGGAGGCCGTGGGTGGCGAGGGCGGCGGCGATGGCGGGGAGGTTGGCGGGGTGGTTGTGGTTTTCCGGGAGCGGGTGGGTGATGGAATCCGCCGGCGGGAGCATGTCGGGGGCGTCGGTCTCGAAGAGGACGCGGTCGGGGGGGAGCTGGAGGAAGGTGTGGAGGAGCTTGGCCTTGCGCGGGTGGAGGATGTGGCCGGAGGCGGAGAAGAAGGCGCCGCGGGGGATGAGGCGGCGGGCGGTTTCGATGGAGCCGTTGAACGAGTGGAGGAGGAAGCCGGCGAGCGGGGGCTCGGATTCGAAGGCGTCGAAGAGCGGTTGCCAGGCTTTGAGGCAGTGGATGGTGACTGGGCGGCGGAGTTCGCGGGCGATGCGGAGTTGGTCGAGGAAGACGGGGGTTTGGATGGCGATGGTGGGTTCGGTGATCCAGCGGTCGAGGCCGCATTCGCCGACGGTGGCGTGCGGGTGGTCCCGGAGGATGGCGCGCAGGCGGTCCTGCCAGCCGGGGGTGGCGGTGTGGGCTCGCCACGGGTGGATGCCGAAGGCGGGGGTGATGAAGCCTGGGTGCCGGCCGGCGAGGGCGGCGACGGCGGGCCAGTCCGCCTCGCAGGTGGCGTTGGTGACGCAGCCGGTGACGCCGGCGGCGCGCATGGCGGCGATGACGGGTGCGGGGTCGCCGAGGCGCGGGTCGTGGAGGTGGTTGTGGGCGTCGAAGGTCGGCATGAGGGCATGGCCGCTTAGCGCAGTCCGCGGGGGCCGGCGGACCTGCGGTTGGTGTCCATGGTGACTTCGGTGATGGACTTGCGGCGGCCGGATTTCGGGTCGTGGGTGGCGACCTGCATTTTGCGGAGTGTCCAGAGGTCGTTGTCGATTTTCATGACGTCTTCGACTTGGAATTCCTTGATCATTTTACCGGCTTTGTCGTGGCCGCGGATGCGCATGAATGCGCCGTATTTCTGGTGGACCCAGACGTAGACGACTTCGTATGCGCCGGGGGTTCCGCGGGGTCGGTCGACGCGGATTTTGTAGCAATCCTGGCCGCCGACTTTTTCGACGCCTTCGTGTTTGGCATTGGGCCAGTAGAGGAAGCGCATGGAGAGGTCCTCGTAGGTGAGGTCGGTTCCGGCGACGGGAGCGGAGATTTTGGACGAGGGGAACTTGACCATTTTGCCGTTGACCTGCTCGTAGAGGTTGAAGGTTTGGTCGTTCATCCGGAGATGGAAGATTTTGGGGGTTTTGCCGTCGGTGTATTGGAACTGGATGTCCTTGCCCATGAGGAAGAGGGTGAGGGGGACTTTCTTGCGGCCCATCTGGATTTTACCGGTGAGGCCCTTGTCGAGTTTGACGAGGGCGGCGGACATGCGGGAACCTTCGAGGATGGCGTCGGCGCTCGGTTGTTGGGCGGCGGCGGGGAGTGCGGGAAGGAGTGCGAGTGCCAGCAGGATTGATTTGAAATTCATGGTGTCAGGATGGTGTTTTCGGCGGCTTGGACAAGTAATCGCCGAGGTTCATTCAAAAAACAAGTGGGCTGGGCGGGTTGTTTTTTAGATTGTGGGGTTTTGGGGCTTGCTGAAACGGGGGTGAGCGAATTGGATTCAAAAAACGCCTCCGACATCGTCGTGCCCCATGAGTCTCCGCAAGCAGTTAACCGATATTCTTCCTGGATTGTTACCGGGAAATCCCGCCGATGCGATTAAAGGAACCGAGTTGATCCGGTTGATGCGGATGCAGCTGCAGGGGAATTATTCGGATGCGTCGTTGCGCTACCATTTTTCGATCATGTCGTGTGATCCGGCCTCGCCGATTGCGAAGGTGGAGAAGGGTCAGGGGTATTACCGGCGGAGTGCGCCGTTGCCGGCGCTTTCCGGCGCGCAGGAGCTGGTGGCGCTGACGCAGGGGCGGCTGGATGACCTGAGCACGGTGGATCAGGACCAGATGGACAACACGATGCTGCGGATCCGGAAGTTCCGGGCGGTGGTGACGCGGTATTTCGAGATCAACGGGAGGTTTCCGTTTGTGTTTCGCGAGGCGTTCGAGCTGGGCGCGCCGATCAGCAATTTGTGGAAGTTTCCGGAGTTGGTTCTGGTGGATTGGGAGACGGGTGGAGCGCCCGACGAGGAGATGGCGCTGGACGAGGGGATGCTGGGTCTGAAGCAGCGGTTGGGGATTGCGCCGTTTCGTCTGGAGAGTGCGCGGTTGCGGATTCAGCCGTCACTGGAGACGTATCGGGAGGATTTTTTCCAGACTTTGGCGGTTTCGATGTGGGCGCAGGGCGGTGAGTTGATTTACGCGGCACCGATTGCGGACGAGGCGCTGGCCGAGAGTTTGCGGCGGTTGAGTGCGACATACGGGCTGGGGGTGATGTCGTTTGGTTTGACTCCGGAGTCGCTGGATGACCTGCCGCGTCCGGCGAACATTCTGAACGCGCATCCGAAGGAGACGGATGCGATCATGGCGAAGCTGGACATCAACCGGATATCCGCGCCGAAGTCGCGTTCGCATCTCGACTGGCTTGAGTTGAGCGCGATGTGCAACGAGAGCGAGGAGGCGAACAAGTTGATGCGGTGGCTGAACCGCTGCATTGACGGGCGCAAGGCGGAGATGTTCCGCGAAGAGTGACGGGATACCGGTCACTTGGTCTGCGGGGCCGGCACTCCGCGCTCCATAACCAACGGATGTGAAAGGACGCGCGGCGCAGCTTGATGGATTGAGGGCGGTTGCCATGGTGGCGATCTGCTGGGATCACTGGCGTCCGGAGGGCTGGTCGAGGTTGTTTCCGTTTGAGGTGTTTCTGTTTTTCTTCCTGGTGATGACGGGCTACCTGATCACCGGGTCGCTGTTGCGGCAGAGGGACCGGCGGGAGGCGGAGGGAAAGCCGTGGAAGCTGGCGGCGCTGAAGGTTTATCAGGTCCGGCGAGGGTTGCGGATTCTGGCGCCGTATTACGTGGCGCTGGCGATTTCCTGGCTGGTGTGGGCGCCGGACGTGCATGACGCGCTGGGGTGGTATGTGCTGCATCTATCGAACATCCACATGGCGACGCTGCCGCAGTGGCCGCCGGGGACGAATCATTTTTGGTCGTTGGCGATGCAGCAGCAGTTTTACCTGATATGGCCGTTTGTGATTTGGTTTGTGCCGAAACGCGGGTTGGCGCTGGTGATTCTCGGGTTTGCGCTGGCGGGGCCGCTGGTGCGGGCGTATCACGATTATTTCGGTCAATGGTTTGCGCGTCCGGGGGTGCTGACGATTGCGTGTCTGGATTATTTCGGGATTGGCGGGTTGCTGGCGTTGGCGAGGCACCGCGGGATGTCGTTGGAGAGTCCGGCGCTGCGGATCATTGCGTGGTTCGGGCTGGCGGGGTATGTGGTGGTGTTTGGTTCGAAGTTGCTCGGCTTGCCGGATTTGGGTTTGGGGCCGTTGCAGCAGACGTTCTTGTCGCTGGCGTTGTGCGGGTTCATCGCGGCGGGGACGGTTGGATTTGCCGGTTGGCCGGGGCGGATGCTCGAGCGTCCGGGGTTTCAGCGGGTGGGTGAGGTGTCGTACGGGATTTACCTGTTTCACAACATTGCGCCGATGGTGGCGGGGAAAATCGTGCCGTTCCTGTGGATGGATGCGATGCAGAATTCGGTGGGTGCCTTGGTCCGGGTGGCGGTCTTCTGGGGGATCACGTGGGGGCTGACGATGTTGTCGTGGCGCTTGATTGAGGAGCCGATGCAGAATTTGAGGGCGCGGATGGTGGCGAAGTGAGATGGCGGCGAGCGGCGGCATGGGGGGGATGTTGCGGGTGGGGGAGTTCATGGGCTGGACATCGGGGCGTTGATTTTCCACGTTCCCGCGAGGATCCGGGGCCGCGCGGTGAATTTTTCCCCCAACCGGGACCCTGATTGCCGACGTTGTTTCTGTGAATCGTATGATCCGGGCGTGATGTGTTTCCGACGCGAACGACGAACTTTTGACCTTATCTGATGACCATGGCTTCTTCCTTTCTTCCCAAACCGTTTTCACACCACTACGAGATTGATCCGAAATATGCGAAGAGCGCGGTGTATTTCTCCTGCGAGTTCGCGATTGACCAGATTTTCAAGATTTACTCCGGCGGGCTCGGGTTTCTGGCGGGTTCGCACATGCGGTCGGCGGCCGACCTGAAGCAGAACCTCTGCGGGATCGGGATCCTGTGGACGTATGGGTATTACAATCAGGCGCGCGGCGAGGACCGTGAGCTGGCGATTCAGTTCCGGAAGAAGGAATACGCGTTTCTGGAGGATACGGGGATTCGTTTCACGGTGCCGGTGCACGGCCACCCGGTGTGGGTGAAGGTGGTGTTTCTGCCGGGAGACATTTTCGGCACGGTGCCGATGTTTTTCCTGAGCACGGATGTGGAGGAGAACGACGCGCTTTCGCGGGCGATCACGCACCGTCTGTATGACCATGACGCGCTCCGGCGGATCGCGCAGTATACGATTCTGGGGGTGGGTGGAGCGACCTTGCTGGAGGAGCTGGGGGTGGATCCGGAGGTGTGGCACTTGAACGAGGCGCACGGCTTGTCCGCTGCGTTCAAGGTGTATGAGAAATATCGTGACCTGCGGGAGCTGAAGAAGCGGTTCGTGTTTACGACGCACACTCCGGAAGAGGCGGGCAACGAGAAGCACAGTTTCAAGCTGCTGCGTGAGTTTTCATTTTTCGGCAACCTGATGGAGCAGGAGGTGCGCGATCTGGTGGGGGTGGAAGGGGATACGTTCAACCACTCGCTGGCGGCGCTGCGGGTTTCCCACATTGCCAATGGCGTGTCGAAGCTTCACGGCGAGGTTTCCCGCAGGATGTGGCAGGGGTATCCCAACATCTGTGAGATCACCCACGTCACGAACGCGCAGAACAAGAAGTTTTGGGCGGACCCCGGGCTTGAGAAGGCGCGTGCCGGCAAGGACCGGGAGTTGCTGGCCAACCGCAAGCGCGAGTTGAAGGGGAAGTTGTTCCGCGAGGTGGCGGACCAGACCGGCAAGTTGTTTGATCCGGATGTGCTGACGATCGTGTGGGCGCGGCGTTTCGCAGGGTACAAGCGGCCGGATTTGATCACGCGTGACTTGAAGCGGTTCCGCAAGCTGCTGACGAACACCGAAACTCCGGTGCAGATGATCTGGGCGGGCAAGCCGTATCCGTTTGATTACGGTGCGCTGGAGATGTTCAACCACCTGATCCAACTGACGCGCGATTTTCCGAATGCGACGGTGCTGGTGGGCTATGAGCTGGATCTTTCACGGCGCTTGAAGGAGGGGTCGGACATCTGGCTGAACAATCCGGTGGTGACGCGCGAGGCGTCCGGGACCTCGGGCATGACGGCGGCGATGAATGCCTCCGTGAACCTCTCTACCAATGACGGCTGGGTGTGCGAGTTCGCCAGGAATGGTGAGAATTCGTTTATTTTCCCGGTGGCGGATCCGGAGCTGGGACCGGAGGAACGCGACAAGGCGGACATGCTGAGTTTTTACAAGCTGCTCGATGAGCAGGTGCTGCCGACCTACTACGGGGATAAGGACGGCTGGTGGGATATCGTGATGCAGTCGATGAACGATGTGGCCCCCGCGTTTGATTCCGACCGGATGGTCGATGAGTATTACACGAAGATCTACAAGTGATGGGCGGAAGACGATCCGCCGCGAGTGGCGTGGGGTCCGATCGCTGCCGGGTGAGCTGGTGAGCGATCGGCGCTTTCCGGGGGTGGCGCGGGCGGGGGTGCGCTGGTTGCCGGGGGTGGGGCGGGACTAACGTTTCCGGCGTTTGCGTTTGCCGCGCTGGCGTTTGCCTGAGGCGTGTTTGGGGTGTGGTTGTTTCGCCTTGGTGGTGGGATTGCGGGTGGCCTGAGGTGCTGGGGTGTCCTCGGTGGGTTGCGCGGGTTCCGGCGGGTGCTGCGGCGCTGAGTCGTTGGCGGGTTTGGGGGCGGCCGGTGGGTGGTTGGCGGTGGGTTGCGCGGGTTCCGGCGGGCGCTGCGGCGCTGAGTCGCTGGCGGGTTTGGGTTTGGCGGGTTTGGTTGAGTTTGCCGGGTGTTTGATGCCGATGGTGAGGTAGGTGAAGCCGATGGCGGCGAGGGCGGAGATGCCGGGGAGCCAGAGGGCGTGGGAGGTGGCGATGAGTTGGGTGGCGAGAACGAGGGTGGTGGCGGTGAGGAGGCAGATGTTGCGCGGGAAGGAGCGAAGGTGGGCGATGGCGGCGAGGCCGAGGGCGAGCAGGCCGATGAGGATGAATTCGTTTGCCGGGGGGAGGCGGCGGAGGGTGCGGGCGCGGGAGAGGCCGGTGTCCGATGAGAGGGCGGTGACGAGGGCGGAGAGGTTTTCCGAGAAGGCGCGGGTGGCGGGTTCTGCGGCGGAGCGGTCGTCGCGCAGGATGACTGGCTGGGGTGCCCGGCTGGGGAAGAGGGAGTCGTCGCCGTCGATGAGTTGTTCGGCGGGGATTTCCGCGAGCGGTTGGTGGTCTGCGAGGTCGAGCGGGAGGCGGCCGAATTCGTCGAGCGGGATGACGGGGCCATGGGGGCCGATTCTGAGGTATTGGCCGAGGGTGATTTCGATGCTTTCGACGGGGAGGTCGAGGCGCTGGATGGCGGCGATGACGGGGAAGGCGAAGACGACGCGGTCTTCCCAGCGGGCGAGCAGCGGGGGGAAGCGGGTGGCGGGTTCGGAGTCGAGCGTTTGGAATCCGGCGCGGGTGTTGTCTTTGCCGAGGATGACGCCCTTGAGCGGGATGTGGTTGACGACGGGCAGGTTGTTGGGGTTTCCGCGGATGCTGGAGAGGGGGATGGATGCGGCGCGGAAGGCGGGTGGCATGGACTCCGGGACGGCGCCGCGGGCGAGGGGTGAGGCCACGGTGACGGAGTCGAAGCCGGCGATGGTTTTCTCGAGGGCGAGCAGGCCGATCGGGTCGGGGTCGGACCAGGCGAGCACGGCGGCGGTGGCGGCTTTGCGGGTGCCGAGGCGCTGGAAGTTCTTGAGGATGACGGCGAGGTCGATGGGCGACGGAGGATTGGACTGGAAGAAGCCGTCGGGGTCATCGCCGAGGGAGACGATGAGCGGGGCCTGGCGCTCGTCGCTGCGGATGGTGGTGGCGAAGGTGCGGAGTTGCCAGGGGGCGTTGCGGGTGCCGGCTCCGGAGACGAAGATGGGCGGGTTGGCGAAGCTGCGGGCGGAGGTGGCGACGGCGAGGCGGTCGGCCTCGGTGCCGGGGAGGAGGAACCAGCAGGCGAGTGCGGGGACCAGCGCGCCGAGGAGAACCCGGAACCGATGGAGGAGCGGGTGGCGCATGGCGGCGGGTTACGAGATGGCCCCGAGGACGGGGGCGAGGGGTGCTTCGAGCGGGGTGCCGGCGGTGACTTCGCCGAGCAGTTTGGCTGCGGTGGCGATGTGGGGGCGGTAGAATTCGTCGCCGGTGCGGCTGAGGATGTTGCCGTATGCGCCCATGGCCTGCATGAGGCGCTGGGCGGCGCACTGGTGGAAGAGGGTGGGTTCGGGGCGTTCGTCGGAGACGTCCTCCCAGAGGTCGAGGAGTGCGGCGCGCTGCTCTGCGGAGTGGTCCATGTAGGGGTCGAAGACGAGGGATGCGAGGTCGTATTCCTGGCGTCCGCGGCGGAGTCCCTGGAAGTCGATGAGGTAGGCTTTGCCGTCCTTGACCATGATGTTTTGGGATTGGAAGTCGCGGTGGACGAGGTGGCGGGCGGTGGTTCCGAGGAGTGCGGCGAGTTCGGTGAAGGCCGGGTTTTGGCGGAGTTCGGAGGCGTCGCGGCCGAGGTGTTCCTCGACGAGGTATTCGAAGAAGTATTCCTGTTCCCAGCGGTAGAGTTTGGCGTCGAAGGGCGGGAGGAGTTGGAGGTCTTTGGGCGGGCGGGCGTAGAAGAGGCGGTCGATCTGGTCCATGGCGGAGCGGTAGATCGGGACGCGTTCGTCGAACGGCTGGTCCTTCATCGAGAGGAGGTCGGTGTTTCCGAGGTCTTCGACGAGGGCGACGCGGTAGCGAGGGAGGGCGTGGAGGGTTTCCGGGACGCGGATGCGGGCTTTTTTGAGGAACTCGGCGACGGGGATGTATTGGTTGTTGTCCTCGCGTTCCTCGGTCCAGTAGAGGCCGATGAAGGGATCACGGACGGGGGTTTTGACCCGGACGATGGTGCGGCCGGACGCCCCGCGCTTGATGGGTTCGAGCGTGATGGGGACGGTCGGGTCGACCTCGAGATACTGCCGGACGGTGGAAAGAATCGCTTCGGTAGGCATGGGCGGGGGCAGGTTACGAGAGATTCGGGTTGTTGTGCAAGGGTTCTGGATGGGGGCGTGATGACGCCGGGGGGCTTCTGGTCCGGGTGAGGACCGGGGCGGGCGGGGTGGCGGCACTTTATTGGTGCGCTGCGGCGGGTGATGACGGGCTGTGGTGCGGGTTGATGGTCCGCGGTTTTTGGCTCAGCTGTCGTGGTGGAAGCAGAGGAGAATGATGAGGACGACGCCGGCACCCCAGAGGAGGTAGGGGTTCTTGAAGAGGTAGGGGTAGACCATGAGGGCGGCTCCGATCAGGCGGGGTTTGGTGCGCTCGAGTTTCCTGCCGAAGGAGAATGCACCCCATCCGATGGTGCCGAAGATGAGGCCGGCGAGGATGTTGTAGGGGTTTAAATTCAGCATTTGCTTGGGGGTAGCATGCCGGAATGGGGGGGAATGCGAGCGTGGGATTGCTCCGCGATGACGTGGATGAGTGCAGGCAGGCGGTTTTCCCGGGAGGCACGCGGCGGAGCCGGAACGCGACGCGATGCGGGGGCTGCGAATGCTTAACCCGCCTGAGCCGGGCGTCCCTGGGAGCGGCCGTCCCAGCCGGCGGGGCTCCGGTCATCCGAGGGGAGTGGCGGGTTGACCGGGATATGGGAGTTGGATAGTTCCTGTGTTGTGAATGGGAATGAGCGAGTGCCGATGAAGTTGTTGTTGGTCGGATACGGGTATTTGGGGAAGGCGGTGGAGCGGGAGTTCCGGGCCGCGGGTTGGGAGGTGGTGCCGGTTTCGCTTTCTGGCGGGGATGGGGCGATTGCCTGCGATGTTGCCGAGCGGGGGCAGGTGGCGGGATTGCCGGAGGCGGATGCGATCGTGCACTGTGCGGCGAGCGGGCGCGGTGGGGCGGAGGCGTATCGGCGGGTGTATGTGGGCGGCTGCGGGAATTTGGTGGAGCGGTTTCCGGGGGTGCCGCTGGTGTTCACGTCGAGCACGTCGGTGTATGGCCAGACGGACGGCAGTGTGGTGACGGAGGAGAGTCCCGCGGTGCCGGAGAGGGAGACGGGCAGGCTGCTGCTGGAGGCGGAGCGGGTGGTGCTGGACGCGGGTGGAGCGGTGGCGCGGTTGTCGGGGATTTACGGTCCGGGGCGGAGCGTGATCTTGAAGAAGTTTCTGGCCGGTGAGGCGGTGATCGAGGAGGACGGCAGGAGGATTCTCAACCAGATCCACCGGGATGATGCGGCGCGGGCGCTGCTGCGGTTGTTAGGTGGGGAAGTGGCGGCGGGGGTTTACAACGTGTGTGACTCGCGGCCGCTGGCGCAGCGGGCCTGTTATGAGGCGCTGGCGGAGATGTTCGGGCGGGAGCTGCCGCCGACGGGGCCGCGGGATCCGAACCGCAAGCGCGGCTGGACGCACAAGCGGGTGAGCAATGCGAAGATGCAGGCTGCGGGGTGGGCGCCGGAGTATCCGGGTTTCCTGGATGCGGCGGCGGAGGTGGCGGGGACGCTGTGAGCGGCTGCCGGGGCGGACTGTGCCGTGCACGCTGCTATCGGGCGGCGCGGGCGGCGAGGAGTTGTTCGACGTGCTTGGCGAGCATGTCGGCCTCGAGGTTGACGCCCTGGCCGGGTTTGACGGCGTGGAGGTGGGTGGCTTGCCAGGTGTGCGGGGTGATCCAGAAGGTGGCCTCGGTATCGGAGAGTTCGGCGATGGTGAGCGAGATGCCGTCGATGGCGATGGAGCCTTTGTCGATGCAGAGGTGGCGGATGTTCTCGGGGAGTGAGACGGCGACGATGTGGTCCTGGCCGGAGGGTTCGAGGCGGGTGAAGGTGCCTTTGGCGTCGACGTGGCCCTGAACGAAGTGGCCGCCGAAGCGGTCGCCGACCATCATGGCGCGTTCGAGGTTGACGGTGGATCCGGTGGTGAGTTCGCCGAGGGAGGTGACGCGGAGCGTCTGGGCGAGGAGGTCGAAGGCGGTTCCGGTGTCGGAGAGGTCGGCGACGGTGAGGCAGCAGCCGTTGACGGCGACGGAGTCGCCGAGGGTGAGTTCACCGGCGAAGGGGATGTCGAGCGAGAGGCGGGCTTGTTCGCCGCGGGATTCGAGGGAGGTGACTTTTCCTGTGGCTTCGACAAGGCCGGTGAACATGGGGATCAGTGGTGGGCTGGTGTTTCGTGCTGCTCGATGGCGGCGGGTGTGCCGTGGGTGGTGACCGGCACGTCCGGTTGCGCGGGGCCATTTGGCAGGATGGCCATGCAGACGTAAACGATAATCGTGGGGATGAGTGCGCCGGAGAGCAGGCCGAGCGGGCTGATGCCGTCCTTGAAGTATTTGCCGAGGATGCTCTGGCCCGCGGGGTTGGGGGCGTTTGCGATGACGGTGAGGCCACCGCCGCAGACTGCGCCGGCGACGACGGCGTGTTTGGCGCCCATGGAGATGTCCGTGACTTGGGCGGCGAGGTAGGTGATGGCGGCGTTGTCGTTGAAGGCGGTGAGGATGGTGGCGCCGACCATGAGCAGGTTGTCGTCGAGGGCGGTGATGAGCGGGGAGATCCACCAGCCCTGGAATCCGCCGTGGACGACGAGTCCGCCGAGGAAGAATCCGACGAGGATGGGGCCGCGCAGCGAGAGGGGGTTCTGGTGGTGCTGGGTGGCGGTGATGAAGGCGATGAAGAAGAGGAAGCCGCCGACGAAGAGTGCGGGGTAGTGTGCGGTGTAGACGGTCCAGGTGAGGAAGATGAGGTGGACGAGGGTGATCCAGAGGGGGATGGGGTTTTCGCGTTCGATCCAGCTGGTGGTTTCGACGACGCCGTCTTCGGTGCCGTCGGCGCGGTCGGAGAGTTTGAAGAGTTCTTTTTTGAAGTAGGAGAAGTAGGCGGCGCAGGAGATGAAGATGCCGACGACGGCTTTCCAGCCGAAGTGCTGGAGCATGAACGGGGTGTTCCAGCTCCAGGGTTCGGCGATCATGAGGACGGGCGGGGCGGCGAAGTGGGTGAGGGTTCCGCCGACGGAGATATTGACGAAGAGCAGGCCGAGGGTGGCGTAGGCGAGTTTTGCGGGCGGTTGGAAGCGGTAGAATTTTTTGCCGAGCAGCAGGGCGCCGATGGTCATGGCGGCGGGTTCGGTGATGAAGGAGCCGAGGATGGGGGCGATGATGAGCACGCTGAGCCACCATGCGGACGGGGAGCCTTTGCCGAGGGCGGCGGCCTTGGACATCATGCGTTCCGCGAAACGGAGGACCGGGCGGGACGAGGCGATGGCCATGACGACGACGACGAACATGGGTTCGGTGAAGTTGCGGTCTTTGGCGACGTAGAGGACGAATTCATTCCATTCGTGGAAGTAAATGGAGGCGGCGGCGAGGGCGAGGACCCAGAGGCCGAAGACGGCTTCGACCTCACCGAGGAAGTGGAAGATGGTGGCCTTGAAGGAGACCGGGGGCACGCCTTCCGGGTGTTTGGGGGTCTGGATGCCGGCCTCCTTGAGTTGTTCTTCGTGTTCGTGTTCCAGTTTGTGGGAGATTTTGGTGAAGGTGCTCGCCATGAAGGTGTGGAAGATGGCGAGGAAGAAGATGATGGTGGCGGCGACGTTGAAGGGTTCCGCTTTGGCGCGGAACATGATGGTGTCGATGATGCTGTCTGCGGGCGGCGGATAGTTTTCGAGCGGGAGGGGCATTTTCGCATACTGGACGGAGCCGTCTTCGAGGTGGTATGCGGGTTGGTCGTGGCCGCTGGCAGCGAGAAGGACGCTGGGGACTAGCAGGATGGCGAGGAAGGGGATGAGTTGAAGGAGTTTCTTCATGGGTAAGACGTGGAATCTTTAGGGGCGGATATCCAAGGTCGCAAGATGGATTTTGAGCCGGTTTGAGATCGTTGTTAGCAGGCGTTGCACCAAGGGGGGTGAAAGAGGGGCTGGCGGGCTTGTTGCGGGCCGGATGTTCGGGGGAAATCACGGCGTGATCAGGCCGTGACCGGACTAGTGCATCGTCAGTGAAATAAACGGCATAGAAACTGCTTTAGTTATTGCATGCCGAAAGCACTTCCGCCCCTGAAAATCAGCCCGTCCCAAATGACGGAACTTCAAAGCCTGAGCCGAAGCCGCACTGGAGCGGGGGCC
>JAUTCT010000052.1 GCA_030673875.1 Verrucomicrobiota bacterium JB025 | reverse complement strand
GACTGGGTGACCGGGCGGCTCTCGATGGGACATCCCGCGTCGATGAGCCAAATGGTGCACCGGTTGCTCAGGGATCCGAAGGCGGGCAAGCACCTGAAAAAGTATGAGAATATACTAAAAACCAAGGACTGACCCTGGTCACCAGCTCGTTGTCCATGCCACTGCCCGGGGCGGTCAATCGGTTTCCCTGTCAGGTGAAACGTAGCGAGCCACGGCGGTTCGGGTGGCTGATGCGACGTCGAGGTCCGGGGTGGCGAAAGGAGGAACGATCCACGGACAGCATCCAAGCAGATCGGCGCAGGCGGCGATTTTCCTGCCGCATATCCCTTCGCCGCAGCCGATTCCAATGATGGGGATGGACAATGATTGGCTGAGTGGTTTTGCGGTGTGGCCGACCACGGATTCAAAGACGATGGAGCAGACTCCGGCGGCGACAAGTTTGCGCGCATTGGCGACCTCCATCGCAAGATCGTCGTAGGAGTGGATCAACCCCCTCACACCCCTAGGAAGTCGCCTCATGATTCGGATCTTTTCCAGAGGACGGAAAAGCCAGTCAGGGGGACCAATCCTCAAACCCGGGATCCGACCCTGATCAACCTCTCCTCTTTCGGAAAAACAGCAACGAGATTCCAGCGAGCAGGCTCAATGGCGCGGTGGAAGGTTCGGGAACCGAAGTTACCCGGGTGTCCCAGCTCACATCATTTCCCGCGCCCATCCCGATAAGAGTGCCTGAACCGTATGAATTCGTCCCCGCGAAATAGGTGAATCCGAGGTCCTCAAGGTCGATTCCGTCAAAGATCAGTGAGCCCTGAATGTTTGTTCCGGCAACATAGCCAACAGGTGCATACATGGTGGCAGTTGAGAAAGCCACAGCATGGAGAAAACCGAAGCTGTCTCCGGTTCTTGATGTGGCAGTGAGCATGTTCAGCGGCAGGTATCCAAGGGGTTGGGTGTCCGAGTAGGAAGTCGCCGTCAAACCATTCCACGCATTGATCTGGCTGGGGCCGACCGAGTTCGTATTCAAGTCGTTGGTAAGTTGGTTGGTGAAGGTGTCCCAAGACCCTGAATACGTGAGAACCGTGCGATCCAGCACCGTGTCGTAGTTGAAGTCCAGGAAGATGGCACCCTGAGAATGCGGAGCAGGTGCGACCGAGAGCAAACCGATTAAAAACAGGAATCGTGAGTTCATTTGTGAGTTAAGTTGGGGCGATTGATTGAGGGAGGCGAAAATCAAGATGCCCAAATTAGCAATGGCGTAGAGAGCTTCAAACAGAAAACTCAACAGTCCACTGAACAGAGGAGGCCCAAAAAGCGCCCTCTGCCAGGAATTTGCTCTTTGAGGTTGGCTCCTGATACCGCAATCGGGCCGGACCGGAGGGGGGAGCGGGGGTTGATGCGAGATTTGACGGCTGGCTTTGCAGGCGGGGAGGCGCGATGGAGCAAACGAAGGCGAGACTGGTCGAAATTTTCCCTCCGAGATCCGCGCCGGCGTCGGCACGGTTCCCAGAAGGTCGGCCGATCGAAATCGGAACCGGCAAGGCTTGATTCCGGCGGTGTTTGAAATCTGCCGGGAACGATTCCCCTTGAACGGTGTCAGTCCTTGGCTTTTAGTGTCGGGTTATTGTTAGGTCTGCGGGGTCCTATCGCCTTCGACGGAATAACCTGCCAGGCAAATAGTAGCCGTAGGGCGGTGGAACCCCCGCCAAATCAAGGGTAGCAGGAGGTCCGGACTTGGATGAAGCGGGGCGGATTTGGGGTGGATGGCCTCCGGACCGCGCCCGCCGCAACTGCCTTCCGCCCCGGATCTTGGCTCCGCGCCACCAAACATGCCTCCGGCCCTCCGTCACGTGTGCCGCTGGCCTCCGGGGTCGTGTGACGTGCGTGGAGTAATGCGGAGTGACCCGCCCCCGTCATGGTTCCTCCCGCAAGCGGGTCCCTCCATGCCGCCGCCACTCCGCATTACCTGACCCCGCGCCCGGAGGCGGCAAGAGGCCCGTATCGGTTTAGCGCAAGGCAAAACCAATGCGCGGCATTGGTTGCGGCGGGGCGGGGAAGTTGTCGCGTCAACCGGCGGGTGTCCGTCGTAGTCGGCTGCGGCAGGCATGGTTTGTATGGGGTCATTGCTCACGGATTGACAATATTCCTGCCGGTCGGGTGATTTCGGTCGAACCATATTGCATGGCAGGGCAGCCACGATTCGAGTATCCGGGTGCGATTTACCATGTGATGGCCCGCGGCAACGGTGGCGACGCCGTGTTTGTGACCGATGATGACCGCAAGTCATTTCTGTTTCGCCTTGGTCAGGTCTGTGCGAGCCCCGGATGGAGGGTTCATGCCCGGGTGCTGATGGGAAATCATTTCCATCTGTTGCTGGAAACGCCGCAGGCGAATCTCGTCACCGGCATGAAGTCTCTGCTTGCCACTTTCAGCCAGGGCTGGAACCGGGCGAGGATGAGGCGCGGACATGTTTTCCAAGGCAGCTACACGGCGGTTCCGGTCAACGGTTCGGATGCCGACGCTCACGACTTCAAGGCTCTAGCCGACTACATCCATCTCAATCCCGCGCGGGCGGGACTGGCCGGGCGGCGGGCGCCAACCGGGACCACTGAGAAAAGGAGGCGTTGCGGATTGTCAGGGAGGGAAGCCGCCGGCTGGGGCTGCCCGCGGGGTTGTCGGAACTGTCGCGGTTGAAAAAGAGTGACGGTCGCAAGGCGCGGCTCGCGATTCTGCTGAGAACGCACACCACGATGAAGGAGATCAAGAAACTTGAAGGCGTGTTAATCCGTGAGCAATGACTCCATTCAGGACACCAAGGAGAGCCCCCAGTGAATGGTCCTCTGGTGCCATTCGGCTTAGTGCAATGCGGTTTCGAAAATCCTGACTCCGCATTTCTTGACATGATGTCTTCGATTTCATAGTCTAGCAAACCGTGAAAACCCAGAGAAACGGTAGGTTTGGGGCCGGGGTGCCGGCTGAACCTGTTTCGGTCACTCGCTCGTTGAGTGCATCCGACGGCGGTCCCCAAGGGTGGCTGAGGCTCCTCAGCCGGTCGTCATGGTGCGTTCGTTTCGGTTTTTCCCCGTTCCCGTGTTTCCTGAGGATCCTCCATGCGGCTGAAGGATCGGCGTTCCAAGCGTCCCCTCGCGCGGGGCGAAACTGCGGTTCTCCTAAATCAACCCCCATCCCACATGAAAACTGCGATCCCCCTCGTTCTCATCGCCCACGCATTCGCGGCCACCCTGACGGCCGGGGTGTTGTTGGATGACACATTCGAAGACTCCTCGCTGGACGCAAGCAAGTGGACGCGCATCACGACCACGGGGGAGGGCAGCGGTTTTTCGGACAGCGTGACGGGGTCGAGTTTGGTGGAGGCCTCCGGGGTTCTCACCATTGCCCATGCGGCCTCCAATCATGGCGGTGGCGTCCAGACGGCGGTGATGTCGGTCAACGACCAGAATGTGGTCACCATCGACCGGATCATCAGGGTGCATTATGCGAACGATTACACGAGTCAGTTCGAGCATCTCTACAGCGAGACCGGGGTGCGCCTGATGTCCTGGGGATACTACAACTACACGTACAATACGAGCCGGCTCGGTTTTGGGCCGTATGAAGGCCCGAGGCTGCCGGGGGTGTGGGACCAGTGGATCTCGGAAACCATCACCTACGACCCCAGCACCGGGGCTGGAAGTTATACCATCAACGGAACCTATGACGGCTCGGGCAACTTGACCAACGCCGGAGCGGGCACGGTGGAAATCACCTCCGGACTGCCGTTGCCCGGCGACTCGTCCGGCATTTCCTTGAAAACCGGAGCCTACGGGTGGCACACGGGACACACGAAGGAATTTCAAAGCGTGACCATCAGCCAGGACGGCGTGCCATCCGGGGTCTTTGCGGACATCGATGGCTATGTCTACACCTCGGCGGTGCAGGCAGACGGGCGCATTCTGATAGGCGGGGAATTCACGCAGGTCGATGGGGTGAACCACAGTCGTGTCGCGCGCCTGTTTGCCGACGGGTCGTTTGACAGTGACTTCGTTCCGCCGCGGATTGCGGGCACGGTGAACTCGCTGGTGGTGCTGCCGGACGGGGATATTCTGGTGGGCGGCGATTTCCTCTGCATTGACGGGACCGATGTGTGGCACAACTTGTTGCGCCTGAACTCGGATGGTTCGCTGGACACCGATTTCCTTTCCGATCCGGACGGCGAGGTGACGGCGCTGGCCTTGCAGGCCGACGGGAAGGTCATTGTCGCGGGGGCGTTCAGCGCCATCGGCGGCGGGGGCTGGTCGCGGTTGGCCCGTATTGAGGCGGATGGGGGAATCGATGGCGGCTTTCTGGCTTCCGGAGTGGATGACGCGGTGCATGCGATTGTGGTGCAGCCGGACGGGAAGATTGTGGTCGGGGGGGATTTCACCGCGATATCGGGCGTGTCCCGGGCCGGGTTGGCGCGGTTGGAGGACACGGGATTTCCGGAGGCGGGCTTCAGCGCGGATGTGTCGGGGTCGGTGCGGAGTCTGGCGCTGCAGGCGGACGGGAGAATCCTGGTGGGAGGTGAATTTTCTAGTGTGGGCGGGGAGACGCGGGAGAATCTGGCGAGGCTGAATGCCGATGGCACGGTGGATTTGGCGTTTTCGACCGCCGCCGATTGGGACGTGTCCTCGTTGGCGGTGCAGGCGGACGGGGACATCCTGCTAGGCGGGTGGTTCACGGTCGTGGCGGGACAGGCGCGGAACAATCTGGCGAAACTGGATGCGGCGGGCGCATTGGACGGGGGCTTCGTGCCGGAGCCGGACTTGCCGCCGCTGACCTTGTCGCTGTTGGAAGACGGGCGCCTTTTCACGGGCGGAGCCTTTACCTCCATCGGGGGAGGGAACCAGGCCAACGCGGCATTGTTAGGCAATGAGGCGGCGGCGGGAAGTCTCGAGGTTTATGGCCTGGAGCGGGTGGAGTGGCTGCGCGGGGGAGGAGCGCCGGAAGTGGGGCGCGTCGAATTCGAGGTCACGAATGATGGCGGGGCGACGTGGACTTTGCTGGGTGCGGGCACCCGGATTGCGGGCGGTTGGGAGCTGGACGGGCTGGGCTTGAGCGGAAGCGGCAAGGTGCGGGCGCGGGGATTCGTGGGGGATGGTTCGTTCTACAATGGATCGGGAATCCTGGAAGCGGTTGCGGACTATCCGGTTTACACGGTGACGTTCGCGCTGGGAAGCGGGGCGAGCCGCACCGGGGGAGGAGAACTGGTGCAGCGCGTGCCGGGTGGCGAGGGAGCGGTTGCTCCGGAGATCGCGATGACGGGAGATTGGATGTTCGCGGGGTGGGACGGGGAGTTTGATGTGGTGACCGAGGATCTGACCATCACGGCGGTGACTGTTTTGCCGGGATTTGAGGATGCGGACTATGCGGGTTCGGCGAATGGCATCGTGCGTTCGATGGCGGTCCAGCCGGACGGCAAGGTGCTGGTGGCGGGAGATTTCACGGAGATTGGTGGTGGGAGCCAGCCTTATCTTGCACGCCTGCATGTGGATGGTTCGCTGGATGCGTCGTTCGCCCCGGTCTTCAACTCACGGGTGCACACCGTGGCGTTGCAGGGAGATGGCAAGGTGGTGGTGGGGGGCGCTTTCACCACGGTGAATGGGGTGATCAACAACTACTGCGCGCGGCTGGAGTCCGATGGCGGATATGATGCGGGGTTCGTGCCGCAGGTGGGCGGGCAGGTGTATGCCGTGGCGCTGCAGGAGGATGGAAAGATTCTGGTGGGCGGGTATTTCACCAGCGCGGGGGGAGTGGCGCGGAGCAATCTGGCCCGCTACTATCCGGATGGTTCGCTGGATGCGGATTTCCATCCCCGGCCGAATGGCTCGGTTTATTGTCTGGCATTGGAGGCGGATGGAGATGTGTTGGCGGGCGGCAGCTTTTCGTCGGTCACGGTGCAGTTGAGCGCGGCCTCATCGGCGGGATATACGCGGACGAACCTTGCGCGCTTTGCGAGTGATGGATCGCTGGATGTTTCCTTCAGTCCGAATCCGAACGGTTTCGTGACCGCGTTGGTGCCGCTGGCGAACGGGCAGCTGTATGTCGGCGGTTCGTTCACGGCGATTGATGGCAGTGGCATGGCGAACTTGTCGCGGCTGAACGCGGATGGCTCGCTGGATGGCAGTTTCTGGCCGAACCCGAACGCGCAGGTTTCGTCGCTGGCCTTGCAGGAGGATGGCAAATTGCTGGTGGGGGGCACCTTCACGAGCATCAAGGGCAACAGCAGCTTTCCGAGACTGGCGCGAGTCGACGGCACTGGCGCGATCGACATGTCCTTCCGGGTGAGCTATAACGGCAGTCCGTTTTCGACGGGAGCGAATGTGATGGCGATTGCTCTGCAGGAGGATGGCAAGGTGCTGGCGGGGGGGATGAGCTACAATTACCTGGGTTGGATCACCCCATACCTCGAGCGTCTCTGGAACCAGCCAGCGACGCGGGAGGAGCCGGTTCTCACCACCGATCGGCTGGAATGGGCCTGGGGTGGCACGAGTCCGCAAGCGAGCCGCATGGAGGTGGCGCTGTCGGTGGACGGGGGAGCGAGCTGGCATGTCGTGGGGCCGGCGGAGCAGAGCGCGACCGGCTGGGAAATGGACGGGCTCGGGCTGTTGGGAGCCGGGCAGTTGCGGCTCCGGGCGTTCGTGAGCGATGGATCGTTCTATGGAGGCAGTGGATTCTTTGAGGAAATGGTGTCCTTTGACATTGGCGGCGAATTCCACCTCGTGACGTTCGATCCCGGGGACTATGGCCGGCGGACCGGGGGAGGGTATCTGACCCAGTTGGTCGCTCCCGGTGGGGCGGCTACGGCGCCGGAGTTGGCGGTGTCCGATGGCTGGGTGTTTGACGGATGGAGCGTGGAATTCGACGAGGTGGCGGGGGATCTGGCGGTGGTGGGGACCTATTCGGTTGCGCCCGGCGAAGTCGATCCGGGTTATGCTCCGGTGGTGAACAGCGACGTGTATTGCTCGGCAGTCCTGCCGGATGGGAAAGTGGTCATTGGCGGTTGGCTGACTTCCGTGGATGGGCAGCAGCGGATGCGTCTTGCGCGGTTGAATGCGGACGGCAGTCTCGACGACGGGTTTGCGCCGGTGCTGGGCGGCGCGGTTCATGCCGTGATGGCTTACCCCGATGGGAGTGTGCTTGTCGGCGGGGACTTCCAGAGTGTGAATGGCATCACCCGCTACCGGATCGCCCGTTTGCTGGCGGACGGCAGTCTTGATGAGGGTTTCACCGCGAGTGCGAATTCCACCGTGCGCTGCATCGAGCGGGAGGCGGACGGCAGCATCCTGATCGGTGGGGATTTCACGAATGTCTCGGGGTTTGGGGCGAGCTATCTGGCGCGCTTGAGCGAGACGGGAGTGGTTGACACGGGTTTCCGCCCGAACCCGAACGCGAGGGTGTGGGACATTGCCGCGCTGGCCGACGGCCGCATGTATGTGTGCGGGGACTTTACCGCCATTCCTCCCTACTCGCGGGAACGGATCGTCCGCCTGAATGCCGATGGCTCTCTCGACACGACGTTCTACACGGGGGCGAGCAGCCGGGTCACCTGTCTGGCGGTGCAACCGGATGGCAAGGTGGTTTTCGGCGGGGCGTTCACGGCCGTCATCGGGGCGTCGCGCCAGCGGCTGGCACGGGTGCTGCCGACCGGAGCGGTGGATTCGAGTTTCGTGGCCCAGGCATCGGGAACGGTCTATACCATCGCCCTGCAAGCGGACGGGCGGATTCTGATAGGCGGGGAGTTCGGCACGGTAAACGGTTATACCGCGCGCTATTTCGCGCGTCTCGCGGTCAATGGAAGCCCCGAGTCCGGGAGTCTTCCGGAACCGAATGGTTTGGTTTACGCAGCCGCCCTGCAGGACGATGGGGCGGTCGTGATCGGAGGCGCGTTCATCGGCGTCGGCACGGAGTCCCTTTCCCGTTGTGCGCGGATCGTGCTGGAGGAGCCGGTGGAGCAACTGGCGGTGCCGGGACCGGGCCGGGTCGTGTGGCTGCGGGATGGAACGGCGCCGGAAGTCGGGCGGGTGGAATTCGCCTATTCCGCGGATGGCGGCGATTCGTGGCAGGAGTTGGGCGAGGGCGTCCGGGTGGATGGTGGCTGGGAGTTGAGCGGACTCGGGCTCGAGCCGGCAGGTTCCGTCCGGGCCAGGGCATTTGTGGAGAGTGCGGCTGCGGATGGGAGTGGAGGCATCCATGAGACGGTGATGGCGTATGATGCCCATGTGGTTCGCTTCGAGCTCACGGAGAAGGGATTCCATGGCGGTGGCGGGGACTTGGAGCAGTTCGTTTCCGACGGCGGCGCGGCGGTGGAACCTGTTGTGACCCCGGCGCTGGGGTGGGAGTTTGCGGGCTGGGATCAGGACTTCGGCGTGGTCGCGGGTGATGTGGATGTGACGGCGCTCTATCAGGGTGCGGAGGGCAGTTTCCACGCCTGGCTGGAGGGTGAGGGGCTGCAAGGCGATCCTGCGGTGTTGTTTGATGAACCGCATGCGAGCATTGGGCTGCCGAATGGCGTTGTTTATGCCTTGGGTGACAATCTGGCGGCGGGCGAACCCGAATTGACATTGGTTCTGCAGGGCGACCGCCGCATCGTGGAGGTGATTCCGCAGGATCCGGCGACTGTGGGTTTTGTCGAGCTTGAGGTGCTGGGGTCGGCGACGCTGCGGGAGGCCGCCTGGGACTTGCCGCTGGCACCCTCCACTGACGTCGAGGGGAAACCGGAGAACCGTGATTGGCATGAACAGGTGGGTGAGCCTGAGGCCAAGGCGTTCTTCCGTCTGGGGGCGAAGTTGAGGGAATGACGACCCTGGCTCGGGCGGATGAAACTGGATCCTCAAGCGTAGTTCGATCGCTGGGGTGCGTGCGATGAAGGCGCACAAGGGCGGTCGGTTCCCCAGGTGGTTGAGTGCTCGGTTGTAGCGGAGAGTTCCCTGGCACGAGGCCATTCCCCGCCCCTCTCCGCAACCATACCGCGCTATCCATGGTGGCAGCCGCCGCGACCGTACAGGTATCCTCCTGTCCGGATGTCACCAGTCCTTCGTCGTCCGATCCGGATTCCGGCATGGAATTTTCCGTCGGCATCATCGCCACACGGGCTTGATGGCCGATTTGTTCGCGGTTTCGGGTGCGGGCGCTTGCGGATGGGGGCGGAGTGTGTGAGGGATGCCGGGTGTCTGGGATGATTGACCGCAGCGGGCCGTTTGCGAGCCGGAATTCGCGATTGTTTGTGGGGTTCACGACGTTTTACAACGCGCGTGCGTATTACCCGGTGCTGGCGGTTTTTTTCACGGATCTGGGGCTGAGTATCGGTCAGTTCGTGATGTTGAATGCGGTGTGGGCGGCGGCGATTGTGTTGCTGGAGGTGCCGAGCGGGGCGCTGGCGGACACGCTGGGAAGGAAGCGGTTGCTGGTGTTTTCCGCGGCGTTGATGGTGGTGGAGATGGCGATTCTGCTGGTGGCGCCGAAGGATGGAGGGGCGTGGTTGTTCGGGCTGTGTCTGGTGAACCGGTTTCTATCCGGGATGTCGGAGGCTGCGGCGAGCGGGGCGGACGAGGCGATCGCGTATGACGCGCTGCCGGACGAGGGGCGGGACGGGGCCTGGGACGAGGTGCTGGCGACGGCGATGCGGTGGCGGTCTGCGGGTTTTCTGATTTCGATGACGTTGGGCGGGTTGTTGTATGATCCATCGTGGTGGAACGGGCTGGTGCCGGGTGCGCTTGAGGTGCCGGTGGAGGTGGCGCGGCGGTTGCCGGTGGCGGTGGTGTTTTTGCAGGGGCTGGTGTGTCTGGCGTTTGCGCTGCGGTTTGAGGAAAGCATTGAACCCCGTGTGGGTGGAGTGGGGGCGCGGTGTGCGTCGGCGACGCGGTTGGTGATGCGGACGGCGATCATGGCGGTGACGACGAGGCGGATTGCGGTGGTGCTGGCGGTTGGTTTGCTGATTGATTCCGTGGCGCGGAATTTTGCGACGCTGGTGAGTGAGTATTACCGCTTGGTGGGGATTCCGGCGTGGTCATTCGGGTTGATCGGTTCGCTGGTGGCGGTGGGGAACTGGTTTGTGCCGGGGGTGGCGAAGCGTGCGAATGAGAGGTTTTCGGCGCTGACGGTTCTGTTGCTTGGGGGAGCGGTGAGCACCGTGGCGCTGGGGATGCTGGCACCGGCGTGGCCGTGGGTGGGGCTGGCACCGGCGATGGCGATGTTTTTGGTGATGGGATTTGTCGGGTTTACGGTGAGCCGGTTTCTGCACGGGGTGGCGGAGTCTTCCCAGCGGGCGACATTGCTCAGCGTGAAGGGGCTGGTTTTCAACCTCGGCTATGGAGCGTATTCGTTCGGGTTTTCGCTGCTGTTGGCGGGCTTGAATGCGCGGGGAGACGGGTCGTTTCAGGCGGCTCTGGGGTGGCAGACGTGGTTTTTCGGCGGTGCGTTTGTGTTGTTCGCGCTTGGCGGGAGACGGCTGTGGAGATCCGGCGGCAAGCCGAGGGGGTCAGCTGTCGAAGGGTAGTTCAGACGCGGTTTTCGTCTGTTCGGCCTGCAGGCGCTGGCGGGCGGTTTGCAGGTAGTGGGCGTCGAGTTCGATGCCGGTGAAGGAGGAGATGCCGTTGCGGCAGGCGGCGACGGCGGACGAGCCGATGCCGAGGAATGGGTCGAGCAGGCGGGTGGAGCCGCCTTTGCCGTGGAGCAGGAGGCACTGGCTGACGAGGGCGACGGGGAAGGTGGCGGGGTGGGGGCGTTCCTTGTCGCGGGACTGGATGGTTTCGTAGGGGATGAACCAGTTGTTGCCGCGGCAGCGGAGGTCGCGGCCGCCGGTGTGGCCCCAGCGGGCGATGTTGGATTTGTCGGCGTAGGGGACGCCGGCGGCGCGGCGGTCGAGCGGGACGCTGCCGGATTTCGTCAGGTGGAAGACGTATTCGTGGCAGTCGTTGACGAAGCGTTTGGAGTTGATGGGTTTGAAGTGGCCGGCGCTGACGTGTTCGCCGCGCGGGGTTTCGATGGTGACGGATTTGATCCAGTGGAAGGTGTTCTGGAGAATGAAGAGTGGGTCCGGTCCGTCGGTGAGGGCGAGCAGGAGTTGGTGGGGCATGAGCGGGTTGGCGGGGGCGGCGCCAACGTTGAGGAAGAACGAGGCGTCATCGGTCATGACGCGTTTGATTTCCGCGGCCCAGGATTGGCACCACGCGAGGTATTCCCCGCGTGGTGCGGTGTCCTTGAACGAGTTGTAGCCGATGCCGAGGTTGTAGGGGGGGGAGGTCACGACGAGGTCGAATGAGCCTGCCCGGAGGGTGGGCAGGATGTCGAGGCAGTCGCCGTGGAGGAGATGCATGGGAAGAAATGACTAATGACTAAGCACTAATGACTAAGCGCTAATGGCTAATTGAGGTTGTGCTGTGCCGGCGGGCCAAGCAGGGCTTGGGGGGGGCGGTGGCCCGGGCGGGACCGCCCCACCCGTTGGTTCAGGCGTGGTGGAGGAGGATCGAGTTTGCGCCGAAGTCGTCGGAGAGGATGTCCGAGACGATGACGATGGGGGTGCCGGTGCGGACGAGTTGTTTCTTGCGGAGGAGTTCGGTGACGCGCTGGATGGTTTCCTCGATTCCGCTGGAGAAGGGCAGCTGGATGGGGGTGATGCCGCGGGTGAGGGCGAGTTTCCGGCAGACGCCTTCGCGCGGGGTGATGGCGTAGAAGCCGGAGGTGCGCGGGCGGAGCATGGCGATTTGGTTGGCGAGCAGGCCGCGGCGGGTGAGGACGACGAAGCGTGCGTCCGGCAGGGAGTCTGCGAGGGTGACGGCGGCTTTGGCGACTTTCTGGCGTTCCTTGCGGAGGAGGACGGTTTGGCCGAAGCCCTGGCCGCCGGAGCGTTCGATGCGGGTGGCGATGCGGACGAGGGCCTCGACGCAGCGGACGGGGTAGCGGCCGACGGAGGTTTCGCCGGAGAGCATGAGGGCGTCGGCCTCTTCGTGTGCGGCGTTCATGATGTCGGTGACTTCGGCCCGGGTGGGGGTGGGTGCGGAGATCATGGACTCGAGGAGGTGGGTGGCGACGATGACGCGGGTGCCGAGTTCGTGGCAGCGTTTGATGATGCGGCGCTGGAGGATGGGGAGTTCTTCGAATTCGACTTCGGTTCCGAGGTCGCCGCGGGCGATCATGATGGCGTCGGCTTCGTTGATGATGGCGTCGATGTTTTTGACGGCTTCCTGGTCTTCGATTTTGGCGATGATGCGGGCGTCGCCATCGACGGCTTCGACGGCCTCGCGGAGTTCGCGGACGTGTGCGGCGTCGCGGACGAAGGATCCGGCGATGTAGTCGGCGTCACATTCGACGGCGAAGGCGAGGTCCTTGCGGTCTTTTTCGGTGAGGGCGGGGAGGTTGAGGCGGGTTCCGGGCAGGTTGATGTGCCGGCGGGATCCCATGGTTCCTGGGGTTTTGACTTCGCAGATGATGCGGTCTGCCTCGACGTGCTCGATATTCATGAGCAGCGCGCCGTTGTCGACGACGAGGGTGTTTCCGACGGAGACGTCGGCCATGAGTCCGCTGTAGTTGACGGTGGTTGATTTTTCGATGGTGGGTTCGGTTCCGGCGTTGCGGAATTCGACTTTGTCGCCATCGGAGAGTTCGTATGGTTGGTCGAGGTCGCCGGTGCGGATGGAGGGTCCGGTGAGGTCGACGAGCACGGCGATGTGAGCGTTGTGTGATTTTGCCTGTTCGCGGACGATGGCGATGAGTTTGCGGGCCTCGTCGTGTTTGGCGTGGCTCATATTGAAGCGGAAGACGTTGGCGCCTGCCTCAATGAGTTGGCCGACCGTTTCCGGGGTATTGGTTGCGGGGCCGAGAGTGCAGATGATGCGTGTTTTTCTGGACATGAAGTAGGGGATGGAGTGTGGGCTGTCGCGGTCGGCCGTGGCCGACGGACGGGCAGCAGGAAACATGCCTTTTGCCATGCGTTCAAGACATGAAAAAACGGCCCGCCTCCATGGGGGGGGGAGAGGCGGACCGTGTTGTTTTTCCTTTATTGGGGGGAGGAAATTCAGGGTGGTGTCAGTGGCGTGGGAGGCGGACCGGGGGCTTCTGTTGCGCGGTGGCCGCGGGGTTTGCGGCGGCAGGGATCCGGCGGTGGCTGGCTGCGGGACGAGCGCTGTGGGGCGTGGAAATCAGCGGTCGCAACTGGCTTCGGGGGGCATGACGATTCGGGGGGGTGGAAAAATAGTTGGGGGGGGTAGAATGGTGGGGGTGAGGTTGGGGGGAGCGGACGGGGGGGGGTCTGCGGTGGATGTGCGGGTGGGGGACTCGCGACGGGTTGATTAGGTGCTGAAATGGATTTTCAGACAAGTGGGAAGGTCGTTCTGTGATTGAAGTAGTGGTGGCTTGGTAGTTTGGAAAACTTAATGAGATGAGTGGTTTTGCGCGGGGTTACGCGATTGCGTGTGGGCGATCGCGGGAGTGGGGCGGCATGATTTTTATCGGACCATTTGGAAGCGGGTGCCGGAACTTAGTTAGAATGGGTTAACTAAAGTGCGATTCTGGCGGATTTTGCCGTGGTGGGGGAACATGAAACGGCCCGGAACCGCGTGGGAACGCAGGACCGGGCCGTGGGGTGGTTGGGCTTGCCGTTGAGGGGGTTGGTGCGATTGCCAATACTCGTTACCGAAAGGACTCGTTACCGAAAGGGAATGAGGTTCGGTTGAGGGTGAGGCGGCGGATGGGTTTGTGGTTTCGACCCGCTTGCGGCTGGGGTGCCGGGCTGGTGGATCCGCGGCTCGACCGTTGTCGGCAATTGCTCCCGGCGGGCGGTTTATCCTTGGTCGATGGCTTTTTCGGTGGAGGCGTCGAGGATGGCGAAGCGTTCGCGGTTGAGCGAGGGGTCCGAGCGGAAGATGAGGCGCCCGGAGTGGGAGCGTTCGAGTTCGACGAGGAGGTTGGAGTCCTCGCTTTTGAAGCGGTTGAGGACGTCCGAGTTGACGATGACGACGAGGTCTCCGACGGTGTCGCGGTGTTTCTGGATGGTGGTGTGGAGGCGGCGCTGGATCTCGATGGACATGGTCATCGGGGTTTTGACGCGGCCGCGGCCCTGGCAGTACGGGCAGGGTTCGTACATGGAGTCGCGCAGTGATTCGTTGAGTCGCTGGCGGGTCATTTCCATGAGTCCGATGGGGGAGATCTGGAGGACCTGGGTTTTTGCCTTGTCGCGTTTGAGGCGTTCGCGGATGGCCTTGTAGACGGCGGTTTGGTCGCGCCGGTGGCGCATGTCGATGAGGTCGATGACGACGAGTCCGCCGATGTTGCGGAGGCGGAGCTGGCGGGCGACTTCCTCGGCGGCTTCGATGTTGGTTTCGAGGATCATTTTATCGACGTCCTTGGATCCGCGGTTGCGGCCGGTGTTGACGTCGATGGCGATGAGGGCTTCGGTTTCGTCGATGACGATGTAGCCGCCGCAGGGGAGCCAGACCTGGCGTGAGAAGGCTTCTTCGATTTGTTTGTCGATGCCGACGCGTTCGAAGATCGGCTGGGTGGAGGTGGGGAGGTGGTGGACGCGGCGTTTGGCGCGGCGGGAGATTTTACCGGCGATGGTGCGGATGGTTTCGGTGGTTTCGGCGTCGTCGCAGAGGATCTGGTTGACTTCGTCGGTGAGGAAGTCGCGAGCGGCGCGTTCGATGAGGCCGGGTTCCTGGAAGACGCAGGCGGGTGCGGGGTTGTTTTCGCGGCGGGCTTCGATTTCGTCCCATTGCTCGAGGAGCATGGCGAGGTCGCGGACGAAGTGGCGGGCGCGGGTTCCCTGTGCGACGGTGCGCATGATGATGCCCATGCCTTCGGGGACGTCGAGTTTCTGGACGATTTTGCGGAGGCGCTGGCGTTCCTTGGGGTCGTCGATTTTACGCGAGATGCCGAATTGTTCGGTGTAGGGCATGAGGACGAGGTAGCGTCCGGCGAGCGAGATATTGGTGGTGACGCGGGGGCCTTTGGTTCCGATGGGGCCTTTGGAGACCTGGATGACGATTTCGGAGCCGATGGGGTAGATGTCCGGGATGTCCTTGGAGGTGATTTTCTTTTGTTTTTTCTTTTTGCGGCGGCCTTCGCGCTGGATTTCCTCGAGTCCGGAGTCGAGGGCGGCGGGGATGGCGTCCCAGAAGTGGAGGAAGGCGTTTTTCTCCATGCCGATGTCGACGAACATGGCCTTGAGGCCGGGTTCGATGTTTTTGACGCGGCCCTTGAAGATGCCGCCGACGATGTTCTGGTCGCCTTCGCGTTCGACCGAGTATTCCTCGAGGTATCCTTCCTCGAGGAGGGCGACGCGGCGTTCGAGTTTTTCGACGTTGACGATGAGGGTATTGCCCCGCATGGGGTCGGGCTTGCCGATTCCGATGAGTCTCTTGATGTTTTGGATCATGATGAAATTGTTATCTAGTGGTTTGGTAAATGGGTTAGTTCTGGTTGGGTGATGGAATGGGGACGGCGCGTGGCACGACGGTGCCTTCGGCGTCCGCTTCCTGGGTGAGAGTGGGTTCCGGGGTTTCCGCGGTGGTTTCCCTGGGGTCTTCGGTGCTGATGGCGATGTCGCCGACTTCGTCGCCGGTTTCGCCGACGACGGCGCTGGCGAGGGGGTCGTTTTCGAGGCCGATGGCGGCGAGCACGTCTTCGGGGAGTTCGATGGCTTCGATGCGGTCGAGGTTGCCGGAGTATTCGGACTGTGGGCGGAGGGGGAGTCTGGTTCCCTGTTCGGCGGCGAAGAGTCCGCGGTAGATGAGGTGGACGAGGGGTCCGCAGACGCCGCCGCCGGAGCCGGCGTTCTGGGCCATGACGCAGACGGCGTATTTGGGTTTTTCGAACGGTGCGAAGCTGATGACCCAGGAGTTGTGCGAGGGTTTGCCGTTATCGGAGGTTTGGGCGGTTCCGGTTTTTGCGGCGACGGTGATTTCCTCCATGCGGACCTTGCCGGCGGTGCCGCCCTGGACGTTGACGGCCATGCGCATGCCTTCGCGGATGCGTTCGAGGTCGGCGGGTTTGATGCCGGCCTCGACGAGGTCGACGATGAGTTCCGGTTGGTCGCTGACGAGGGTTTCGTCGTCGCGGGAGACGACCTCCCTGATGATACGAGGTTTGTAGTATTTTCCGCCGTTGGCGACGCTGGCGGTCATGGCGCACATCTGGAGTGGGGTGGCGAGGGTGTCGCCCTGGCCGATGGAGAGGAATGCGGTGAGGACGGGGGTCATGGATGCGCCGGGGTGGGCGGCGCGCCATTCGCGGGATCCGGGGAGGATGCCGGGTTCCTCCATGGGGAGTTCGATGCCGGTGCGTTTGCCGATGCCGACCATCTGGCAGCCTTCGACCATGGAGCGCCAGCCGATGGTGTTGGCGAGTTTGTTGAAGTAGGGGTTGCAGGATTTCTGGATGGCCTGGGGGAGGGTGAGGGCTCCGTGTGATCCGTGGTACATGTTCCAGATCCAGCAGCCGACCTTGTGGTTGCCGTATTGGACGTAGCCGTCGCAGGAGAACGAGTGGCCGGCGAGTCCCTTGAGTGCGCCGGAGATGGCGGTAGGGATCTTCATGGTGGATCCCGGGGTGAAGGATGCGATGGTGCGGTTGGTGAACGGGGAGAGGCGGGAGTTCGAGTTGTAGGCCTGCCAGCGTTTGGCGGAGATGGAGGGGATGAAGGCGTTTGGTTCGTAGTCCGGGACGGAGGCCATGGCGAGGACTTCGCCGGTATTGACGTCCATGACGACGGCGGCGCCGCGGCCGACGCGGCGGAGGACGTTTTCGACGAGGTATTGGATTCTGGCGTCGAGGGTGAGCTGGACTTTGGCGCCGATGCCGGGGCGGGTGTAGTCGGACATGCGGATGGTGTTGCCCTTTTCGTCCTTGATGATGGTTTTGCGGCCTTCGGGGCCGCGGAGGTAGTCGTTCATGCTGGCCTCGACGCCGGCGATGCCTTTTTCCTCGCCGATGTAGTGGTCGTATTTGCGTGCGTCTTTTTCGGGGATGTCGCCCTTTTCCCATTGTTTGAGGTATCCGAGGACGTGGCTGGCGAGTGAGCCGAAGGGGTATTTGCGTTCGGGGCGGATGCTGAGGTAGACGCCGGGGAGGTCGAGGTTGTGTTCGGCGAATTTGGCGAATTCGGTGTAGCTGAGGTCGTTGCGGTAGGAGTATGGGATGAGGCCGATGTGGGTGGCGTAGTGGTTGCGCATGGCGCCGGCCTTGAAGTTGCGGGCGAGGCCGAGGTCCTTGAGGACGCGGATCGGGCCGTCCTTGACGATGGCGACGATGTCTTTTTCGGTATTGACGCGCTGCATTCCGTTGCGGGTGGTGACGCGGTCGATGGTGGGTTCGTCGCGGCGTTGTGCGCGGTAGGCTTTTTCGATTTCCTCGAGGTTGAAGGAGACTTCGTATTTGCGGAGGTTGCGGGCGAGGGTGATGCCGTTGCGGTCGGTGATTTCGCCGCGGATTCCGGGTTCGCGGACGGTGACGGTGCGGTTTCCGGGGACTTGGGAGAGGAATTCCTCGCGGCGTTCGATTTGGAATTCGTAGAGTCTGGTCAAGAGTCCGCCGATGCTGAAGAGCACGAGTGCGGTCAGCAGGTAGATTCGGAATCGGTAGCCGGGTTCCATGGGATAATCAGCGCGGGGCGCGTTTGCGTTTTTTGACGGCTTGCGGGTTGATGGAGTGGTCGCAGGTATTGGCGACGTTGAAGAGGAGCCAGAAGATGAGCGGGGAGAAGAGCATGGTGAGCAGCGCGGTGAACGCCATTTGGAGGAGGGTGGGCCGGTTGACGACGATGTCTCCGCGGACGAAGTTGATCATGGTGTATTCGGCGGTGAGGTAGAGGAAGACGGCGATGCCGGAGAGGATGGCGGAGAACTGCCATTTTCCCTGTTTGAAGAGGGGCTGGATGCCCTGCATGAGGAAGCCCATGCCGCCGAAGAGGAGGATGGAGTAGCCGAAGCGCATGGATTCGACGGGGTGGGTGTAGACTTCGGGGTCGCCGCCGTGTGGGCCGAGGGCGCATTGGGCGTCCCAGAAGAAGCCGCCGATGAAGGCGAGCAGGAGCATGGTGGGCTGCGAGACGGTGACGGCGCAGCAGAGGAAGACGAGTTGGACGAGGAGGATGCGTGAGTCGTAGAGCCCGGTGAATGCGGGCATGAACTGCTGCAGCACGAAGGCGGCGAGCAGGAGGAAGATGGTTGCTATGGAGTAGCGGATCACGGTGGGTTTTCAGGAATCAGAGGAGAGCACGACAAAGACTGCCCCTAGATTCGCGAAGTTCACCGATGGACGGACGAGAGCTTCGGAATCCAGCGCGCCTTGTTCGACGGAATCGATGGTTCCAAGAAGGACATTGGCCTGGAAGACACCTCCGCGGCCGGTAGAGAACACGCGTTGCCCGGGGCGGGCGGCGGCGTTCGGTGAGAGGAATTTGAGGCGGAGCACGGGGGTGCCGTCGAAGCCGCCGCGCTGGCCGCTGAGGATGCCGACTTCCGGCGAGCCTTCGACGCGGGCGGAGACCTGGCATTTTTCATCGGTGAGGAGGAGCACGGTGGAGCGTTCGCCGGAGGCGTCGAGGCGGTCGATTTTACCGACGAGTCCGTCGTTGGAGAGGACGGAGAGTTGGGTTCCGATGCCGCGGTTGGAGCCGGCGTCGATTTCGACGGTTTGCCACCAGGTGGTGGGGTTTCTGCGGATGACGCGGGCGGCGACGACGTCGAACTGGGTGGCTTTTTTGAAGTCGAGGGCCTGGCGGAGTTGGCGGTTTTCGTGTTCGAGTGCGCGGAAGCGGGATTCGATGATGCGGAGGCGTCCGAGTTGTTGTTTGGTGGCTTCGAGTTCGGTTTCGAGTTCCTTGGAGTGGCGGGTTTCCTTGAGGAATGCGTGGGCGCGGGTCTCGAGTTTGGAGCCGGATTTGAGGAAGGGTGAGATGGCGGAGAAGTAGGCGGTCTGGATTTCACGAACCGAGCGATCGCTGCGGGTGAGTGCCCAGACGGCACCCGCGAGGAAGAGCAGGAGAGCGATGAGGTTGAGCGGCTTCATGCCGGTGGGTCCTGCGTGTGGATCAGCGGTCCGAGCTAGTGACCCGCTTGAGGAAGGCGAGTTCCTGGAGGGCCTTTCCGGTGCCTTCGGCGACGGCGCTGAGGGGGTCCTCGGCGACGTGGACGGGAAGCCCGGTTTCTTCGCGGAGGAGGCGGTCGAGGCCCTTGAGGAGGGCGCCACCGCCGGCGAGGACGATTCCGCGGTCGACGAGGTCGGCGGCGAGTTCCGGCGGGCAGCGTTCGAGGGTGGTTCGGACGGCGTCGACGATGGTTGAGAGGGGGTCTGCCATGGCCTCGCGGATTTCCTGGGAGGTGATGGTGATGGTTTTGGGGAGACCGGCGACGAGGTCGCGGCCTTTGACCTCCATGGTCATTTCCTTGGGGATGGGGGCGGCGGATCCGAGGCGGATTTTGATTTCCTCTGAAGTGCGTTCGCCGATCATGAGGTTGTAGGCGCGCTTCATGTATTGGGAGATGGCTTCGTCGAGTTCGTCGCCGGCGGTGCGGACGGAGCGTGCGTAGACGATGCCGGAGAGTGAGATGAGGGCGACTTCGGTGGTTCCGCCGCCGATGTCGACGATCATGTTGCCGGAGGCGTCCTGGACGGGGAGTCCGACGCCGATGGCGGCGGCCATGGGTTCCTCGATGAGGTAGACTTCGCGGGCACCGGCTTGTTCGGCGGATTCGCGGACGGCGCGGCGTTCGACTTCGGTGATGCCGGAGGGAATGGCGATGAGGACGCGGGGATTGGAGCGGCGCCGGTTGTTCACCTTGCGGATGAAGTGGCGGAGCATGGCTTCGGTGACTTCGAAGTCCGCGATGACGCCGTCTTTGAGGGGGCGGATGGCGACGATGTTGCCGGGGGTGCGGCCGAGCATGCGTTTGGCGTCGTCGCCGACGGCGAGGACTTCGTTGGTTCCGGCTTTGACTGCGACGACGGAGGGTTCCCGGAGGACGATGCCGTGGTCTTTGACGTTGATGAGGGTGTTTGCGGTTCCGAGGTCGATCCCGATATCGCTGGAAAACAGGTTTCCGAAGAGCTTCTTGATCATTGAGGTAGTTAAAATGAGAGAGTGTTTGAGAGTTTTTCCGGGATGGATTGGGTGTTGCGGGGTTCGGGTTCGCGAGGCTGGACCTGTGTGGAACCTGAGTCCGAAGCGTGGAGAGCCAGAAAAAAGAGAGCTTCCGCGGAGGGTCATACAAGGTCAAGCCGATATCCGGTGGGGATATCGGCTGATCTGAGGCCGGGGATTGGTGGGGGGATTGGTCCGCTCAATCGAGGGATTGGTGGAAGGTGTCCTTTTCCGAGAGGGAGCGGACGAATCCGGTGAGGAGTTCGATGGTGCGTTCGACGTCGTCGAGGTGGACGGTTTCGACGACCGAGTGCATGCAGCGGAGTGGGAGTGAGACGAGGGCGCTGGGGACGCCGCCGCGGGAGGTGAAGATTTTGTCGGTATCGGTGCCGGAGAAGCGGTCGGTGCTTTCGTGTTGGAGGGGGGCTTCGAGTTTTTCGGAGACCGTGGTGAGGCGTTCGACGACGAGCGGGTGGTTGGCGGTGCCGTGGCTGACGGTGGGGCCGGCACCGAGGGTGACTTTGCCGAATTTGGCGTGGCTGAGGCCTGGGGTGTCGGTGGCGTGGGTGACGTCGAGGCAGACGCAGACGTCGGGTTTGAGGCGGTGGGTTGCCATGATGGCGCCGTTGCCGCCGATTTCCTCCTGGATGGCGTTGAGGCAGACGAGGGTGAAGGCGGGTTTCTTTTTGTCTGCGGCGATGCGTTTCATCACCTGGGCGATGATGTAGCTGCCGACGCGGTTATCGAGGGCGCGGCCGACGATGCGGTTGTTGCCGAGTTCCATGGGGCCGTCCTGGTAGACGGCGGGGTTGCCGACGCGGATGCCGAGTTTGGCGACTTCGGCGGGGTTGGATGCGCCGACGTCGACCCAGAGGTCGTGGACGGCGGGGGCTTTTTCGTTGTTGACGCTGTCTTTGCGGAGGTGGATGGCGGTGTTGCCGATGATGCCGGTGACGGGGCCGTTGCTGCCGATGATGTGGATTCTGCGGCCGCGAGCGGTGGCGGCGTCGGATCCGCCGATGCGGTCGAGGCGGAGGAAGCCCTTGTCGTCGATGTGTTTGATGATGTAGCCGATTTCGTCGGCATGGGCTTCGAGCATGACGATTTTATCGGATTTTCCGGGGAGGGTTGCCCAGGTGGATCCGTAGGCGTCGCATTTGACGGATTCGGCGTGTTTGCCGACCCATTTTGCCCAGACTTTCTGGCCCGGCATTTCGAATCCGGTGGGGCTGGGGGTTTCGAGGAGTTCGAAGAGGAAGGATCGGTCGTCTTTTTTCATGGCTGGGATCAAGCCGTGGGAGCTGATTGCTGGCAAGTGGATTGATAGGGAAAATGGTTTTGGTAGGGGGCTGGATCCGTCGGGTCCGCAGGGTGAATGCAACCCATCCCCGCGGGTGGCGGGGATGGGCGGGTCGGAACGGGATTCCGGGATTCGTTGGCAGCACACCCTGCTGTTGCACGATGAAAGGGGCGGATCAGCCGGTGATGGTGCTCGAGGCGACCGGAGGGGTGAAGGAGCGTGGTGGGTGCGGAGCTTCCGCGGACGGGGGATCGAGCGGGTTGGGGAGAGGCTGGCGGGCGTTGGCGGGGGGGGATTGCCGTGCGCTGTCGGAGTTGGTGGCGGTGGCTGTGTTGGTGGCTGTGTTGGAGTTGCTGGCGGTGGCGGTTTCTGCGGGGTTGCCGAGGGCGGCGCTGTGGGGTGCCATTGCGGTGAGGAGGGTTTGCACTGCGGCGAGGGATTCCGGCATGGTGGCGATGGCGCATTGTGAGACGATGCGGATGGAGTCCGGGGCGGCGAGGATGGCGGTTTCGACGATGGCGGCGGCCTCCTGCGGGGTGGTGGCGGTGGCGGTGATGGCGGCTTTGACGATTTCGCAGGCGCAGCCGGGGTTTGCGCTGATTTCAAACTCGACGATTTCGAGGGCGGTTGAGGGTTCCATGCGGATGCGCTGGGAGACGGAGATGCCGATGGTGTTGCAGCCGGTTTCGGTGGGTGGGCTGCCGGCCTGGCGGTAGATGGCGGAGATTTCCCTGAGGGCTTGGTTGAGGCCATCGGTTTCGATTTGGTATGGCCGTTTGACGTTGAGGATGACTTTGTTGCGGTAGGGGGACGGTTGGCGGAGGACGTCGAGGTCGACGACGGATTCGACGTCGAGTTTTTGGTGGTCGAGTTCGGCGAGGCTGACGGGGTTTTGGGTTCGGATTGCGTTTGCCTGCTCCTTGATGGTGCATTCGACGTGTTTGAGGTCGGGCACTTCATAGGTGCCGGGGAGCGGGGTTCCGTGGCGGAATCTGGCTGCGTCCGGGTGCTGGGGAGCTGCGGATTTGAGGCTGGAAACGGGGGGCTGGGTGTTGCTTTCCAGGTTCTGAGCAGACAGGGGGGCGATCGTGCTGAGAAGGAGAGCAACTGTGAGTGAGTTCACAGGTGGTGTCATTGGTCCGGGGGGGATTGTCTGGACAGAGGGAATGACGTTTCTAATTGGCGTGCAAGAAGTCGAACCTACGCGATCGCGTAGCTACGTTGAAAATAACTGGTGTTCAGTGGATTGTATGATTCTGGTCGGGCTGAAACCGGCATGGTTAATTTCCCTGAGATGTATTCATGTGTTAATGATGTTGTTGATTTAGCTGTCTAGACCGGTTGCCAAAACTCCTTGCTGCAACGGAATGAAGTGTGGATGGAAATTGGGCTTCGCATGGAAGTGTGGTTTCGGGCGAGGATTGCCCGATGCCTGCGTGGCTTGTTGGTCAGCGGTTCCGGCCTGCTGCCGCCACACGTGATGGCGTAGTGGATCCGTGCCCCGGCGGTTTCGGGTAATTTCCTGCGGTAATTCCTCTCAGCAAACGGTCTGGCGGGTGATTTCGGGGTGGTGATTCGGGGAGGTTGTGGTTGGGTGTGGTTGTTTCCGCCGATGATGATGGCGGGTGATGAGATGAATCTTCCGACGCCGAGGCAGTTGTTTTCCCAGTTTGAGCGGGGTGAGATCGAGCGTGACGAGCTGCATGCGCTGATGGCGGTGCACCAGCGGGAGTTGATCGAGGAGATGGAGGAGGACTACCAGAATCCGGCGGCGGCGCTGATCGAGTATTTGCTGGCGAAGCGGGCGACGGGGAAGTTGGTGCGGCGGCACAGCAGCCGGGTGCTGCGGGAGGTGTTGATCGCGCTGGCGGATGTGGAGGATTTCGAGCCGTCGCGGCGGTTGTGGAATGCGGGGCATCCGGATGTGCCGTTGCATTCGTATTTCCGGATTCGGCGGGAGCCGGTGTTCCGGATTGGCGAGATCCGCCTGCGGGGCGGTCGTGTGGAGGTGGATGTGGAGCACGGCGAGGCCGGGCGGGGGAAGACGGAGAAGCGCCGGTTCACGCTGGCCCGGGGGGAGGATTGGCTGCTCCATGTGGTGGAGGGCTGAAGGTCGGAAGGTCGGAATGTCGGAATGTCTGAAGGTCGGAGGGTCGGAAGGTCGGAAGGTCGGAAGGTCGGAAGGTCGGAAGGTCGGAAGGTCGGAAGGTCGGAAGGTCGGAAGGTCGGAAGGTCGGAAGGTCGGAAGGTCGGAAGGTCGGAAGGCGGCGGCTTCGTTGGGGGGAGGTGGCCTTGGGAATGCCGGCTGGGTTGGTTTTTCCGGGCGGGGCAGGGGGGGCGCGGTGCCATCCGGGATGGTTTGCCGGACTGTTATGGCTTGCCGACTGAGATGAACGGGCGGATGCGGTCGATGGTTTTCGGGCCGATGCCGGGGACCTCGTCGAGGCTGTCGATGGATGGGTAGGGGCGGTGGGAGATGATTTCGTTGGCGGTTTTTTCCCCGATGCCGGGGAGCGAGATGAGGGTGTCCCGCGGGGCGGTATTGATGTCGATGGGGTCATTTTCGCCGACGGGTTGGGTTCCTTTGGCGATTTCGAGTTCGTTTTGTTCGTGGCGGACTTCCTTGCGGAGGAGGGGGAGTTTTCTCCAGTCGGTGTGTTTCCATGCGCCGAGGCTGTTGTGCGCGGCGGTGAGTTCGAGGTCTTTGAGTGCTTCCTTCCAATCGGCGGCACTGGTGCCGTCCGGGAGTTGGCGGGTGACGCCGAAGGCGCGGGCGAGGCCGGCGGAGACGAGGGTTTCGGAGAGGTCGCGGCCGTCGTTGAGGGTGATGAATGCGTAGACGCGGGAGTAGCGGCCGTCGCCGCGGGCGTCGGAGAATCCGGTGTGGAGGGTGAAGGGTTGGGAGAGGAGGCGGAAGGTTGCGGTTTTGGCGGTGACGCCGATGGATTTGGCGAGGGTGATGTCGTCGATGCCGAAATAGCGGCGTTGGTCGCGGAGGCGGCGTGCGTTGGAGTCGTCTCCGGTGACGTGCATTTCGATGCAGTCGACGCCGTAGAGGCGGACGGTTTGGGCTTTGCCGTCGGGGAGTCGGACGGAGAAGCTGTCGCCATCGGCCCACTCGGTTTCGATGAGGGTGCAGTGGGGGATTTCCTGGAGCGGGGCGGCGAGCAGGGTGGCCTGGAGGAGGATGACGATGGCGGTCAGGAGTCTCACGCTGGTGGGTTAGCACGGGAGGTGCGGAGCCACAAGCGCGGGCCGAGGGTGACGCATGCGGTGGCGAGTCCGATGGCGAGGCCCCACCAGATGCCGCGAGCGCCGAGGTCGAAATGGAAGGCGAGCAGGGCGCCGACGGGCAGGCCGATGATCCAGTATGAGATGAAGCCGATGACGGCGGGCATGCGGGCGTCGTGCAGGCCGCGGAGCATGGCGGAGGAGGTGACCTGGAGGCCGTCGGCGATTTGGAAGATTCCGACGATGGTGAGGAGGGATGCGGTGAGTGCGATGACGTCCGGAGTTTGGATGAAGAGGGCGGCGATCATGCCGCCGCAAAGGACGAGGAAGAGTGCGCAGCAGATGGCGTAGGCGGCGACGAGCAGCCAGCCGGAGACGGCGATGGGGCGGAGGCGGTCGGGCTGGGCGGCGCCATCGGCCTCGCCGATGCGGACGGTGAGGGCCTGGGAGAGTCCGAGCGGGAGCATGAATGCGGTGCCGGCGATGGTGATGGCGATTTGGTGGGCGGCCATGGCGGAGGAGCCGACGAGGCCGATGAGGAGTCCGGCGGCGGAGAAGGCGGAGACTTCGAACAGGAGCTGGATGGATGAGGGGATGCCGATGGTGAGGAGGCGGCGGATGTCGTGCAGGACGGGAGGGATGAACCAGTGGTGGGGGACCCAGTCGCGGAGGTCGCCGGCGGTGCGGAGCCAGAGGATCATGGCGGCGAAGATGATGGTGCGGGAGATGAGGGTGGCCCAGCCGGCGCCTTCGAGTCCGAGGGCGGGAAAGCCGAGTTTGCCGAAGATCATGATCCAGTTGAGGAGGATGTTGAGGGCGACGCCGGCGAGGAAGATCCAGAATGGCGGCCACGGGCGGTTGAGGGCGTCGGCATGGTTTTTCAGCGCGAGCGAGCCGAGCGCGGGGATGCCGGAGAGCATGATGATGCGGAAGAAGACGGGCGTGCGCGCGGCGACATCGGCGGGCTGGTGGAAGATGTGGAGGTGGAGGGAGACGAGGTGGGCGACGGCGTAGAGGGCGATGCCGAGCGTGATGGCGAGCATCAGCCCGTGGCGGCACGAGGCGCGTGCGGCGGCCGGGTCGTTGGCGCCGCGGGCGTTCGAGGTGAAGACGGAGATGGCGGTGAGCACGCCGATGCCGAAGACGAAGGGGATGTGGAAGAGCGCGTTAGCGAAGGTGAGGGTGGCGAGTTCGGTGACGCCGAGCCGGCCGACCATGACGGTGTCTGCGACGCCGAGCAGCATTTGGCTGAGTTGCCCAATCATGAGGGGCAGCGCGAGGCGCAGGATTGAGCGTGATTCGGTGGTCAGGTCCATGGAGGCATGCGGGTTCTTGAGGTAATACGGTGGATTGTCGATGAGAATTTGGGGGGCGGTGGGCGGGTGCGAATTGTGCCGGTTCCGGTGTCGTGATTAGGGCTTGGAATCTGTTGTTGATAGACCGCAGGATGCTGTTGTGAGGAAGGGGTGCCTTCCGGCGAAACGGGCGAGTGACATGACATATACGACAATCATTCCGGATGAGACCAGGCGGCGAGCCGCGGAGTATGTGGCGGCGGTGCGGAGCGGCCGGCGGCAGCCGGGGCAGCGGCTGGGGCGGGCGCTGGAGGAGGTGGGGCTGGACGGGTTGGAGGAGTTGGATGTGGGGCGGTTTCTGCAGGAACTGATGAACACCAAAGAGCCGCAGATATTTGCCGAGAGCGCGGTGGCCGGGGATGGATCGGACTGGTCTGCGGAGGAGCTCGGGATGCTGGGGGATGTATCGGTATCGGTGCCGGTGAGGGTGTTTGACAATGGCAACCACGATTCACCGGTGGTGCATGACGAGCCGTTCCGGGCGACGTTGGTTTATACTCCGGGGGCGCTGTTGAGGAACGGGCGCGGGTGTGTGCCGGCGGACTGGGACGAGGTGACGGATGCGAATGGCGGGTTGTGTGCGGAGGGTTATTACGGGTTATACCGACGGCGTTTACTGCCGGTCCTGAGACATATCAATGACGTGGCGGCGGGTGCTGGGTGCCAGGCGCTGGTGACGGTTCCGGGGATGGGTTGCGGGCAGTTTGCGGGTCCGTTCAGGGGGGCTCTGGGGCGGGCGCTGGAGGAGGTGTTGCGGAGATTGCTGGGTGAGTTCGGGAGCGATTTGCCGGCGATCCGGGCGATTTATTATGATCCGTTCGACGAGTGTGAGAACGGGCGACACGAGATCCACGGGGTCTCGCTGATGGTGAGGCCGCTGCGGAGGGGGAACGGCGGGAAGTCGCAGTTGTGCCGGCCGGAAGCGCTGGCTGACGAGGGGGACGATTTTTCCGGTCTTGCGTTGTTCAGTCTGGTGGCGTGGGACCACGTGTCATGGCCGGGGAATGATTTTTTCGCGGGCAGCCGGTGCACGGACGACGGGGTGAAGGCGGCGGCGACGGACTCGATGCGGGTGCTGACCGGGGTGGAGGGAAGTTATGACGCGGGATGCGGGAAATACATGCCGCCGCGAGCCTACCGGACATGGGGCGAGGTGGTGGACCGGAATGGACTGGTGCTGAGGGTTTAGGAGGCTGGTGCACCGAATCGGAAGTCCGTATGCAATCGGATGATGAATTCATCAGGATTCAGGATGCGTTCTGCGAACGATTTGGAGGAAGCACGCGGCGCTTTTTGCAGATTCCTGCGTTATTCCTCGGTCGTTGAGCCTGCTCAACTCCACTCGTCACGCCTAGGACTCAGGAAAAATCACTCGCGCCATTTGCACACCTACTTCCGGTTCGATGCACTGGTGCCCCGAACCGGAAGTCCGTATGCAATCGGATGATGAATTGATCAGGTTTCAGGATGCGTTCTGCGAACGATTTGGAGGAAGAACGCGGCGCTTTTTGCTGATTGCTGCGTTATTCCTCGGTCGTTGAGCCAGCTCAACTCCACTCGTCACGCCTAGGACTCAGGAAAAATCACTCGCGCCATTTGCACACCGACTTCCGGTTCGATGCCCTAGAAGGGCGCTTCTGGCATCCCTGCCGGGATGCGGTGTATTTCGGGGGCGTGGGGTCCGGGGGGGTCGCTGCGCTCGACCCCCGGCTCCAGGCTTTGATCCCTCCGGGCTCGTTGTGGGTGGAGACCGGTGAGGTGACGGGGGATGCCCTGGTGCACCGAACCGGAAGTCCGTATGCAATCGGATGATGGATTCGTCAGGTTTCAGGATGCGTTCTGGGAACGATTTGGAGGAAGAACGCGGCGCCATTTGCCCACCGACTTCCGGTTCGATGCACTAGAAGGGCGCTTCTGGCATCCCTGCCGGGATGCGGTGCAATTTGGGGGCGTGGGGTCCGGGGGTGTCGCTGCGCTCGACCCCCGGCTACAGGCTTTGATCCCTCCGGGATCGTTGTGGGTGGAGACCGGTGAGGTGACGGGGGGGGGCTAGTGCACCGAATCGGAAGTCCGTATGCAATCGGATGATGACCAGTTCCCGACCAGTTCCCGCCTGGCGCCTTGGTGTGAGTAATCCAAGCCCGCGAGGTCGGCCGGGCATTTGCGGCAATCTCCTAACCGATGTCCCTGAACAGGTCGAGGAAGCGGTCTTCATATTTGGAGAAGAGTTTGAGTCGGTCGAGTTCCTGTTTGAGTTCGTATGCGTGGGAGCGGTCGGTTGCGGCTTTTCTGAAGAGTTTCTCGATGTGGTCGCGTTGCGATGGTTCCGGGGACGCGGGTGGGTGGGGATCGGTGACGGAGTCGATGGTGGCGGCGTTTTTCTCAATGCGGGTGAGGAAGTCCTCGAGGGTGAATTCGACTTTTTTCGCCTGTGTCCGGAGTTCGGTGAGGTCGAGCGGGATGTTGTTGGATTGCTTGAATTTCTCGAGCACCGCGAGGGATGCTTTGGGGAACGGGATTTGCGAGAAGATCATCGGGATTTCACCGAGCAGGCAGCCGCCGGTCATTCCGTGTTCGGCGGCCATGTTGAGGAAGACGCCGTTGAGTCCGCTGATGCTTCCGGATTCGAGGGGTTCGGCGCTGAGGTTGCGCAGGGATTTGAGGGTGGGTGGATCGATGGCGGCGCAGAAGACCCGGCTGTCGTGTTTCGGGCGCATTTCGGTAGCCATGGCGGCGAAGGTGATGACCTGGTGGACGCCGAGTTCCATGGCGCGGTTGATGATCTGGCGGCAGAAGGATGCGCCGCGTGTCGGTGGCTGGGCCTCGCCGATGAAGAGGATGAGGTCGTGTTGTTTGTTGGGGTCGCTCCAGATGAAGAGCCGGTTGCGAGGGGCGTGGGTTGCCTGGATCAAGCCGTGTTCGACCTGGATTTTTTCGATTTCAAAGAAGTCCTCGGACGGGAATTCCATGAGTGTGTGCATTCCAAGTTTCGCCATCAGGTAATAGCCTGCGCTGATGGCAACCCCACCCATGCCCGGCCAGACGGCAACGAGCGAGGGATGATGGATTTTTTCTAGCATGGGAGGATATGAACTATCGTTCAGATATCAGTGGGGTCAAGAAAAGTCGTAGTTAGGGATCGGTGGCATTCGCGTCAGGTTAAGCACAACGCATTGGCTATCAGTTAATTAAGGAAAGAAAAACCCGAAATCAGGGTTGACAAGGTGAGCAGGCCGGCAAGCTCGGTATGTCTTGGAAGACCTCACCTGCCGACCGCTCAAAGC
>JAUTCT010000051.1 GCA_030673875.1 Verrucomicrobiota bacterium JB025 | reverse complement strand
GCTTTGAGCGGTCGGTAGGTGAGGTCTTCCAAGACATACCGAGCTTGCCGGCTTGCTCACCTTGTCAACCCTAATTTCGGGTTTTTCTTGGTTTAATTAACTGATAACCAATGCGTTGTGCTTAACCTGACGCGAATGGGCTTCTTCCCTTATGGCGGGTTATCTGGTTCTCGACGCGCTGGTGGGCAACACGGATCGGCATCACGAGAACTGGGGCCTGATTCTTGAGTCGAAGAAAGGAAAGGACAGCAAGACCCGTTGGGTCGGGGGTATCGCGCCAACCTATGATCACGCATCGTCTTTGGGAAGGGAGCTGCTTGACGAAGCCCGTGAACTGAGGCTTGCGAACGGCACGGTGGAGTCCTACATCCGGAAAGCGAGGGGAGGGATCTTCGGTAGTGAGGATGATCGCCACGGACTGAGTCCGATGGCCTGTGCGGAGATGCTTGCCGAGGTTTATCCGTCATTTTTCGAACCATGGCAGGAGCGCGTGGGCAAGGTGGAGGATGCATGGATCGAGGGGGTGCTGGGAAAGATCCCGGATTCGAGGATCTCCGAACCGGGGCGTGCCTTTGCTCTCGCATTTCTTTCGAAAACCCGTAGTTTGATTGCCGAAGCCCTATGAAGAGTTTGTTTCTTGCCTGGCAGGCCCCGGAAAAGTCAGTGCGAAGCCGTGCATGGTTCCCGGTTGGCCGACTAGACGCGGAACCGTCGGAGCCGTCGTACCGATTTCGATATACCGGAGGAGCACTCACGGCTCAGCGGGAGGTTGGATTTGAGCCGCTGATTTCCTTTCCGGATTTCGAGAAGAGCTACGAGTCCCGGGAGTTGTTTCCTCTTTTCAAGAACAGGGTGCTCTCCGAGAAACGGAAGGATTTCCATGAATACATCTCGTGGTTGGATCTCGATGAGGGCCACGCCGATCCGATTGAAATTCTCGCGGTATCCGGTGGAAGCAGGATGACGGATAACCTTGAGGTTTTTCCGCGCGTGGAAGCGGATGCCGAGGGGCGGTTCGAGTTCCGCTTCTTTCTCCATGGCCTTCGCCACCTTGGCGAGAAGGCGATGGAAGCGGCGGCAGAACTGAAAGCAGGCGATCGCCTGCGGGTCATGGTGGAGCTGAATAATCCGGCGACTCGCCTTGCGGTTCCTTTGTTGACCGATGACTACCAGATGATCGGTTGGGCTCCACGTTATCTGGTGGAAGATCTGATTTCAGCTGTTCCGAATGCGCCAGAACTCAGCGCCCGGGTGGCGAGGGTCAATCTTGAAGGCGCGCCGATCAACAAGCGGATCTTGATCGACTACACCGGTAAGGTGCCGCGTGACCGACAGCCGATGTCGACTCCGGATTTCACCCCATTGTTGAAGTGATTCGGAATGGGGATTCGCGTTGGAGTGGCTGGAGGAACTGGCTGGGTTAGTTTCCGCGGAACCATTTTGCGGGGTCGAGCTGGTAGTAGGATTGCAGTTTCTGATAGAGGTCCGGGCGTTTCTTTTTGAGTTGGCGGGGTTTCTCGAAGAAGGTTTCGGTGGCGACGGCGAAGAATTCGGCGGGGTTGGTGGCTCCGTAGGGGTCGAGCAAGGTGCGTTTTCCGGTTTCGAGCTGATCGAGGAAGTCGTCGTAGTTTTCCGAGAAAACCTTTGCCCATGACCGGTAGGCGGCGCGGCTGGGAAGCGGAGGGGCGCCGTCGGTGGGTCCGTCTTCGTGGTCGAGCTGGTGGGCGAATTCGTGGAAGGTGACGTTTTGGCCGTCGAGGAGATCGCGGGCGCCGTGTGCGACGGAGTCCCATGCGAGGACGACGGTTCCGCTGCTCCATGATTCTCCGAGGCGGGAGACTTCGCCTTCGGTGACGATTCCGATGGGATCGACGCGTTTTTGCACGGAGCTGAAGGTGGTGGGGTAGAGGTAGACGGTGCGGAGTTCGGGGTAGGGGGTGCCATCGCGGTGGAGGACGAGGAGGGATGCCTGAGCGGCGATGGTGATGATCATTTCCTCGGTGAGTTCGAGGCCGCCGCAGCCTTCGAAGCGGGTGGATGCGACGAAGCGGGCGATGCGCTGGTGGAGCAGGGGGCGGAGGTCGCCGGGGAGCTTCTGATAGAGCGGGAGGTTTTCCTCGAGCATGGCGATCCAATCGTCCTGGAAAACCGGGGTGGCGGAGCGGGTGAAGAGGGTTTTGAGGGCCTGCCAGATCATGGAGGGACGGTAGCACGGTGGTCGGCCGGGGACAGGAGGAATCCGGGGGTGGGGTGTCAGGAGGGGGAGAGTTGGGGTTTGGCGGATGGGCTCTGTGGTGCGCTCTCATCGAGAGCGCGCTACCTTGGCGGCGCGCTACCTGGGTGGGGTTTGGCGGATGGGTTGTGCAAGTTCGGGTGGGCGGGCTTCGTTTCCTAGTGGATGAAAACGTTGAAGTTGGGCAATTCGGAGATGGAGGCCTCGGTGATCGCGCTGGGTGCCTGGGCGATCGGCGGTGGATCGAGCTGGGGGAAGAAGGTGGATGACGCGGAGGCGATCCGGACGATTCACGCGGCGATGGATGCGGGGGTGAACTTGATCGATACGGCGCCGGCGTATGGATTCGGGCACGGCGAAGAGGTGGTGGGCAAGGCGCTGGCGGACCGGCGGGACCGGGCGATCGTGGCGACGAAGTGCGGGTTGTGGTGGGATGACGAGCGGGGGTCGTTTTTCACGGAGTTCGAGGGCAGGCCGGTCTACCGGTCATTGAGGCCGGATACGATCCAGCTGGAGGTCGAGCGCTCGCTGGAGCTGCTGGGCACGGATGTGATCGATCTGTATCAGACGCATTGGCCGGCGGTGGAGCCGGACAAGACGCCGATCGCGGATACGATCGGGGCGCTGACGGAGCTGGTCGAGGCGGGCAAGATCCGGGCGATCGGGGTGTGCAATGTTTCGGCGGACGAGCTGGATGAGAATGTGGAGTGCGGGGAGATCGCGACGAACCAGTTCCGGTATTCGATGTTGTATCGCGAGCCGGAGGAGGTGGTGTTGCCGTTGTGCCGGAAGTATGGTCTATCGACGCTGACCTACATGTCTCTGGAGCAGGGGCTTCTGACGGGGAAGGTGACGATGGATACGGTGTTTGAGGAGGGGGATTTCCGGACGATCGCGGATTGGAATCCGTGGTATCTGCGGGAGAACCGGCCGCGGGTGCTGGCGATGCTGGAGGGGTGGAAGGGGACGATCTGCGAGGATCTGGGGTGTTCTCTGGCGCAGCTGGCGCTGGCGTGGACGCTGGCGCAGGACGGGGTGACGCATGTGCTGGCGGGTGCGCGGCGGCCGCAGCAGATTGTGGATACGGCGGCGGCGGACATCGAGCTGGGCACGGAGGTGCTGGCGAAGATGGAGGGGGATCTGAAGGCGCTGGGGGAACCGGCGGGGTGAGCGTGGGGTGGAGGTGGAGGTGAATCGGAAACGGGCGTGAAATTCCCGCGAGCCGGGGGCGGGGTGGATCGTCGCGGGTGAAATCTCGGGGGTGGTGACGACTGAATGAGAAGAAATGACTCGTCAATGACGCGCGGGCTGGTGGAAAATCGGTCCATGATTCACCCGACAGCGATCGTTTCACCCAACGCGAGGATAGGAAATCAGGTCCGGATCGGTCCGTTTTGCGTGGTGGGGGCGGATGTGGAGATTGGCGACGGGTGTGTGCTGCATTCCCACGTGGTGATCGAGGGGCACACGAAGGTGGGAAAGCGGAACGAGTTTTTCCCGTTTGCGGCGATCGGGGGGAAGACGCAGGATTTGAAGTATGTGGCGGAGCCGACGTTTCTGGTGATCGGCGACGACAATGTGTTTCGTGAGAACACGACGGTGCACCGGAGCACGCACGACGGGAAGCCGACGACGATCGGGTCGAACAATTTGTTTTTGTGTTACTCGCACGTGGCGCACGACTGCCAGCTGGGCAACCACATCATTCTGTCGAACAGCGCGGGGCTGTCCGGGCACATTGTGGTGGAGGATCACGCGATTGTTTCCGGGATGGCGGGGGTGCACCAGTTTTGCCGGATCGGGGCGCACGCGATGGTGGGCGGTTTTTCGAAGGTGGTGCAGGATGTGCCGCCGTTCATGATTGTGGACGGGAATCCGGCGGCGTGCCGGGCGATCAATTCGGTGGGCTTGCAGCGGCGCGGATTTTCCGAGGAGGACATCAAGGCGCTGAAGGCGGCCTACAAGCGGTTGTTTTTGAAGAAGGAGGTGAATCTGGCGAATGCGCTGAGTGCGTTCAAGGCGACGCATGAGGCGGATAATGCCCAGGTGAAGCACTTGATTGAGTTTGTGGAGGAGTCCGCGCGCGGGGTGACGCGGTGATTGGCGGATTGATCCGGCTTTCCAGCGGGATTGCTGCGGGGCCGGTGGGGGAGTGAGCTCCCAGAGGGAAACGCACAGCGGGGGGAAGAAGTGGGGGAGGGCAATAAGCGGGGGCCGTACAAGAATAGGCCGCCGGAGCACCCACTCCGACGGCCAAGCTGAACAACTTCAACACACCGGCGGTTTTACCCGCCATGTATAATGAGGCTGACAACTGCTGTTCACCCTTACATGAAAACGCGAACAGATGTTCGGTCTTCGTTGGGTACAGACAGTTGAAAAACGAGTTTGTTCAAAAAAAGCGGAAGATTTCCCGCTTTTTTTGAGGAGGAGATCACCGGCGGTGGATGGGACGCAGGCTTTTGCGAGTGTTGTCGATGACCGGAGGGGGGCTGACGAAGGTGTCGGATGAGGAATCCTTGGTGTCGTTTCCGACGGCGGTTTCGAGTTGGATGGCGGGAGTCGTGCCTTCGTCCGCGAAGCTATATGCCTTTGGCGAGACCTGGTAGCGCTGGCGGGTGTCGCGCTGGACTTCCTCGAGGGTGCGTGCGGAGCTGACGATGGAGGGCTGGATGAAGACGATGAGTTCGCCGCGGCTCTTGTCGTTGACGGTGCTGGAGAAGAGTTTTCCGACCATTGGGATGTCGCTGAGGAGGGGGATGCCGCTTTGGGTTTCCTCGTTTCTGCCGATGATGAGGCCGCCGAGCACGATGGTTTCGTTGTTGGGGACGGTGGCGGTGGTGATGATTTCGCGGGTGGTGATGGTCGGGACGGAGAGGTCGCCTCCGCTGGCTGCGCCTTCGATGATCTGGGTGCCGGTTTGCTCGTCATTGAGCAGGGCGATCTGGAGGGTGATTTCGTCGTCGGAGTTGACGAGCGGGATGACCTCGAGTTTGAGGACGACGTCCTGGTATTCGATGTTGGTGGACGAGGTTCCAGAGGTGTAGGTGTTGGAACTGGTGGGGATGGCGATGCGTTCACCGGATGAGATTTCGCCCTTTTGGTTGTTGGAGGTGAAGATGGACGGGCGTGCGAGCACGGTGAAGTCGGTTTTGGATTGCAGGGCCCGGAGGTAGACGTGGAGGTCGGAGCCGACGTTGCCGTAGAGGCGGAGGCCGGAGCCGGACATGCCGCTGACGATGTCGCCGTCGTCGTCGAACGCGCCATCGATGACGCTGGAGAGGAGTCCGCCGCCGCCGCTGCCGACGACGTCGCCGCCGTTGAAGATGTAGTCGGCGCCGAATTCGGTGTCGTCGCTGAGGGTGAGTTGTCCGATGATGGTGGAGATGAGGACTTGCTGGGGTTTGACGTCGATTTGGTCGAGCAGGCGTTCGATGATTTCGAGTGCGGATGGCGGGCCCTGGACGACGATGGAGTTGGTGATGTTGTCGGCGACGAGGAGGGTTCGGCCGACGAGCATGGATTCGGGAGCGGAGTTGACGTTGGGGTCACTGAGGGTGCTGCCGGTGGTTCCCGAGCTGGAGCTGCCGAAGCTGGATGAGCTGGAGGAGCTCGATGAGCTTGAGCTGGTAGTGCGGTTGGAGCTGGCGGTGTTGTTGCGCGAGGAGCTGCTGCCACCGGATGTGGTGGAGGAGGAGCCGTCGCCGGTTCCGGAGAAGGCGCGGGTGAGGGCGTCCCCGGCGATGGGGAGGAATTCGGAGACGGTGAGGAAGCGGACCTTGCGGCGGAGGAAGGTTTTGTCGCTGGTGGGGACGTCGAATTCGCGGACGAGGCCTTCGACGAAGAGGATGTCGACGGGGCGGCCCATGGCGAAGATGCGGTTGGTGCGGGGTTCGGGGATGATTTGGACGGGGGTGTCCTCACCGCTGGATGAGCTGCCGGCGGAGGATGCGGCGGCATTGGCGGCGTTGGGGATTCCGGTGGGGGTGGCGCGTTTGACGCCTGCGGTGTTTGAGCTGGATTGCTGGCTGGAGAGGAGTTCGGTGAGGGTTTCCGAGATTTCGGTGACGTCGGCGTATTGGACGGGGATGAAGCGGGTGGCGACTTGTGAGGATGGGACGTCGATTTCCGCCTTGAGGTCGATGAGTTTGCGGATCAGCGAGGTGTTTTCGGTGATGACGATGGCGGCGGCGTTGGGGACGGGTGCGATGGAGCCGTAGGGTCCGAACTGGCCGATGATCTGGGTGAAGGTGTTCACGGCCTCCGCGGGTTTGATGTAGTCGAGCTTCATCACGTAGGAGATGACGGCGTCGCCTTCCGGGAGGAGGTCGTTTTCGTTGTAGACGTCGACTCCGCGTCCGGTGGGCCGGATTCCGGCGGTGGAGAGGGTGAGGATGTCGAGGTTGGGGCGTTGTTCGTCCGGGACGAAGATGAAGTTTTCGATGGTTGCGGCGATGCGCAGGAGGTCGGCGGCTTCGGCGTAGGTGAGGGGGTTTTTGGGGCTGGCGTTCTGGATGAATGAGAACTCGGCGGCGGATGCGGCGGATGAGACGATGACGCGGCGGCCGGTGTATTTTTGGTAGAGGGCGGCGAGTGCGCTGCCGGAGAGTTTGGGTTCGATGATGTCTTCGACGATTTTATTTTCGCCGAGGTTGGGGGTGGACGGTCGAACGGCGGGTGTCTTTGCGGGGGTTCCGGCGGGTGAGGGGATGCCGGGAGGAGCGACGGCCGGTGGTTGTTGGGCACTGGCGATGCCGCAGAGGATGGCGAGGGAGGCGAGGGTGCGCGATGAGGACATGGAGAGCGTGTGTCTAAGGGGTTGATTAGCGTTTTCTGGAGCTGCTTTTGTTGCTGCTGCTGGTAGGAGGCGGAACGACGCGCGGGCGGGGTTTCCGGGTGGAGGAGTTCGAGCTGGATGAGCTTTTACTGAGTTGCTGTGGGGTTCCGGTTTTTCCGGGGAGGGTTTTCCGTGCGGCGGGAGCGGCGGTGAGTTTGAGGTATTTTTCGTCGAAGCCGATGGTTCCGGTTTTGTTGCCGGAGGACATGCGGACGACGGTTCCGAGGGGGTCACCGGATTTGCGGGTGACGGCGAGCAGCTTGAAGTTTTCCTCGTTTTTGCGTCCGGTTTCGACGACGACGCGTTTGGATGGTTCTTTTTTGACCAGCAGGGTGACGCGGTATCCCTGGTTGATGGGTGAGACGCCGCCGAGGGTGTAGTCTTCGAAGACGGCTTCTTCCTGGGTTTCGACGGGCAGGGGTTTGGAGGTGAAGGGTGAGTCGGTCCAGAGTTTGGTGTATTTCCGGATGGTCGGTTTTTTCGGCAGGTCCGCGGCGGCCAGACCGCAGAGTGCGAGCGAGATGGTGAGGAGTCTGAAGGTTGGTTTCATGGTTGCCGTGGGGTGGGGACTCATGCCGAGGGTTCGGCGGGGACGAACCATTGTTCGACGGTCGCGGTGCAGTCGATGAGGGTGTCGTCCTTTTTGTTTGGTGAAAGGCGGATTTGGGTGGCGATGCGGAGTTGGTCGGGCTGGTTGAGTTGGTCGAGCCAGCGGTAGAGGCTTTCTTCCTTGCCTGAGACGGTGAGTTGCATTTTGGCGCGGTGGAAGTGGACGCCGTTGATGTCCGAGGGCAGGGGTTTCTGGGTTTTGATTTCGAGGCCGGCTTTGGTTGCGCCGGCTTCGCAGAGTTTCTGGAGTTGGGTTTGAACGTCCTGGTTGGCGGCGGGTTCGGGGGTGTGTTTGGCGAGCCATTCCATTTCGTTGGCGACGCTGGCGCTGCTGGCTTGGTACATCTCGGCGGTTTCGAGTTGGACCCGGGCTTGGTCGCGTTTACGCACGGCGTCGTTTTTCTTTGTCTGGAAGAAGGTGACGGCGAGGAAATTGAGCACGATGAAGCCCGCTACGGCAAAGAAGATGAGGAGTTTTTTTTCGCGGGCGGACATGAATTGGTTGGTGTGTTTGAGTTATGAATGCCGGAGGCGGGATGATTTGTCGGTCAGGGCTGGGCCGGGGTGAGCGGGACTTCGCCGGTGTAGACGAATTTCCATCCGGTTTTGCCTTGGGAGGGTTCCGGGGTTTGCCACTGGAAGTTGGCGAGGTCGCGGTGTTTGGAGAGTTTGAGGGAGAAGGTTTTGATGGATTGGAACTGGGGGGCTTCTCCGGTGAGTTTGATTTGGGTGGCGCTGATGTCTGCGATGGTGAGGCGCAGGCCGCTGCGTGCGGGGATGCAGGATGCGATGCGGTAGAGGATGTCGACGGGTGAGTGGGTGAGGTCGATGGCGTGTTCGAGTTCGTCCCAGCGGGCGATGTGGTCGGCGTAGGCGAGGCCTTCGGGGCCGATTTGGCTGGCTTTCTGGACGAGGCGTTGGGTTTCCGCGGAGGTTTTCCAGAGGTCGTAGCCGAACCAGCCGATGACGCCGAGGTAGAGGAGAGCGACGGCGGCGGAGGCGAGGATGATGTTGCGGCGTTTGAGAGCGGCGCGGCGTGCGGCGCGGACGTCTGCGGGGAGGAGTTTGCTGACTGGGGAGGGGATGACGGGCGCGGGTTTGGCGGCGGTCTCGATGGGGATGGTGAAGGCGGCGCGGAGTGGGGCGGGGTTGATGGAATCCGGGGTCCAGACGAGGATGCGTGTGGGTTGGTAGTTGAGGTTCTGCATCCCGAGCTGCATCATCGAGAGTTTGATTTCGCGGGCGAGGGGGGCGCCGGGGTCCGGGCTGGTTTCGGTGGTTGCCTGGCAGAAGACGAGTTTGGATTCGTGGTAGAGGGCGAAGACCCAGCGGCCGAATTCCCGCCAAATGGCGAGGGTGTTGCCGTCGACGGGGTATGAGCGAGGGGAGATGTCGAAGCCTTTGGGGCTGCGGGGCGGGAGTTCGCCATCCTGCGGGGTGCGGAGGAAGACGGAGAGGAGGGCGGTGTTTTCGTCTTCGCGGTCGATGATGAAGACGTCGGACAGTTGGCCGGCCATGGGGTCCGGGCGGATGCCGAGGCGTTCGGCCTGCATGTTGGCGAGGTCCGGGAAGAGGGATTCGTCGTCGCTGGCGACCCGCATGGGGACTGCGGTGAGGGATTTGACGGGAAAGAGAAGGGTGAGGACCCCACTGGGGATTTTGGTGATTTCCCCGGCGGTGGTGGTTTCCGTATTTCCCTGCAGCGTGAATCCGGACTCGTCGTTTCGGGTCCAGATTTCCCAGCTGGATTCGCCAGGAACAAGCAGCACGTTTTCGGTGGATTTACTCACGGGATAATTTCTTCGGTTCGTTCGAGCAGGGCGGGTTTTCCGGTGCGGTTGCGCAGGATAACGGTGATTTTGCGTTTGGTTCCGGAGACGGTTCCGATGCTTTCGACGCGGGTGGTGGTGTCTCCGAGGGCGAAGCGGTCGGAGAGGTCCGGGCGACTGTCGACATCCACGCCCAAAAGAGCAAGTGCGTCGGAGAGGTTTTCGAAGGGGACGTCGTCATCGGTGTCGCGGATGCCATCGATGCCGCGGACGGATTCGGGGATGATGTCGGCTTCTTCGACGGTGATTTCGGCGGCGGCGGCGATGAGTTCGGCGGGTGCTTCGTTGACGTCGAGTCCGCCGCCGCTCCAGACGGTGAACCAGTCCCGCCAGTCGGGGCGGAGGGATTCGACGAAGTCCATGCCGCGGACGAGGCGCATTTCGGAGAGGCTGTAGAAGGGGCGGTTGAAGGGTTGGTTGATGCGGCCGGCGGCTTCGTATTCCTCGACTTCGGCGCCGTTGAGGCCGGCTTCGTCGTTGTCGTCGACCCAGTCGATGAGTGCGTCGGCGACGTTTTGGGCGTCTTCGATTTCCATTCCCCAGCGGATGAAGATTTCGTGGAGGAGGGCGGAGTCGTTTCTGAGGATGATGGCGTTGATGTTGAAGCGTTCGCCTTCGGAGATGATGCGGACGTCGAAGCCTTCGCCGGTGGATTCGTCGAATTGGTGGAGGATGGGGTCGGAGCGGTCGACGAGGGGGTTTGAGCCGAGGGCGATTCCCATTTCGGCGATTTGGCGTGCGCGTGATCCGTGGATTTTGGATGCGGCGATTTCCATGTCGAACGAGATGACGCGGAGTGCGGACATGCAGGCGAGCGAGAGGATGGCGATGAGCCAGATGACGGCCATCAGCGCGGCACCGCGGCGTTGTGTTGGTGGAGATGCGGTCATTTTCCGTCTCCTGTGGTTGGGATGCTGATGTTTGACGAGCTATCGCGGTCGGACGAGCTGGATCCGGTGGAGCTGCCGCTGTTGCCGGTTTGGAGCATTTGTTCGATGACGGTTTCCGGGTTTTCCTTTGGTGGGAGCCAGAAGATTTCGCGGATTTCCTCACCTTGGGCGCCGATGGCCATGACGAGTTCGAGCTGGATCGGGAGTCTGGTGGAGATTTCCCAGTCGTATTGCCATTCGAGGGTGGTGCTGTCGAGGGCGCGCCATTCGAAGTAGGCGACGTCGCGGAGGAGGATGATTTCGGCGAAGGGTTCCTGGTCGACGAGGCTTCCGGAGTCGGCGTCTTCGTCGGTGGAGTCGAGGATTTTCTCTTCGTAGTAGGAGAGGACGATGTCGAGGTATCCGCTGCGGCGTTTGACGGTGGAGAGTTTGACGGCTTCGGCGATGAGTTCCTGGCCGCCCCAGGTGAAGCTGAGGGGGACGTCTTCGATGGTGACCTGGGAGATGTAGGGAGGGCTGGAGCTTTCGACCTGGATGTCGAGGCGGGCGTTGCCGGGGAGTGAGGAGAAGCGGTTGTGGAGGAGTTCGAAGAACGCCTGGTGTTTCATTTCCTCGGCCTGGGTTTCGACGATGGTGTTGCCGAGCTGGAGGGAGGTGCGCGCGATGCCGAAGACCATGCTGACGACGGCGGCGAGGATGCCCATGGCGATGACGAGTTCGAGCAGGGTGAAGCCCTTGTCCTTGCGCCGGATGTTGTTTGGACGGGGATTCACGATTGGTACATGTTGCCGTAGCGCCAGGTTTCGACGGTGCGTTCCTGCCATTCGCCGTTTTCGTACCAGCGGGCGACGATTTGGATGCGGTACATTTCCTGGAGGAACTCGCCGTCCTGGTTTTCGAGTTCTTCGAGGAGTTCGATGGTGGTGTCGAGTTCGATGCCGGTTTCGCCGACGGTGGTGTTGGTCTGGCCTTCTTCGAGGACGGGGAGTGAGATGGTTTCGTCGAGAGCGCTGTCGAGGATGCGGGTGATGCGCATTTCGCTTTGGGCGAGTTCGGCGGTGTCGGCCATTTTGTGGAGGGCGACGACGAATCCGGTGGCGGCGATGCCGAAGACGGCGAGCGCGAGCACCATTTCGAGGAGGAGGAATCCGCGATTGTGTGGGGTTGGGATCATCGGATTTCGATCATGCGTTCTTCCGGGACGGCGGCTCCGGTGAGCGGGTGATAGGTGTCTTCGAGGATGCAATCGTTGATGACGAGGCGGATTGAGAGTGGTTCGCAGAGGCCGTCCGGGTCGAAGCGCCAGATGTGGATGGTGTCACGGCCGGTGGGCAGGAGGGTGTCGGTGTTCCATCTGCGGACGAAGACTTCCATGTTGGGGTCGAGGGTGTATTCGTGTTTTTCGACGGACGGGTGATCGATGATTTCGCCGCCGATTTCGCGGCCGTTGATCAGGCGGCGTTCGTCCTGGCCGGCTTGGGCGAGGGGAAGCATGCGGACGACGTTCTGGCGGACTTCGATGGCGTAGGGAGTCTGCTGGAGGATGGCGGTGGTGCGGGCGCGTTTGGCGAGGAGTTCGATTTCGCCGGCGGTATCGCGCAGGACGCGTTCGTCCGACGAGTAGAGCATGAGGCCGGCGGCGCCACCGAGGACGATGGCGGCGATGGCGAGCACGACGACGATTTCCACCAAGGTGAAACCTGCGGCGCGGCTATTCGTCTTGGCTGCTGAGGTCGTCATCGGTGCTTTCGATGCCGTCGGGGCCGTTGCTGATGATTTCGAAGTCGTTGGCGCGTTTGCTGCCGGGGAAGCGGTAGAGGTAGGGGCTGTCCCAGGGGTCGGTCGGGATTTTGCTCATGACCTGGACCCAGCGGCGTGGGACGGGGGTGGTGTTGGGTTTGTTGACGAGTGCGTCGAGGCCCTGCTGGGTGGTGGGGAATGAGCCGGCATTGAGTTTGTACATGGCGAGTGCGCTCTGGAAGCTCTTGAAGTCGGATTCGACCTGGCGGAGTTTTGCGGCGTCGCCGATTCCGCGCATGGCGAAGATGGCACCGCCGAGGATCATGGCGATGATGCCGAGCACGATGACCATTTCGAGGAGCGTGAAGCCGGCTTGGCGGCGGGCGACTGGTATGGGAGTATGGATTTTCATGAAGGATCGCTTGGTATGTCGGGCGGGAGCCTCTCAGGGAAGGGAACGCCATGCGATGCAAAAGTTGTCGGGAAAAACCGTGAAAACAGGTGATTGTTGCGGTCGGATTGTGGTGATCCGCGGATTTTACGGGGGTTTGGATTCGAAGCCGCTTGCCAGTTCGGGATTCATGGCCTCAATTTGCGGCGACTTTAACGATTATGAACAAGGTATTGATCATTGGCGCCGGTGGCGTGGGAAACGTAGTGGCGCACAAATGCGCGATGGTGCCGGAGGTGTTTGGCGAGATTACGCTGGCATCGCGCACGGTTTCGAAGTGTGAGGCGATTGCGGCGGAGGTGAAGAAGCGGACGGGGCGTGAGATTGCGACGGCGCAGGTGGATGCGGACCATGTGGCGGAGACGGTGGAGTTGATCCGGAAGACGGGGGCGCGGTTGTTGATCAACGTGGCGCTGCCCTACCAGGACCTGACGCTGATGGATGCGTGTCTGGAGGCCGGTTGCGACTATATGGATACGGCGAACTACGAGCCGAAGGATGAGGCGAAGTTCGAGTATTCATGGCAGTGGGCGTATCAGGAGCGGTTTGAGAAGGCGGGGCTGAGTGCCTTGCTGGGGTCGGGGTTCGATCCGGGTGTGACGAGTGTGTTCACGGCGTGGGCGCTGAAGCATCATTTTGACGAGATCCACACGCTGGACATCATTGATGTGAACGGCGGGGACCACGGGAGGGCGTTTGCGACGAATTTCAATCCGGAGATCAACATCCGGGAGGTGACGGCGCCGTGCAGGCACTGGGAGGAGGGGGAATTCGTGGAAACTCCGGCGATGTCCGAGCACCGCGAGTTCATGTGTCCGGAGGGGGTGGGGACGTATGAGATCTACCGGATGTATCACGAGGAGTTGGAGAGTTTGACCAAGCATCTGCCGACGATCAAGCGGGCGCAGTTCTGGATGTCGTTTTCGCCGAACTACCTGAAGCATCTGGAGGTGCTGCAGAATGTGGGGATGACGCGGATTGATCCGGTGAACTACAACGGGGTTGAAGTGGTTCCGTTGCAGTTCCTGAAGGCGGTGCTGCCGGATCCGGGTGATTTGGGTCAGTCGACGAAGGGGCGCACGTGCATTGGCAACGTGATCACCGGGATCAAGGATGGCGTGGAGAAGGCGGTCTACGTGTACAATATTTGTGATCACGAGGAGTGTTTCGCGGAGGTGGGAAGTCAGGCGATTTCCTACACGACGGGGGTGCCGGCGATGATCGGAGCGAAGCAGATGTTGGAGGGTGGCTGGAGCAAGCCGGGAGTGTGGAACATCGAGCAGCATGATCCGGAGGGATTCATGAGCGACTTGAATGCGCATGGATTGCCGTGGAAATGTGTCGAACTGGGTGTCGACATGGCGAAGCGTCTGGCGGTTGTGTGATAGAATGCGGGGCGACCAAGCCAGGGGGCAACTGACTCTCAAGAAGCGCCAATAGGAACCACGGATTCAGACTGATTAGACGGCTTGTGCTGATTTTTCATGACGTTTGAGGGTGAGGAACTCCCAGCTCGCGAGAGCTTCGGAGGGCCATGCCTTCCCAGGCTGAGAAGCATCAGTGATTTCAGTGCAATCAGTGGTTCCGCTGGCGAACCGATCAAGCGTTTCGCGCTAACTTGATCGCCCTGAATAGAGTGCGCGAAAATTCCCCTTGTCAGGTGGGGTGGGGTGGTAGCATTCTGTATGCATGTTGTGGATGCGCTGCGTGCACGGGGTTGCGATGATTCCGGGTTTTGCGCTCTGAGTATCCAGTAACCAACCACCCCCCAAACCATTCGCCGGTCCTCGATCGACTGGGCGGGCGAACATAGATATGATTGATACGACCGAGCGATTGGTTAGCTACCTGGAAAGCTGTAAGCGCGCGAATGGGCCTGTTGTCTGCGCAATTGATACCGAGGCAGACAGTCTTCACCGTTACAAAGAGTCGCTTTGTCTGGTGCAGTTTGCGATTCGGGATGACTCTGTTTTGATAGATCCTCTGGCGATTGAGGATCTGTCCCCGATGATTCGATTCCTGAGGGATGCGGAGATCTGGATGCATGGAGCGGACTACGACATGACGATGTTCAAGCGTGAGTTCGGCGAGGTGCCGGAGGTGATTTACGACACGCAGATCGGCGCGAGGTTGTTAGGTTCGCGGCGTTTCGGGCTGGGGAATCTGGTGCAGGATTATTTCGGCGTGGAGCTGTCCAAGAGTTCGCAGAAGGCGGATTGGGGCAAGCGGCCGCTTTCGGAGAAGATGATCGAGTATGCGCTCAACGACGTGGACTATCTGTTGGAGATGGGCGACATGATCGTGGCGAAGCTCAAGGAGTTGGGGCGTTACGATTGGTTTTTGGAGAGTTGTGAGGCGGCTCGGCTGAAGGTGTTGGAGCGTGATGATTCCAAGGATGACGCATGGCGGGTCCAGGGGGCGGGCAAGCTGGACCGGCGGGGGCTCGCATGGTTGCGGGCGCTTTGGCACTGGCGCGACAAGGAGGCGGAGTCCTGGGACCGGCCGTCGTTCATGGTTGCGACGAACCGCCAGCTGGTGGAGTGGAGCACGGACCTGGCGTCCGGCCGCAAGGTGTCCCTGCCGAGGCATTACCGTCCGGACCGGGTGAAACGGTTCAGGGGGGTGGTCGAGGCGACCAAGGCGTTGCCGGAAGACAGCTGGCCCGAGCGTCCGACCGGGAAGCGGAGGAGGCGGGATCGCGACTTCGACCGTCGGGTGGATGAGTTGATTAGGTCCCGTGATGCGGCGGCTAAGGATTTGGATATTGAAGGTTCGTTGATTGCGTCCCGTGCCGTGCTGGAGTCTCTGGCGGCAGGTGAGGGCGAACCGCAGGATTTTTTGCTGAAGTGGCAGGTGGGCTGCCTCGGAGTGGGGGTTTGACCATCAATCCGTAGCAGGCGATCAAGCTTGCGTGGAACCATGCGCCGTGCCTGAAAAACTGAATCTGTCGGAGATGCCGGCCGCGAGGCCGGAGGTGATCACCTTCCGGTGTGATGGGTGCGGGGCGGCGCTGCGTGTGGCGAGGGAGCAGGCGGGTGTCCGGGGGCCGTGTCCGGTGTGTGGTGAGTCCGTGGGTGCTCCGACCGGGGCTGAGGACGGTCGGGTGAGGGTCGCGCGACAGCCGCCGAGGGCGGGGAGGCTCGAGTCCCGGCGGGGACGGGTGATGCCGGATTCGATGGTGGATCACGGGGAAATCGATCGCAGGGAATCGGTTGAAACGCTGCGGCTTCTTGCGGCGGTGATTCTGGTGATTTGCGTCTGTTTGGCGGTGGCGTGGTTCTTGTTGGGATCGGCTTCCGGTTGAGATTTCACAAGTGACTCAACTTGAGGGTGTTGGGTGGGTTTTCCGGTTGTGCAAAAAATCCCGATTTTGGTGAGAAGTTCCTTGTTTCCGCGGCGCGGATTTTAGACCCTCTTGTCACCCTATGTCCGACCCTTCAAACGAGCCCCCGCACGCGGAAACCAAGGTTGCGAACCATCAGGAGTATGGTGCCGAACAGATCGATAAACTCGAGGGTCTCGAGGCTGTCCGGAAGCGTCCGGGCATGTATATCGGCGATCCGGACGTGCGCGGCCTGCACCACTGTGTGTTCGAGGTGCTGGACAACTCGATCGACGAGCATCTGGCGGGGTATTGCGACCGGATCAAGATTGCGATCCACGTCGACGGGTCGATTTCCATCTCGGACGACGGCCGGGGGATTCCGGTCGACACGCACCCGAAGTTTGGCATTCCGGCGGTTGAGCTGGTGCTGACCAACCTGCACGCGGGTGGTAAATTCGGTCAGGGTGCGTACAAGTATTCCGGCGGATTGCACGGTGTTGGCGCGAAGTGTGTGAACGCGCTGTCGGACTGGTTCCGGGCGGACATCATGCGTGACGGCAAGATCCACCGGATCGGCTTCGAGCGCGGCACGACGACCCAGCCGCTTCATGTGGTCGGCGAGGTGGCTGCGGGGAAGACCGGGACCACGGTGACGTTTTTCCCGGACGCGACGATTTTCGTCGATACCATTGAGTTTCAGTTTGATCGGTTGGCGACGCGGCTTCGGGAGCTGGCTTTCCTGAACCCGGGGCTGACCATTGATCTCGAGGACGAGCGTCCGGAATCGGCACAGAAGACGACGTTTTTCTACGCCAAGGGCATTGAGGAATTTGTGGTCCAACTCGGGGAGAACAAGACGGTGATCCACGAGGATCCGGTGATTCTCAACGGCAAGCGCGAGATCGAGATCGACTACGACGGCAAGATCACCAACGACGACGTGTTTGCCGACGTGGTTTTCCAATACAACGATTCCTACAAGGACCAGATCCTGTGTTTCGCGAACTCGATCCCGAATGCCGATGGCGGCACGCATCTGACCGGATTCCGCACGGCGCTGACCCGCAGCATCAACAAGTATGCGAAGGACAACAAGATCCTCAAGGACAAGGATCCGTCGCTTTCCGGGGACGACGTGCGCGAGGGGCTGGTTTGCGTGATTTCGGTGAAAATGCCGAACCCCCGCTTCAGTTCGCAGACCAAGGACAAGCTCGTGAACACGGAGATCGAGGGCGTGGTTTCCTCGATCGTCTACGAGGGCCTGATGCAGTATTTTGATGAGAATCCGGCGCTCGCCAAGAAACTCATCGAAAAATCCGTGAATGCCGCGCGCGCCCGTGAGGCCGCTCGGAAAGCCCGCGAAACGGTGCGCAAGTCGGCGCTGTCCGGCGGCGGTCTGCCCGGCAAGCTGGCGGACTGCTCCGAGCGCGATCCCGCGAAATCCGAACTTTATATTGTCGAGGGTGATTCCGCAGGAGGCTCGGCCAAACAAGGCCGGGATCGTCGCACGCAGGCTATTCTGCCGCTGCGCGGAAAACTGATCAACGTCGAGAAAGCGCGTCTTCACCGGGCGCTGCAGAACAAGGAGATCCAGAGCATGATCACCGCGATTGGCGCGGGCATCGGCGATGGCGAGCAGGACGGCTCATTCAACATCGACAAGGTGCGCTACCACAAGGTGGTGATCATGACCGATGCCGACGTCGACGGTTCGCACATCCGCACCCTGTTGCTGACGTTTTTCTGCCGCCACATGCCGGAATTGGTTCGTCGCGGCTACCTCTACATCGCCCAGCCGCCGCTGTATCTCGTCACCCGCAAGAAGCGTTCCGAATACGTGCAGGACGACGAGGAACTCAACAACATCCTCATCGAACTCGGTGCGGGCGAGGTGATCCTGCGTTCGCACGATCAATCCCGCACGTTCGAGGCGGATCAGTTGAAGGGCGTCCTTGAAACCCTCTCCGCGCTGTCCCGCTACACCCGTTCTATCGAGGGCAACGGCGGCAATTTCCGCGACTACCTTGCCGCCCGTCCGGCCGACGGTCATCTGCCGCAATTCATGATCCGGATTCGCGAGGGCAACGACGAGAGCGTCATCTACTTCGCCGACGAGAGCGCCCTGCGTGAATACGCCGAGAACAACCGCGACCTGTGTTTGTTCGATGAGGTGCTCACCGACGAGGAGCTCGCCGCCAGCACCGGTCCGTCACGCCGCGCCGTGCTCCACGAACTCCACGAGTCCCACGCCATCGCCAAGCACTTCGCACGCCTGAGCGAAGCCGGGATCGACGTCACCCAGTTTTATTCCGATGACATCCCGCTGTATGAACTCGTCGAGGGCGAGGGCGACAAACAGCACGTCATTCCGCTGTTTTCGGTCGCGGAAATCCTTTCCAGCGTGCTCGATATTTCCAGCAAGGGCGTCCAGATCAAACGCTTCAAAGGGCTTGGTGAAATGAACGCCAAGCAACTCTTCGAGACCACCATGGACCCCGCCACACGCCAGTTCCTCCGCGTCCGCCTTGATGAGGACAACATGGTCGAGGCAGACAAGATGTTCGACGTGCTGATGGGCGACATCGTCGAACCACGCAAGCGGTTCATTGAAGACAACGCCCTCAACGTTCGCAATCTCGACGTCTAATCAAGGGGGCCGACCCGCGTTTCAAGACCCAATCAATTTCCCATGCCACAAGACTTTATTAAACCGATCAACGTCGCTGAAGAGCTTTCCAATTCGTTTTTGGAATACTCGATGTCGGTCATCATTTCACGGGCGCTGCCGGATGTGCGCGACGGATTGAAACCCTCCCAGCGCCGCGTGTTGTATGCGATGCGCCAGCTCGGTGTGACCCCCGGCAAGGCCCACGTCAAATGCGCCAAGATCGTCGGTGAGACGATGGGTAACTACCACCCGCACGGCGACTCGTCGATCTACACGACGCTGGTCAACATGGGGCAGCCGTGGTCGATGCGCGAAATGCTGGTCGACGGCCAGGGCAACTTTGGTTCGGTGGAAGGCGATGCCGCGGCATCGATGCGATATACCGAGGCCCGCCTGCATGCGCTGGGGCTGGCGATGATGGAGGATCTCGACAAGGACACGGTCGATTTCCAACCGAACTACGACGGTTCGCTGAATGAGCCGTCGGTGCTTCCGTCCGCATTTCCGAATTTCCTCGTGAACGGCGGCACCGGCATCGCGGTCGGCATGGCGACGAACCTCGCGCCGCACAACCTGGGCGAGGTGATTGACGGCATCACCGCCCAGATCGACAACTCCGCGATCACGACCGAGGAGCTGATGACCTATATCAAGGGTCCGGATTTTCCGGTCGCATGTGAGGTGCGCGGGATCCGGGGGATCGAGTCGTATTTCAAGACCGGCAAGGGTTCCATGCGCCTGCGGGGCAAGGTGGAGATCGAGGAAAACGATAATGGCAAGTCGATGATCATCATCCGCGAGGTGCCGTATGGGGTGAACCGTGCGACGCTCCAGGAACGCATCGCCGAGCTGGTGAACGAGAAAACCCTCGTCGGGATTTCCGGCATGCGCGACCTTTCGGACGAGGAGACCCGGATCGAGATCGAACTCAAACGCGACGCCCGCCCGCAGGTGGTCGTCAACCAGTTGTTCAAGCTGACCGCGCTCGAAACCTCGTTCAGCGTCAACATGCTGGCGATTCACGACAACCGGCCGAAACAGCTTTCGCTCAAGGAGGTGATCGACGCCTACATCGAGCACCGCCGCGAGGTGGTGATCCGGCGCACCCGTTATTTGTTAGGTAAGGCGGAGGAGCGCGCCGAGCTGCTGGAGGCCTTCCTGCTGGCACTCGGTCACCTCGACGACTTCATCAAGATCATCCGCGACTCGAAGAACCGGGACGAAGCCCGCGTGCGCCTGGCGGCATACGAGTTCACCAAGGCGACCGCCGAGGGGTTGGGCATCCTGATCCGCGACCAGGCCGCGATTCATGGAGACAAGTATGTCTTCAGCGAGCGCCAGGTGAATGCGATTCTCGAACTCCGCCTCTATCAGCTCACCGGCATGGAGCGCGACAAGGTGAAGGGCGAATACGACGGCATCCTGGAGGACATCAAGGATCTGATGGATATTCTCGCGCGCGAAGCCCGGGTGCTCGGCATCATCAAGGACGAGCTTGCCGCGATTAAGGAGAAATACGCCACTCCGCGGAAGTGTCCGATCCTGGCCGAAGCCGGCGAGGTGGCCATCGAGGACCTGATCGCCAACGATGCGATGATCGTGACGCTTTCCCACCGCGGTTATGTGAAGCGCACGCCGGCATCCGAATACCGGTTGCAGGCACGTGGCGGCAAGGGGCTCAAGGGCATGGAGCGGCGGCAGACCGGCAAGGACGAGGAGGACGATTTCATCGAGCACCTGTTCTCGGTGCAGGCCCACGACTATCTCATGTTCTTCACGAACACCGGACGCGTCTATGTCGACCGGGTGTATGAGCTGCCCGAAGGGTCACGCACGGCAATGGGCAGGAGTATCCGTAATGTGCTGAACCTCAAGCCGGAAGAGCAGATTGCGGCGATGCTCAGGCTCGAGCGGGCCACCGATGATGATGGAAATGATATCACGTTCCGTGAAGATGCGGGTTATGTGTTTTTCGCCACGCGCTCCGGCAAGGTGAAGAAGACCGCGCTCAACGATTTCCGCAACTACCGGCGCGACGGCATCATCGCCATCAATCTCGAAGAGGAGAACGAACTCATCGACGTGCGGCTGACGACCGGAGACGACGATCTCATTCTGGTCACTCACAACGGCCTGAGCCTGCGGTTCCATGAGAGCGACAGCCGGTCGATGGGCCGCAACTCCATGGGCGTGCGCGGCATCAACCCGCGCGAGGGAGACTATGTGGTGGGCTTGTCCCGAGTGACCGAAGGAGCGACCTTGCTGGTGGCCTCCGAAAACGGTCTCGGCAAGCGCACGCCGTTCGACGATTACCGCCAGCAGAGCCGCGGCGGCAAGGGCATCATCACGATGAAGGTCACCGACAAGACCGGCCCGGTGGTCGGTGCCGTCACGGTGGAACCGGAAGACGAGTTGATGTTGATGACGTCGACCGGCCAGAGCATCCGCATTCCGGTGGAGGGTGTCAGCATCATCGGCCGCAACGCACAGGGTGTGAAATTGCTCACGCTCCGGGAAGGCGAGAAGCTTCAGGACGTCGCCCGCGTGGTGCCGGACGGAGAGGATTCCGATGCCGCAGGAGGTGAGGAAGACGTTGCCGAAGAAGGCGGAGCGGAAGAAAGTGGAGACGAATGATGCGGGAATGATGGTGCGCGGGCTTCGGTCCGCCGCGTTTTCCTGAGACGTTTTCATCGCCGGAGTAGCGGGCCTCGGTCCGTGCCCGGGTTCAGGGATCACGCGTCCAGTCGCGGAGTTTCCTCCATGCCTGTTTCGCCTTTTCCGTCACTTCCCCGGCGGTGTCCGGAAGCAGCGCCTGGAGCAGGGCGCGGGAGAGTTTGCGGGTGCCGGTGGAGGATGATCCGCGCAGGTCGTTTTCGTTCCAGGTGAGCGTGAAATGGATGTCGAGCGGGTTGTCCGCCTGTTTGAGGTGGCGAACCAGGGCCCCGGCGAGTGGTGAATCCGTGGTGCCGCCGGGGAGATCCACGTCGAAGTCGTGAAAGACAAAGCGCCAGTCGAGATCGATGTCCGGTCCGTCGTCGAGCGACCAATCATCGGAGACCAGGACGTCGAGGGTTCCCTTGGTGAAAATCCGGAACGGGCCGCCGACCATATCCGCGGTCAGATCGAGCGGCAGGTTCTCAAACGTCCATTTGGTGCTGCGTGCGAGTTCACCGGTTTTGCGGGTTTCTATTTTCCACGGTGTGTCATTCAGGCTGCCGTGTGCGTGGGACCGGAAGAAGATCTGGAGCAGGGCAAACTCGCTCATCAGGTTCTCGCAGGCGAACCGTTCGACCGTCAGGTCCTGCTTGCCGGCGGGGCGCTTCCAGCTGAGCTGGAGGTTGGTCAGCCGGGTCTCGCTGATTCCGAAGCGGCGTTTCCCGCGGTGGCTCGTGCTGGTGGGAGGCGGGCTGGTTTTGATGGCCGCGCCCGGATCGAAGGGTGGGGGCGCGGCTGTTTCGACTTCCACGGTGGCGTTGTCGATGATGAGGGAATCCAGCCACGCCCGTTTTCCTAGCAGACGGAGCATGGCGATGTTGACGCTGGCGCTGTCGACATGCGCGCTCCACGAGTTGCCGCCGGTGGGCATGGATTGCAGTTCGAGTTTCTCAATCAAGAAGGCACCGGTGAAAAGATTGCCGCTGATGTCGGCGAAGTTCAGTTCGAGTCCGGCATTTCGGGCATGCCGGTGAAGCAGCGCGGAGGCGGCAGGCTTGAAGAAGAAGAGTTGAACGATCGAGCCGATCAGAAGGATGGCGATTAGGAGGCCTCCGCTGACAATGCCCGCGGTGCGGATCTGTTTGCGGGTTGGGCTTGGGAAGGGAAAGGCGGAGGCGGTGGGACCGCTGGTTGGGTCCGGCGATCGGCGTTGCGACAGGAGGAGGGAAATGACGGATGAGACGATGTCGAGCACGAGTCCGGCACCGGCCGCTGCGATCGCTCCTGCGAGCAGGAAGGCACCTCCCAGCAGGCCGCCGAACAGTAGAATGATGCCTTCCATGGGTGCTTGCGGGTGGGGTGGATTTGTTGGTTGTTAGTGGTTGTCAGGTCGCGGTGTCCGGTCCGCCGTCATCCTGGCTGTGTGCATTCAGGCGGATGATGCGGACTAAATTCCGCTCTCCATCTGGTGCCACGCGTTCATGCCTCCCTCGATGTTCTTGATGTTGCGGAACCCGTGGTCGAGCAGGAATTCGGCGGCCATGGCGGAACGCACGCCGGCTTTGCAGAGGACGAGGATTTCCTTGTCTTTGGGGAGTTCGTGAAAGCGTTCGGGGACGGACCCGAGGGGCATGAGCAGGGCGCCGTCGATGTGGGTCATCGCGTGTTCGAAGGGTTCGCGGACGTCGAGCAGGATGCCGGTGAAGTTGTTATCTAGCAGACTGCGGAGGCGGGTGACGTCGATGGAGCCCATGCCCGCAGGCTGGCAGGTGGTTCCGGCGGTGGTTTCGGAGTTGCTGACGCTGTGGATCTGCGGGTTTTCGCCGCAGAGTCTGCAGCGGGGGTCGCGCTCGAGCCGGAGGCTGCGGAAGGAGCTGTCGAGCGCCTGATAGACGGTGAGTTTGCCGAGTGGCGGGGTACCGATGCCGAGCAGGATTTTGAGGGTTTCCATCGCCTGGATCGAGCCGATGACGCCGGGGAGCACGCCGAGCACGCCGGCCTCGGCGCAGGACGGGACGGCGCCGGGTGCGGGCATGGCGGGGAGCATGCAGCGGACGCAGGGGCCGCCGAGGTGGGGGGCGAAGACGGAGGTCTGGCCCTCGAACTGATGAATGGCGCCGTAGACGAGCGGCTTGCGCTGGAAGTAGGCGGTGTCGTTGGTGAGGAAGCGGGTGGGGAAGTTGTCCGAGCCGTCGACGATGATTTGATACGAGGCGGCGATTTGTTCCGCGTTGTCCGGGGTGAAGCGGGTCGGGTGGAGTTCGACGTTGACGTGCGGGTTGACCTCGTGGAGGCGGGCGGCGGCGCTGTCGAGTTTCGGTTTGCCGATCCATGATTCACCGTGCAGGACCTGGCGCTGGAGGTTTGAGGATTCGACGGTGTCGTCATCGACGAGGCCGAGGCGTCCGACTCCGGCGGCGGCGAGGTAGATGGCGGCGGGTGAGCCAAGAGCGCCGGTGCCGACGAGGAGGACGGACGAGTCTTTGAGCCGCTGCTGGCCGTGCTCTCCGATGTCCGGGATGAGGATGTGGCGGGAGTAGCGGTGGAGTTCCTGCGGTGTGAGCGGTGCGGCCATGGCGGGGGAATCATGGAATGGAACTGAGTGACTGTCTATGGATGAAAACGGTTTCACCGCGGGTGGGTTTTGTGTTATAATCGTGGCATGTCAGAAGTGCTTTCCACATTTCGCTTGAATCAGGGAGATCAGGCACCGGATTTCCAATTGCCAGATGCCGACGGCGCGGAGCATTCGCTTGGCGGGATTTTGGGGCAGAATGGACTTTTGGTGGCGTTCGTGTGCAATCACTGCCCGTTTGTGCTGCATGTGGCGGATGCCTTCGGGGCGCTGGCGGATGAGCTGGCGGCGGATGGGGTGAATACCGTGGCGATCGTCTCGAATGATCTGGAGAAGTATCCGCAGGACGGTCCGGGCCCGATGAAGGAGTTTGCGGCGGCCCACGGCTGGAAGTTTCCGTATTTGATCGACGAAAGCCAGGATGTGGCCCTGGCCTATGGTGCGGCCTGCACGCCGGATTTCTTCCTGTTTGGCGCAGATGGCAGGTTGTTTTACACCGGGCAGTTCGACGATTCCCGGCCGAACAGCGGTGAAGAGGCCCATGGCGGCGATCTGCGCGAGGCGGCGCGGCGCATGATGGCGGGCGAGGGTCCGCTGGCCCGGCCGTATCCGAGCAGCGGCTGCAACATCAAGTGGAAGGAAGGCAAGAAGCCGACGTGGTGGAACGCGGGCGGCTGAGAGCGGGTGGCTGAGGAGTCGCAACCGGGGGTACGGCGGATTTGCTGCCGCTGGAGCCGGGGCCGGGGCTGCCGGAATGCGCGCTCGCAGCTCACACGGCACGGCACAGCTCACATGGCACGGGCATGGCACGGGCGTGGGTGAGGGAGCACCGGTTTTTCGGGTGGAGGCCGGTTGGCGGGGCCGATCATTCTCCTGCCTGCGCGGTTGATGGCGTGAGCATCGGCAGGAGGACTTTCCAGACGTTGCCGGCAATTACCTCCTGCCCCTCGGGGTTCGGATGGATGCCGTCGGCTTGGTTGAGTTCCTCCACGCCACCGACGCCGGCGATGAGGAAGGGGAGGAAGGTGGACTTGGATTCGCGGGCGGCTTCGGCGAAGACGGCCTGGAATCTGGTGGTGTAGTCGGCTCCCATGTTGTCGGGCATCCGCATGCCGGAGAGGAGGATTTTCACTTCCGGGTTTTTCGCCCGGGCCTTGGCGACGATGCCGAGCAGGTTCTTCTTGGTTTCATCCGGGGAAATGCCGCGCAGGCCGTCGTTTCCGCCGAGTGCGATGACGAGCACGTCCGCGCCTTTTGCCATGGCCCAGGCGACGCGGCGCAGTCCGCCCGCGGTGGTGTCTCCGCTGACGCCGGCGTTGGCGACGGTGTAGGGCAGGCCGGCGGCGTCGATCATTTTCTGGAGCAGGGCGGGGTAGGCATCCGACGGATCGAGTCCGTGTCCGGCGGTGATGCTGTCGCCGAGGATGACGAGGCGTTTGTTCGTGCCATTTGCATTCGGGGTTTCCTCGGCCAATAGTGCGGTGCCCGAGGCGAGCAGCAGCCCTAACATGAAATTTCTCCGCAATGTCATCCCATCGTCCGATAGTCTAGAATCCGCTCCAAGCACTGTCAAACGGTCGATCCTGAAGGTGACGGGTCTGAGGAAAGTGCACCAAACCGCAAGCCACGAACTGACGGTATTGAAGGATGTCGGGTTCCGTCTCGATGAAGGCGACAGCCTGGCGATCGTCGGTCCATCTGGCAGTGGCAAGACGACCTTGCTCGGGCTGTGTGCCGGACTGGACGATGCCAGCGCGGGCTCGGTGGAGCTGGACGGTCAGGCGATCGAGTCGCTGGACCAGGACGCGCGCGCGGCGCTGCGCAACCGGCTTGTGGGTTTTGTGTTCCAAAGTTTCCAGCTGATCCCGACGCTGACGGCGATCGAAAACGTGCTGGTGCCGCTGGAACTGCGTGGCGAATCCGGCAATCAGCGGCGGGCGGAGGAGCTGCTCAAGCAGGTCGGGCTGGGCGAGCGCCTCGACCACTATCCGCTGCAGCTATCCGGTGGCGAGCAGCAGCGGGTGGCGCTGGCCAGGGCGTTCATCCACCGGCCGAAGATTCTGTTTGCCGACGAGCCGACGGGAAACCTGGACGCCGAAACCAGCGGGCCGATCGTCGACATGCTATTCCGGTTGAACCGCGAGGCCGGAACGGCGCTGGTGCTGGTGACCCATGATCCCGCGCTGGCGGCGAAGGCGCGCCGGGTGGTGACGATGAGTGGTGGAACGATAGTCTCGGAACAAGAGAATGCAGCATACCAACCATAAGGATCAGGCACTTCCCCGGAGTTTGTGGACGGCCTTGTTTCACCCGTGGGTGTGGAAAATGGCCTGGCGGGACAGCCGTTCGCAGCGGCTGCGGTTGGTGATATTTTCGCTGGCGATCGTGTCCGGCATCGCGGCGCTGACTGCGATCCACTCGTTGAAGGCGAGTGTCGAGCGGGGCATTAGCTCGGAGGCGAAGTCCCTGCTGGGGTCCGACCTCCGGGTTTCATCCCGCAAGGCGATTGGCCCGGCGGAGGTCGCCCGGTTGGCGGAAATGGCGACCCGGGTGAGCCGCGAGACGAGTTTTCCCTCGATGATGCGTTTCCTGCCGGACGGTGGCGCCCGGCTGATGCAGGTGAGGGGAATCGAGGGGGACTATCCGTTTTATGGCGAGGTGGGGACCCGTCCTGCGGATGCGTGGCGGCGGATGAGGGATGAAGGCGGGGTGCTGATGGAGCCTGCGATGCTCGACCAGTTCGGGGCGAAGGTCGGCGATGAAGTCGGGCTGGGCGGGATCCGCCTGAGGATTCTCGGGGTGGTGGATTCTCCCGCGCCACGCGGCAATCGGTTCAGCGGCTTCGCGCCGGAGGCATACGTTCGGTTGGCCGATGTCGAGCGCAGCGGGCTGCTGGGCAGGAACAGCATGGCGTCCTATCAGGTGCATCTCGAGATCGACGATGGTCCTCCGCCGGGAAGCTTGAAACGCAGGGTGCGTGAGGATTTCCCGGCCGACACGTGGCGGCTGGAGACGCCCGAGGACCGGCGCGAAAACCTGGGCGACGCATTGGACAATTTCCAGAGGTTCCTTGGATTGATCGCGCTGGCCTCACTGGCGCTGGGGGCGATCGGGGTGGCGGGCGCGGTGCATGCCCACGTGACCCGACGGATTCCGACGGTTGCGATTCTGCGTTGTCTGGGCTGCCCGGGGCACCTCGCATTCGGGATTTATTTCGCGCAGGCGATGGCGCTCGGATGCATCGGCGCGCTGCTGGGCGGGGCGTTGGGGATTGGCTTGCAGATGGGATTGCTGGAAGCCTTCCGCGACCAGTTGCCGATCCAGGTGAATCCCTCGCCGGAATGGATGGTGCTCGCTCAGACGACGGCCATCGGCTTTGCGGTGTGTTGCGGGTTTGCGCTGATTCCCCTGATGAAAATCCGCGAGGTTTCACCGGCGGTCACCTTGCGCGCTGGCGGTGGATTGAAAGGCGGCCTGCTGAGGTCGCTGCCGATTTACGGGGTGTTGGTCGGCCTGCTGGTGCTGGTGGCCCATGCCAGCGATCCGGACTGGATGCGATCGCTGGCGCTGGTCGGCGGGCTCGGTGTGGCGTTTCTGGCCCTCGTCGCGGTGGCCCGGGGTTTGATGGCGGTGACCCGACGGGTGGTGCGGTTGGGCTGGCCCTACCTGATCCGGCAGGGTGTTTCGAACCTTCATCGTCCCGGCAACCAGACGCTGTTGTTCCTGCTTTCGCTGGGGCTCGGAACCTTTCTGCTGGTGACCATTCTTTCGGCTGGGAAGTTGATCAACGACCGGCTCGATACCCAGCAGTCGTCGGAGAGCCCGAATCTTTATTTGATCGATGTGCAGCCGGACCAGGTGCGCGGCGTGCATGATGTGCTGGAGGAGAAGGGACTGCCGGTGCTGGAAAGCACGCCGATGGTGACGATGCGGGTGAAATCGATCCGCGGGGTCGATGCTGGCAAGGCGGAGGGCGTGCCGCGCTGGGTGGCGAGACGGGAGTTTCGCTCGACTTATCGCGATACCCTGAATTTCACTGAGACCCTGATTGCGGGTGAGCTGGCGACCGATCCGGCGGACCGGAATGGGATCGTTCCCCTTTCCCTGGAGGCGGAAATCGCGAAGGACATGAAGGTGGGGATCGGCGATGAAATCGTGCTCGACGTTCAGGGGATTCCGATCCGGGCGCAGGTGACGAGCCTGCGTCGGGTGGACTGGAGCCGGTTCAACCTGAACTTCTTCATGGTGTTTCCGCCGGGTGTGCTGGAGGACGCGCCGGGGTTTCATGTGGTGACGACGCGGACGCCGACGCCGGCGGACTCGGGGGACCTGCAACGCGCGCTTGCCGGAAAGTTTGCCAATGTCACGGCGATCGACCTGACGCAGATTCTCGAATCGGTCCGCGACATTCTGGGCAAGATTTCCGCGGTGGTCACCGTGCTGGCGGGGTTCACGGTGCTGGCGGGTCTGCCGATCCTGATCGGCACCCTGCTGAATGGCCGCGATGTCCGGCTGAAGGAAGGGGTCCTGTTGCGGACGCTCGGGGCATCCGCGAAGCAGGTGCGGACCATCCTGGTGATCGAGTATGCGGCGCTCGGGATGTTGTCCGCGCTGACGGGAGTTTCGCTTGCGGTGGCGGCGAATGCCGCGCTGGCGAAGTTTGTGTTCAAGGCCTCACCATGGCCGGATCCGGCACTATTGGCGGCCGCCTTCGGATCGGTGACCGTGATTGCCGTGTTGGGCGGTCTGGCCTTGAGTCGGGGTATTTGCCATCACCCGCCGCTGGAAATCCTGCGGGGAGGCGGCTGATGGATGGGCTGTTTTGCCGTGGCCGTGGTCGGTCGGCGGTCACCTGATGGTCGCCGGGAGAATTTTCCAACGGTTGGAAATCTCCATCACCCGTTGAAATTGCTTGGGTTGAGATGGAGGCGGAGGTGGGAATCGAACCCACGCATAACGGTTTTGCAAACCATTGCCTTACCACTTGGCTACTCCGCCGCAGCGCATGATGCGGGGGCGAGTGCTTAAGCGGTTGCGGGGCGGGTGTCAATGCCGGGGTTGGCGGAAATTTCGGAAATGGCGCAGCCGAGGGCGGTGAAGGCGTGGTCGAGCTCGTCCGCTGTGGTGCAGAGCGGGGGCATGAGGACGAGGGTGTCGAGGATCGGGCGGGTGAGCAGTCCGTGTTTGCGGGCGGCGGTGCAAACGGCTTCTCCGGTGCGGGTTTCGGCTGGAAAGGGGGAACCGTCGGGGCGGCGGAGCTCGATGCCGGCGACGAATCCGCACTGGCGGACGTCGTGGACGATGGGGTGGGCGAGTTTGAGGGCGGTGAGGCCGGCGGCCATGTGGTCGATTTTCGGCGCGAGGTTGGCGAGGGTGTCTTCGGATTCGAAGAGTTCGAGGCTGGCGAGGGCGGCGGCGCAGCCGAGCGGGTTGGCGGTGTAGCTGTGGCCGTAGGAGAAGGAGTTTTCGGCGGGGCCGCGGAAGGCGTCGTAGATTTCCGCGGTGGTGAGGGTGGCGGCCATGGGGAGGTAGCCGCCGGTGAGGCCTTTGGCGAGGCAGAGGAAGTCGGGGGTGACGGATTCGCGCTGGCAGGCGAAGAGGGTGCCGGTGCGGCCGAAGCCGGTCATGACTTCGTCGAGGATGAGGTGGACGTGGTGGTCGGTGCACCAGGCGCGGAGCTCGGCGAGCATGCCGGGCGGCCACGGCCGCATTTGGTTGGCGCCCTGGATGAGCGGTTCGATGACGACGCCGGCGGTGCGGGCGATGGTGTCGGGGTCGAGTGAGCGGAGGTTGTCGAGTGAGCGGACGTGGGCGGTGGGGTAACCGGTGCCTTTGAAGCGGTCGAAGAACCGGGAGCCGCCGAGCGAGGCGGCGGCGAGGGTGTTGCCGTGGTAGCCGTCGGCGAAGACGAGGAAGCCGTTGCGGGCGGGTTGGCCGGATTGCTGGCGGTATTGCACGGCCATTTTGAGGGCGCATTCGACGGCGGTGGAGCCGTCGTCGGAGTAGAACACGCGTTCGAGGGTGTCTTGGGGGAAAAACGAGCAGAGTTTGGTGGCGAGTTCCGCGGCTTTCGGGTGGGTGAAGCCGAGGAAGGACAGGTGGGCGATGTCTTCGAGTTGCCGGGTGATGGCCTGGTTGATGGCGGGGTGGGCGTGGCCGTGGATGTTGGTCCAGATGGAGGAGTTGCCGTCGAGGTAGCGGCGGCCTTCGGAGTCGTGGATCCAGGAGCCCTGGCCGTGGGTGATGACGAGGGGTTCGTGGTCAGGGGCGCACCAGTCGTCCTGCGGTGTGAAGGGGTGCCAGCAGTGGCGATGGTCGGCATCGATCCAGCGGCGTGTTGCGTCTCGCATGGCGGGATTATGCTGGGAATGTGGGTGGCGGAAAGTCGGAATACGGAGGGTGGGGAGTGGGGATTGGGGATTGGGGATTGGGGATTGGGGATTGGGGATTGGGGATTGGGGATTGGGGATTGAGGATTGGGGATTGGGGATTGGGGAGTGGGGATTGGGGATTGGGGATTGAGGATTGGGGATTGGGGATTAGATCGGAAGAGCACA
>JAUTCT010000050.1 GCA_030673875.1 Verrucomicrobiota bacterium JB025 | reverse complement strand
AGAGTCGAAGGTCGAAGAGTCGAAGGTCGAAGGTCGAAGGTCGAAGGTCGAAGGTCGAAGAGTCGAAGAGTCGAAGAGTCGAAGGTCGAAGGTCGAAGGTCGAAGGTCGAAGAGTCGAAGAGTCGAAGAGGAGAGTCGGAGGTCGGAGGTCGGAGGTCGGAGGTCGGAGGTCGGAGGTCGGAGGTCGGAGGTCGGAGGTCGGAGGTCGGAGGTCGGAGGTCGGAGGTCGGAGGTCGGAGGTCGACCGGTGTGGGGTCACTCGCGGAGGTCGGGGTAGGAGCCGAGCAGTTTGACGAGCGAGCAGTGCTTGTTGAGTTCCTCGAGGGCGTTGGCGACCTTGGGGTCCTCACAGTGGCCGGCGAGGTCGGCGTAGAAGATGTATTCCCAGTCCTTGCGTTTCGACGGCCGGCTTTCGATTTTGGAGAGGTTGATGTGGAAGGCGTCGAATGCCTGCAGGGCCTTGACGAGCGAGCCGGGGCGGTCGTGGATGGCGAAGAGGATGGAGGTGCGGTCGTTGCCGGTGGCGGGGCAGGTTTTTTCGCCGATGACGAGGAAGCGGGTGGTGTTGGTGGCGCGGTCCTGGATGTTTTCCTCGAGCAGGGTGAGGCCGCTGAGTTCGGCGGCGAGTTTTCCGCCGAGGGCGGCGGCGCCCTGGGAGGCGTTGTCCTTGGCGATTTGGGCGGCTTTGGTGGTGGATGAGACCTCGACGAGGTCGGCATCCGGGAAGTTTTTGTGGATCCACGACCGGCATTGGCCGAAGACCTGGGGGTGGGAGTAGAGGGTTTTGATTTGCTCGCGCGGGATGGCGGCCATGAGGCCGTTTTCGATGCGCAGGAGGATTTGCGCGCAGATGTGGAGCGGGGAGTCGACGAAGAGGTCGAGGGTGTGTGAGACGGCGCCTTCGGTGGAGTTTTCGATGGGGACGACGCCGTAGTCGGCGGCGCGGCGGGTGACTTGCTCGAAGACGTCGGCGAAATTGGATTGCGCCGAGTAGCCGACCGAGTGGCCGAATTTCTTGATGGCGGCCTGGTGGGTCCAGGTTCCTTCGGGGCCGAGGTAGGCGATTTTGAGGTCGTCCTCGAGGGCGAGGGCGGCGGACATGATTTCGCGGTAGATGGCGCGGATGGATTCCTCTTTGAGGCGGCCTTTGCTGAGTGAGACGAGGCGGCGGAGGAGTGCTTCCTCGCGTTCCGGGGCGTAGATTTGGAGGCCGTCGCGTTTTTTCACGACGCCGACTTCGTGGACGAGGTCGGCGCGCTGGTTGAGGAGCGCGAGGAGCTCTTTATCGATGTGGTCGATCTTTTTGCGGATGTCGTCGAGGTTCACGTGTCGGTGGGTGCGTTTGGTGGGTCGGATTCGGGAGATTCTGGTTCCGCGGCGGCATCGGCCTCGTTTTCGGTGGCGGCGGCGGGTTGTTCGCCGGTGGCGGCGAGGGCGAGTTGTTCTTCGGGGGATTCGGCTTCGGGCGGGGTTTCTTCGGCTTCCGGGAGTTTGACTTTGCGGAGTTCGGATGCGTTCGGGAGGTCGTCGATGGAGGTGATGCCGAAGTGTTCGAAGAAGAGGTCGGTGGTTTCGTAGAGGAGCGGGCGGCCGGGGAGTTCGGCGCGGCCGCCGATGCGGATGAGGTCGCGGTCGAGGAGTTTCTGGATCATGCCGTCGCAGGAGACGCCGCGGACGGCCTCGATGGCGGCCTTGGTGATCGGCTGGCGGTAGGCGATGATGGCGAGGGTTTCCATTGCCGGGCCGGAGAGTCGTTCGGGTTTGCGGCCTGGGAAGAGCTGGCGGACGAATTCGCCGTATTCGGCGCGGGTGAAGAGTTTCCAGCCTTTCGGGCGTTCGAGGATGGTGAATGAGCGGCCGGATTGTTGGTAGCTGGCGTTGAGCGATTTGACGGCCTCGGTGATTTGGTCGGAGGATGCGGCGGCGAGGTTTTGCAGCCACTCGGGGAGTTCGTCGGGTTGTTTGCCGTCTTCGGTTTCGCGGATGCGGATGTCATCGGCTTCGGCCACGCGGGAGCGGACCAGGCGCGCGAGTTCTTCGGACGCGAGCGGTTCCTGGGAGGCGATGAGGAGGGCTTCGACGATTGCGCTGAGCTGCATGGCGGAGCCGCAGCTTAGGGATGGGGAGCGGGTTGGCAATCGGAATGCTTGGCACGCGGGGTGGGGTATGATCGACTAACTGATAATAAGTCACAAATTGTGAACTTTCCTCTTGCGGCGGTGGGGGGAACAAGATAATCCACCGCGCCCTCTACCTTCGTGGAACGTGTTTCCCGGGGCAGGAGATAGAAAAATCCCCACACCAGCACTCTGATATCAGCGCCATGGCCGCTAAGAAAACCACTCCGAACACCAAGTCTTCCGAAGCGAAGAGCAAGCCCGTCGCGACGAAGACCGTGAAGAAGGCCGCCAAAAAGGCGGTGAAGAAGGTTCCGGCAAAGGATGCTGCAGCCAAAAAAGCGCCTGCGGCGAAGAAGGCGGCTGAAAAGAAGGCCAAGCCGACGTCCTCGCTTGGAAACTTTCCGATTCCCGAGCCGCCGAAGAAAAAGCAGCCATTCGTGCCTGCGGAGAAGCGGGAGTCGGCGAAGGGGAAGACCAACGGCCACCACAGTGCGTCGTTCATCAAAAAGCAGCGTCAGCGGCTGCTGGACCTTCGGGACGAGTTGTTGGATGCGATGTCGGGCATGACGCGCGACACGATCCGCAATGCGCCGCAGGGGTCGGAGGCTTCCGGCAGTGGCCAGCATCAGGGAGACGCGGGAAGCGACGCCTACGACCGTGATTTCGCGCTGTCGGTGTTGGCGAAAGAGCAGGATGCGCTGTATGAGGTTGAGCAGGCGCTCAAGCGGATTGAGACCAACCGGTATGGGGTGTGTGAGATTTCGGCCGACAAGATTCCGCAGACGCGACTGGAGGCGATTCCGTTCGCCCGGTTGACGGTGGAATGTCAGGCCCAATGGGAGAAGGAATACGGCAATCGTCGGTTCCGTCCGAGCGATGAAGTGGGCTTCAGCGGTGGAAAATCCGCGGAAGACGAAGATTCCAACACGGTTTCGCTTGACGCGGACGAAGATTAAAGCAACATCCGCGTCCCCCAAGACCAGCCATGCCACGCGAGATTATCATCATAGAATGCACCGAAGCGAAAGCCGAGGGCAAGCCGACTTCCCGTTACGTCACGACGCGCAACAAGAAAAGCCTGCGCACACCCGGCCGTTTGGAGAAGGTTAAGTTCAACCCGTTCCTCAAGCGCCGTACACTTCACCGCGAACTCCGCTAAATCATGTCAGAACCGAAAACCGTTCAACGCCGCATCAATTTCCGCAAGGCGAACCGGCAGATGCCGCGTCGTCGTCACGACATCCCTGTGGAGAAGGTCGTTCCTTCGAACGTCGAGCTGCTCAACAAGTTCACCTCCGAGACCGGCAAGATTCTTCCGCGCCGGGTGACGGGTGTTTCCGCCAAGCTTCATCGTCGCATCACCAATGCGATCAAGCAGGCCCGTGCGGGCAATCTGCTTCAATAACCTTCGTTTCTTGGGGAACAAGAATCTCAGTGAGACCAGTCCGTGCGAGCGGGCTGGTTTTATTGTGTCTGACTCCCGGGTGATGCCGAGACGGCTGCAGAGATGAGGAAATGACGGGGATTGCCAGAACCGCGGAGGAGATGGAGGCGCTGGGCCGTGCGGTGGGCGAGGAGGCGGCGGCCGGCACGGTAGTGGCGCTCGTTGGCGGACTGGGTGCCGGGAAGACCCACTGGGTGAAGGGGTTTGCTGCCGGAGCGGGATCGAAGGCGGTGGTGACGAGTCCGACGTTCGGGCTGATGCACGAATACATGGATGGCCGCCTGCCGATTTTCCATCTGGATTTCTACCGGATGGAAAGCGCTGAAGAGGTATTGGCCCTCGGTTGGGACGAGGTCCTTGAAGAAGGCGGTGTGGTGATCGCCGAGTGGGCGGACAAGTTTGCGGAATTACTGCCACCTGAGGCCAGGTGGCTGGAGTTCCGGATTCATCCGGACGGCAGCCGGTCGCTGTGCGAACCGGAAGCCTGAGGGTTGATTTTTTGTTGGGCTGGGCTCAGTGCGCCGCAGCTCCGGTCAGAGCGCGGCAGCTGCAGCGACGGGGACGACCATGTCACTGTAGTTGTTGACCGTGCGGACGGCGGCCATGGGGAGGCCACAGGAGCTGAGCGAGAGGATCGCCAGGGCGATAGCTAACCATTTGAAGATGCAAGTCATGGGGCGGCGAGTATGTGCGGCGGTCAAGGAGAGTCAAGGTTCTATGGTGCCGGAGTGAGGAGGATTTTTCGGACGTTGACTGGATTCCACGCATCGATGACCGGGATCAGCCTGAGGCGGGTGGGGGTTTGCTGGTTGAGGTGGATTTCGCCCATTTTCGAGAGCGTGTAATCGTGGTAGGAAGTGGTTTTCGGGACGGGGAATGCGAGTTTGCCGGCGCCCTGGAGGCGGATGACGGATCCGGGGTAGGGGGCGGCGGTTTCAATTTCGACGGTGTATTTTCCGGAGGTGGGTGATTCGACGAGCCATTCGACGGTGTGTTTCGGGTTGTGCCAGTATCCGAGGTTGGAGCCGCTGCGGCGGGATTCCACGGTGACTCCCGGGCTTGACATGATGGCGTCCTCGGGGAGCAGGGTGATGGTTCCGCGGGAGTCCGGCGCGACGGGGATCTCGGTGACGGCGGGAATGCCGGAGATGGTGACCTTGAGGGTGGAGCTGGAGGTGTCTGGCGCGCGGGTGGGCAGGTTGAAGACGGGGCCGTCGTCGGAGGATTCGAATTCCACGGCGGTTCCGGTGGCGAGCAGGCTGGCGGAGGTGACGGGGTTGGTGAGTCCGCGGAGCTGGAGTTTGCCGGAGTGGGGCCAGTTGAAGATATGGAGGTAGAGGGTGGTGTTTGAGTCGCCGCGACGGGTGGTGCAGCGTCCCCACGGGAGGCGTTTGAACGGGCTGGCGCTGGTGGCGTAGATGGCCTCGCCGTTGGTTTCGAGCCAGGCGCCGACTTCGAGCAGGCGGTCGACGGATTCCTGCGGGATGTTTCCGTTGGCGTCGGGGCCGACGTTGAGCAGGTAGTTGCCGCCTTTGGAGACGATGTCGATGAGGTTGCGGATCAGGGTGCTGGAGGATTTCCAGTTGTGGTCGGTGGATTTGTAGCCCCAGGTGTCGTTGATGGTCATGCAGGACTCCCAGTCTTTGCCGGAGATTCCGACGCTGGGGATGTATTGTTCCGGGGTTGTGAGATCGCCCTGGAAGCCGCCGCCGAGGCGGTCGTTGCTGATGATGTCCGGGTGGTGGGAGAGCAGTTCGGCGAAGGGGCTGGCGCGCCTGGCGGTCATCCATTGCGGGGTGTCCCACCAGAGGATGTCGGGTTGATAGCGGTCGAGGATTTCGCCGACCTGGGGGGCGGCGATGGTTTGGAGGTAGTGGTCGAGGTTTCCCTGTTGGGCGGGGTCCCAGCCATTGCCTTCCTTGTAGCCGGCTTTGGCGCCGCCGGGGTGGACCCAGTCCTGTGCCTGTGAGTAGTAGAGGCCGAACTTCAGGCCCTGTGCGCGGGTGGCGCCGGCGAGGGGGGCGAGGAGGTCTTTTTTCCACGGGGTGGCGTCGGCGATGTCCCAGTCGCTGACGTCGGATGGGAAGAGGGCGAAGCCGTCGTGGTGTTTGGCGGTGATGATGAGGTAGCGCATGCCGGCGTTTTTGGCGAGTTGCGCCCATGCCTCCGGGTCATAGCCGGCGGGGTTGAAGTTGGCGGCGTATTGGCGGTAGCGTTGGACCGGGATTTGGTCGTGGGACATGATCCACTCGCCGATTCCCTTGATCGGTTTTCCCTCGTGGATGCCGGCGGGGACGGCGTAGACGCCCCAATGGATGAACATGCCGAACTTGGCGTCGCGCCACCAGGCCATGCGTGCGTCGTGAGGGTCGCCGGCAGGGGGGACGGAGGCGGCGGGAGGGGTGTCCGCGAGGGTGCGTGGCGGGAGCACGAGCGCGGTCAGAACGGCGGTGGAAAGGAGGATCCGCAGGAATGGCATGGGATAGGACTACGGCGGGGATTGCCGGTGTTCTTACGACCCGGAGCTTGGCTGGAGGAAGAGTGTGAACTCGTGCCGATTGTAGGTGAGGTGGACTTTCGCGATGAGATTCAGGCCGCCGGCGGCGGCGGTGCGGATCACTGTGCGGGAGAGTTGGTTGATCTCGTCGAGGGTGTTTGCTCCGGGGAGTTTGAGGGTGAAGATGGCGGGGGCTCCGGGGTGGAGGAATTTGGCGAGCCGGAGCACCTGGCGGATGGAGTCGAGCGCGCTGCCGTTCATGTCGCAAAGCAGGGCGTCGTAGCTGGTGCCGGGGGCGGGGTGGAACGAGGCGGCGTCGGCGATGATGGTGGTGAGGGTGTTTGAGGTGCCGGTGAGGCGGGGGTCGAGCGGGGCGCGGTCGATGGCGGTGACGCGGTAGTTCCTGCGGAGGAGTTCCGTGGTCATGCCGCCGGGGCTGGCGCCGAGTTCGAGCCAGTGGCTGCCGGCGGCGGGTGGGGATTGGTGCAGCTGGAGGTGGTGGAGGGCTTCGGCGAGTTTGGCGCCGGCGCGGCTGATGGTTTGCGCGTCGCTCTGGCGGATGAAGCGGGTGCCGCCGGGGTGGAAGCCGCCGCTTTGGCGGGGGCTTTGCAGGCCGCAGAAGAGGCCTTCGTTGCCGACGTGGCAGAAGAGGGTTGGAAGGGACGGGTTCTGGTCGGTCGCCTCGCGGAGGCGCGAGCAGTGGTCGGGGAAAAGCTGCAGCAGGCGTCCGCGGAGGTTGGACGCGAGGGAGCGGTAGTAGCGGTTGGGCGAGCCGGGGTCGAGGGCGCCGACGAGCACGGTTTGGGGGTTGCTTGCGGAGAATTTCGCGGCGAGAGCCTGCGCGGCGTGCTCGATGAAGCCGTCGGTGTTTCTCGGGTTGCAGGGCCAGCTGTGGTGGACCGGGAGGTTCCAGCTGATGAATCCGGCCAGATCGGGCGGCGGCGCTTGAGTGGGGTCGGTGAGGCGGACCAGCCGGTAGTTTCGGCCGAGTTTCCTGGTGACGGTTGCGCCGAGGGATTGAAAGAGATCTGATTCGAGGTTCGCGAAGGATTCGGGAACGCGGATCAGGCGGATCGGGGATGGAGTTGTTGCGGGCGGGGCTTCCAAGGCACAGTAGGGTGGGGGAAAGCCTTAACGGATAGCGCGGCCGCCCGCAACCTCCAGGTCAGACCGCATCGCGAAGCATTTGTTGGGTTTTTGCTTCGTTGGCGGCTGCTTGTTCGGGGAAAGAGGGCGGATTTTTGTCGGCGTTGCGCTCGAGCCATGCTTCGGCTTCCTTGCGGGTGAGGAAGATGCGGGTGCGTTCGGTGTTGCGCGCCCAGTAGGCGAGCATGCGGATTTGGCCGTAGGCGGCGGAGTTTTTCACCACGTAGACCATCCAGCCGGTGGAGCGGTGTTGGTCCTGACGGAGGGTGAGCGCCATGCGGAGCACTTCGTTGGCGGTGAGTTCGAGGTCGGCTTTGCTGAGGTCGATGAGGCCGTGGTAGGAAGGTGACCAGCGCTCATCGGACGCCATTGCCGAAGCGACGGCCCTGAGGTCGGAGAGCCCGACTGATCCCTGGTAGTCTTCAAGGCGAATGCCTTGGTTGTGATCGATTTGAAAACGGCCTGCGCTTATCAAGGATGAATAGTCAGAGGTTGGGAATTTCATGGCGTTCTAAACATTCAGACCCTGATCTAATTGATTCGTTCAAAAAATTCGCAGCGGGTGTTTTTCTAAGTGGCTGTTTTTTAGCATGTTGAAGAGATGTGGAAAATAAGGATGTCTTAATTAGTTAGCGTTTGATCCCCTAGTTTCGGGGCTTGGTAATTTGAATTATTGATAGAACCGGGGGCCGGGGAGCGGCAAATCAGCGGTCAATTTTTTTTGCGAAGAGGCGGGATCGAGAGGGGTTGATCCGGAGTGAATCGGCGGCGAGTGCGGATTTCGGGGGTGGGGATGGATGGATTTCCGGCGGGGAGTGCGGATTTCGCCGGGGGGGCGGCGAGCTCGGCGGATGCGGCGGAGAGGAGGCCGCTGGGGAGGCCGGAGAGGAGGAAACCGCAGGGGAGCGCAGCGGTTCCGGCGGCGGGGTGCTGATGCCGCGACGCTTGCCGCCACGGTGAGGGGCGGAGTGGGCGGAGTGGGAGGAATGAGCGAGCCCGAAGTGGAGGGCTGCGGGGTCAGCGGCGCCTGCGGAGCAGTCCGAGTCCGCCGAGTGCGGCGCAGAGGAGCGTGCCGGGTTCCGGCACCGGGTTGGCGGCGTAGAACAGGGTGGAGTCGTAGGCGTAGTTGGTGGGGGACGACTTGGTGTAGATGATGTGGTCGACGTTTTCCGGGAGGTTGGTCAGGAAGAAGGCGTCGGCGACGTTGCCGAGGTAGGGATCGGAGTTGCTGCCGGATCCGGCGACGACCGACCAGATTCCGGTCACGAGGTCGAAGTTGGAGTCGGCATCCCAGGTGAAGCCCTGGAAGGTGGTGTCGTAGGAGCCGAGGAAGCTGGCGGTATCGATGGCGATGGGGTTGTCCGACGAGTCGCGAAATTCGATGCTGGCGGTGCCGGTTTCGAAGGTTTGGTAAGTTTTGCCGTCGAGGTTTGAGAAGCCGATCACCGTTTGCGAGGAGAAGGTGAAGTCGGAGAGGTCGATGAGGATGGACCATTCGTCGGTGGTGGCGGCTTCGTTTCTGAAGAAGCCGAACTCACCGTCACCGGGGGCGTTCGCGTAGGGAAAGGACGGGTCTGAAATCTGGTGGGACTGGCTGGTTTCGTTGTTGGAGGCCACGGCGGATCCGCCAACGATGCCGGAAATGGAGATGGTGTCGCCGTTGCCGTAGGTGGCCTGGCCGAGGGCATCCCAGGTTCCCCAGTCGAGGGATTGGGCGTGGAGCGGGTATGCGGCGCAGAGGAGGGCGCAGGCGATGGGCAGGCGTGGGGACCGGGTGTGTTTCATCTCCGTTCGGGGGGGGTGAGAGCGAATGCATTCCACGAGGGAATGGAGATGATGGATAACAGACCGGGTGATTATGCGCAAGGAATTAATGTTATCGCTTTGGTGATGATAAACACATCCAAAGCAGCGTGCGGATTGCGGGCCGCGGGTGGCTCAGCCTTTGATTTCCAGGAGCATCTGGGGGTTGTTGGGGAATTTCTTGAGGAAGAAGAGGAGGCGTTCCATGGCCTCGATGGGGCGGTGGCCTGCGAGGCCGCGGCGGATGAGGTGGATTTTGTGGAGCATGTGGTCCGCGAGCAGGAGTTCCTCGCGGCGGGTGCCGGATTTGAAGATGTCGACGGCCGGGTAGATATAACTTTCGGCGATTTTGCGATCGAGCACGAGTTCCATGTTTCCGGTGCCTTTGAATTCCATGAAGATGGCTTCGTCGGCGCGGGAGTTGGTCTGGATGAGTGCGGTGGCGAGGATGGTCAGTGAGCCGCCGCCACGGGTGTTGCGGGCGGCTGCGAAGAGCCGGCGCGGGACTTCGAGGGCGCCGATGGTGATGCCGCCGGAGCCGGTGCCGCGGCCGCGGTTGTTGGTGTTGCGGTTGTAGGCGCGGGCGAGGCGGGTGATGGAGTCCATCAGGAGGAAGACGTCCTGGCCGGCTTCGACGAGGCGTTTGGCGCGCTCGATGGCGAGTTCGGCGATGCGGCAGTGGCTGCGTGCGGGGTCGTCATTGGAGGAGGCGTAGATTTCCGCGCCGGGCAGGGCGCGCCTGAACTCGGTGACTTCCTCCGGGCGTTCGTCGACGAGGACGACCATGAGGTGGATGGTTTCGTCGTATTTCTCGCGGATGGCTTCCGCCATGTGGAGGAGGAGCGTGGTTTTGCCGGAGCGTGGCGGGGAGACGATGAGGCCGCGCTGGCCGCGTCCGACGGGCGAGACGATATCCACGACGCGGGTGGTGAAGCGGTCGGAAGTGGTCTCGAAGCTGATGCGCTTGTCGGGGTTGATGGCTTTGAGTTCGTCGAAGTGGGGAAGCTTGGATGCTTCTTCGGGGGCCATGCCGTTGATTTGGGTGATTTCGACGAGCTGGGGTCCGCGCTGGCCTTCTTGATAGAGGCCGTGGAGCCATTGGCCGAGGCGCAGGTTGTAGCGCCGGATCATTTCGGGAGGAACGAAGATGTCGTCTCTGGCCTGTTCGAAGTTCTTGCCCGGGAGGCGGAGGAATCCGAAGCCTTTGGGGGCCAGTTCGAACATGCCGTCGGTTTCGATTTTCGGGCCGACGAGCTGGGTGGGTTTGCGGTCGCGGGGTGATTCTTCCGGTGGGTTCTGGCGGCCGCCCTGTTGGCGTCCCTGGCGGCCGTTTTGCTGGTTGCCGCGGTTTTCGGATTTGCGGCGTTTGCGTTTTTCGCGCCGGCGTTTGGAGCGGCTGACGGGTTGTTGTCTGGCGTTGGGGTCGCCCTGGGGAGCGGAGTTTTCGGGTTCATCCGGTCCGTCGATGCGGCCGCCGCCGGGGACGCGGCCGTAGCGTTTGGAGCCGTCGTTGTCGTTGTCGTTGGCGGGTGCGGATTGATCGATTCGTTGCGGTGGCGCCGGTTCGGTGAGGGGGGTGGTGGTTTCGATGATTGGCGCGGGTGCGGGTGAGGGGGTGGCGGTGTGGGGTGCCTCGGCGGCAGGTGCGGGTTCCGGCGTGTTGGCCGGAGCAGCGGGAGCAGCGGGAGCAGCGGGAGTAGCGGGAGTAGCGGGAGTAGCGGGAGCTTTTTTGGCGGATTTTCTCGCGGCTTTTTTGGCGGGTGCGGGTTGGGAGATGGTGTCGCCAAGCGGGAGTTCGGGTGCGGTTTCGATGTCCGGAGTGGAATTGGCGGCGGATTTTCTGGTGGTGGCTTTCTTCGCCGCTTTTTTGGCGGCTTTTTTGGCTGCCTTTTTGGCCGTGGTTTTGGTTGCCGTCTTTTTCGCGGTTTTTTTCTTCGCGGTTTTGTTGGCGGCAGCGTCCTTCTCCGGGAGGTCCGGAGTGGATGTGATGGTTTCCTCTGAGTTGCTTTGGCTCATCCGTTGTTGGTTTGGGAGAATGAAAATGGTTGGGGGCCTGCGGAGATCCGGTCAGGCGTCGAGTTGTTCGATGATTTCATCGGCGACGTCGAAGTTGGTGAAGACGTTGATGGTGTCCGGGTAATCGTCGAGTTGGTCGTGAAGTTTGAGCACCTGGCGCGCGACGGCGAGATCGGTGACGACGCTGGGGTTTTGGGAGATGGATACGAATTTTTCGGATTTCGGGGCGAGGCCCTGGTCGCGGAGTGCTTTGGCGACGCTGCCGAGGTCGGTGGGGTTGGTGAGGATGATGTGTTCGTCCTCGTCGGTCTGGACGTCATCGGCGCCGGCGATGATGGCGGCTTCCATGACGGCGTCTTCGTCGAGTTCGTCGGCGGGGAGGCGGATTTCGCCCTTGCGGTCGAATTGGAATGCGACCGATCCCTGGGTGGCGATGGAGCCGTTGTTTTTGGTGAAGATGGAGCGCATGTCGGCGGCGGAGCGGTTGAGGTTGTCTGTTGCCATTTCGACGATGAAGGCGATTCCGGCGGGGCCGTAGCCTTCGTATGCGACTTCCTGGATGGCGTCGCCACCGAGTTCGCCGGTGCCTTTTTTGACGGCGCGTTCGATGTTGTCTTTGGGCATGGAGACCGCTTTGGCGTTGTCGATGGCGGTTCGCAGGCGTGCGTTGGCGGCAGGGTCGCCCCCGCCGGCGCGGGCGGCCAGAGCGATTTCATGGGCGCACTTGCTGAAGACCTTGCCTTTGATGGCATCGACCCTCGCTTTGATGTGTTTGACCTTGGACCACTTGTTGTGACCGGCCATAGGAAATTCTAGGTAGGATGGGGGTTTGGCAGAGGCTAGCGGGGTGGAGACGGAGCGGGGATGGTGCTCAGATGACCACGTGACGGATCGGATGGGTGTGTGCCTGCGCTGTGGCCGGATTGGTATGCCACGTGGTGGTGGCGGGAATTGCCCGGCGGGCAGGGAAACAACAAACCGAGGGTGCTTTCGAAGTAGGGTGCGAAAGACGGCTCCGTCGTTCCAACAAGAGAAGGTTGGAACAGGCGGAACGACTTGGCAATCCCTAATTTTACCGGTGGATGGGTGGGTGGCTGGCTTTTCCACGTTGCCGAAGTGGCGGACAAGTGGCAGATTTTTGCCATGAAACATCGATGGATGAGCGGACTCGCGATTTTGGTATTGGCCTGCCAAACGGTGGTGGCCGAGGAAAAGCCGGAAGTGGAGCCGGGAGTGGAGCCGGGAGTGGAGGAGGCGGAGGAGCAATACAACGGGGTGCCGGCGGACCTGATTGATGACGAGCACGTGCGGGAGGAGTTGGGGGTGAATCAGTTTACGGCGCCGCCGATTTCGAAGTTGTTCGACACGCTGCAGTTTCTGATGCCGCTGCCGGTGGTGGAGACTGAGCGCGAGATGCCGGCGCGGATGCCGCTGGACCGGGCGGATCTGGCGATCGAGCTGGGGTTTCTGATTGCGGACGGGTTTTTGATCGTGCAGGCGGAGCAGCTTGAGAAGGTGGAGGACATGGCGGCGGATCTGACGCGCTATGGCAAGGCGCTGGGGGCGGGGGACCGGGTGAACCGGCACGCCGCCAGTTTGTTGGACAGCGCGAAGGATAAGAATGTGGAGCAGCTGAAGAAGGAGCTGGCCTCGACGCAGCGTGACGTGGAGGTCGAGTTGGTTTCGTTGCGCGACGCGGATTTGGCGTTGTTGATTTCGCTGGGTGGCTGGATCCGGGCGCTGGAGGTGGCGACGGTGGCGGTGGACAACCAGTTTTCTCCGGAGCGAGCGCGCAAGGTGATGCGCGAGGACATTGCGGACTACTATGCGGATACGGTTGGCGGGTTGGAGCCGCGGATATCCGAGCGGCCGAGCTACATTGAGATCCGGGAACTGCTTTCCGGGCTGCGGTCCGAGATGGTGATCGAGGAGGGCAAGGAGCCGACGCCGGAGAAGATGAAGGAGATCCGGCAGCAGGCGGCGAAGCTGGTGGAGCTGGCGTTGAAGCGGCAGGAGTGAGGCATGTCCGGGGATGGATGATCAAGCAGGGGGATGGAGGGATGAACCTTGGATTGCAGGGGGGGGCGCCCAGCTTGAGAGCGTTGGTTCGGGTGATTTTTTGCGGGCGCCCCATGAAGCCATCCGGGGGGCGCTGTCAGCCGGGTGTTTCTCAGCGTCATCCGTGAAAATCAGTCTGAATGCGCCGGAGGTTGTTGAGGCCGTTTTGTCCGGCCATTTCCGCTTTGCGCCGATTGGTTTTTTTCTCCATCCATCGATGGTGGGGCGTTGTGGCGGATCGCCATGAGGTGAGGGGGCCGATTAGTTCTTGCCGGGAGCTGCTTGGTTGAGAAACTGTCGGCGATGTTGGATTCATGGGGATGGTTGGCGATGGGCGCGGCGAATGTCTCGCCATTGTTTGCATTGTTGACGCTGGTGCTGGTGATGGCGGTGCTCGTATCGCTGGTGTTCGTGCGTTTCCAACAGAGTTTGTTGGTCGGCTATCTGGCGTGCGGGGTGGTGATCGGCAATTTCGGGCTGATGTGGGCGACGGGGATTGATCCGGGGTCGGACGTGATTGCGAATTTTGCGGAGATCGGCGTGGTGTTGCTGATGTTCACGCTGGGGATTGAGTTTTCGATTTCCGAGTTGCGGCATTTGTGGCGGGTGGCGTTGTTCGGAGGGGGGCTGCAGGTTGCGGTGACGGGGCTGATTGCGGGGGTGCTGGCGGCGGCGGTTGGGTTCAGGTTTTCGGATTGTGTGGTGTTGGGGATTGCGGTTTCGCTGAGTTCGACGGCGGTGGCGATGAAGTCGTTTCAGGACATGGGGCAGACGCAGAACCCGGGGGCGCGGTCGAGTCTGGGGATTGCGTTGTTTCAGGACCTGCTGGTGATCGTCGTGTTTCTGGTGATGCCGGTGGTCTATCAGGGGGGTGGCAGGATCGGGGAGCAGCTTGGGGTGGCGGCGTTGAAGGGGGTGGTGTTTCTGATTTGCGCGGGTTTGTTAGGCCGCTACGGGATCACTCCGCTGCTGCATGCGGTGGCGAAGACGCGGAGCCGGGAGTTGTTCACGCTGACGGTGATCGGGCTGTGTGTGGGGATCGCCTACGGCGGTGCGGTGTTCCAGCTGTCGCTGGCGCTGGGGGCGTTTGCGGCGGGCTTGGTGGTGAGTGAGTCGATTTACAGCCACCGGATTTTATCGGACATCCTGCCGTTCAAGGATTTGTTTCTGGCGATTTTCTTCATTTCGGTGGGATTGATGATCGATTTGTCGGTGGTGGCGGAACACTGGATGAAGGTTTTGTTGGGCGGGACGGCGATCCTGGTGGTGAAGGGGGCGATTGTTTTCGGGGTGTTGAAGGTGATGAAACTGCCGGGGCGTCCGGCGCTGCTGGCGGCGGGGAGTCTGGCGAGCACGGGTGAGTTTTCGCTGATCCTGCTGGGCGAGGCGGGGAGGTATGACGCGCTGGATCCGGCGACCGAGCAGGTGTTGTTGGTGACGACGGCGGTGACGATGGCGTTCGTGCCGGCGCTGATGCGGGGAGCCGGGCCGCTGGCGCTTTGGCTGGAGAAGAAGGGGGTGCTGGCGAAACACCAGACGGCGCCGGGGAGGGTGTCGCCGAGACGGGCGATCAAGCAGATCGAGGATCACGCGGTGATCTGCGGATACGGTCCGGTGGGGAGGTCGTTGAATGAGGCGTTGAAACGATGCGGGGTGGACACGCTGGTGATGGAGCTGAATGTGGAGACGGTGAGGGAGCTGAAGGAAGAGGGACAACCGGTGCTTTTCGCGGATGCGACCCACCCGGAGGCGCTGGATCTGGCGGGCATCCAGCGGGCGCGGCTGGTGGCGTTCACGTTTCCGGCGGTGGAGATGACTGCGGCGGCGGTGCCGCTGGTGCGGGAGCGGAATCCGGGGATTTTCATTTTCGGCCGGGCGAAGTTCGGGGCGGAGGCGAACCGCCTGCGTGCGCTGGACGTGAAGGTGATCCACGACGAGCGGGAGAGCGCGGTGGCGATGGTGCGCGAGGCGGTATCGTCATACGACCGGCCGGATGTGGTGCCGGCGGAAATCGTGAGTGAGGTGATGGAGGAGTAGGCTGCTTCACTGCCGTGACACCGTGTACGGGTGCCTGTGCGCGGTGAACGGGTGCTTGTGCGCGGTATTCGGGTGCTTGTACGCGGTGAACGGGTGCTTGTGCGCCGCGTGTTGCTCCAATGATCCAGGATCTCGGGAGGGGTGAGTGGTTGAAGCTGGATTGATGAGACTCGGCGCTTGGTTGGGTATGGCTGCGGTGGGTTTCTTGATGACGAAAAAGCCCCCCTTAGGTGGTGGAAGGGGGGGCTGGATGGCTGGTCCGTGCTACCGGTGGTCAGCGGCAGCCGGGTGAGCCACCAGGCTCCGCACGCTTCTATGGCAGTGAATTCCGACAAACTGCAATACCCCATGTCCCGTAGCCCGAGGTCTCCTTGGCGGATCTCGGCGATGAGGTCCTTGCCGATGCTCTTGTCCTGTTCGGTCGCAAGATGGAGGGAGTGGGAGACGACTTCGTCGGAAAGCAGATCATAGGCGAGGTCGATCTTTGCTCCGGTAGTCGCCCCGTGATGGTTGCCGTGGGCGGGGAACGTCTCCGCGTTGCCCTTGGGCATGACTTGTCCGGAAGCGTCTTCGGTGATCACCCGCAGAATGGCGCAATTCTCAAGTGCGAGGGCCGAGGGTCTGAACCTCTGGTGCATCAGATCGCAAAGGACGCCCATCATGAAGGAGGTCGTGGCAGTACCGATGCGTTGGTGAAGGGATTGTCGCGCCATGGACTTCTCGACGCGGTCCTTGAGACAGGTGACGAGCTGGTTGAGTGACCCCTTGCCGGTGACCACCGAGTTCATCAGAGTCAGCAGGAAGGCGTCGGGTGTGAATTTCTTCGATTTTCTCACGACCATCCCTGTTTGGGTTGCGATGAGGTCGAGATCGGGCAGAATCAGCTTTGAGCGGTCGGCAGGTGAGGTCTTCCAAGACATACCGAGCTTGCCGGCCTGCTCACCTTGTCAACCCTGATTTCGGGTTTTTCTTTCCTTAATTAACTGATAGCCAATGCGTTGTGCTTAACCTGACGCGAATGGCTTGTTTCCAAATTTGAGAATGGATAAACGATTGTTCCGGAACCATCGATGGGGATGCGAACATCAGTCCCCAGAGAACCATCTACCGATACGCTAAATTCTCCAGTTCCCACAACTTCACTAAGGTCAATAGCGAAGGCATCGTAGCCAAGCAGGCTGAACGATCCGCTGGATAATGTGTAGCTCAGGTTCAGGTAGGTGCGCCCTGGGGCTGGATACACTTGGGCGATATTGAGGCTGAGCTCTCCTGTGGCCACCGTGACCGTCCAGTCACGAAAGCCAAAACCGGCTATTGTGCGCTGGTCTGTAAGAGGAGTGGCGAAGGACTCCGAGTTGGAGGCCGTGCCGTCGGACGCAAGGGAGAAACCGCCGAGTGAAAAATCATCCAGAAGCAATGTTGCCGCACGTGCTGGGCACAGCTCGAAAATCCCGGTGAACATTAGCAAAAAGAGCAATGATCTCATGGTCTGGTTCATGGTTGGGGATTGATCTAACGGTTGATTCTCGGATGAAAAGGCCAGAATCCACCTTGTCGTCGGTTACGTCTGCAATAACAAGTTTGATGCGATGAGATGTATTTGGAATGACTATCTGGTATCATCTGCGGCGACGTTGCAGCAAGAGGGGGATGGCCCCGAAAAGGATAAGCACGGAAGAAGACGGCTCCGGGACGAGGCGGAGGTTGTCAATCGTCAAAGAGAAGTCTCCCGTAACCGAATAAAAACGAAATTCCAGCGCTGTCAGGGAATCTAGTGATTGGCTTGTTCCCAAATTTGAGAATGGATAAACGATTGTTCCGGAACCATCGATGGGGATGCGAACATCAGTCCCCAGAGAACCATCTACCGATACGCGTAATTCTCCGCTTCCCTCAACCTCACTAAGGTCGATGGCGAAGGCATCGTAGCCTAGGAGGCTGAACGTTCCGCTGGATAAGGTGTAGTATATGTCTATGAAGGTGCGTCCGGGACTTGGGTTCAATTGGGAGATGTTGATACTAAGCCCCTCTGTGGCCAACGTGGCAGTCCAATCTGGAAAGCCCAAACCAGCTATGGTGCGCTGGTCTGTAAGAGGAGTGGCGAAGGACTCCGAGTTGGAGGTCGTGCCGTCGGACGCAAGGGAGAAACCGCCGAGTGAAAAATCATCCAGAAGCAATGTTGCCGCACGTGCTGGGCACAAACTGAATGATCCGATAAGGAATAGTAGGATTGGAAATGATTTCATGGTAAGGCTCATGGTTGGGGGCTGATTGTCCTAACGCTTGATTCTCCGATGAAAAGGCCAGAATCAACCTTGTCGTCAATCACGTCAGAAATAACAAGTTTGATGTGATGGATTGTGTTTGGAGTGACAAATATGTGAGTCTTCAAGCGAATCGTCATTCCGTCATATTCGACCTGCATTGCTTGATTGGCGGACGTGACTCTGGGGTCAATGTTTGAATCGTCGTCGAGATACAAGTGTTCGTTGATGGCAGGAAGGCTGGTGCGAATATATGGGTGGATCGAGTATACTGATGCAATATCAGAACAGTCTGGCACCAGGTTTACGAGGGTGTTATCAACTATCGCCATGAAGGTGTCATTGTAATCCCCTACGAACTCGTCATACTCTTCTGATCCAAACTGATAAATTATCTCTAGTTGGCTGTTGGAGCAAAAGATATCAAAATTAATAGTCGCGGCGTCAAATGATTCCTGCCCGAATATCCTGTCCTCCAGTTCTGAATCTCCAAGCTCTTCGTAGTTTGGATCAAAGCAAGGAGGATCTTCGTCCATATCCTCCTCGATGTCTCCGCCGTTCCAGAGAGAAAAACTTCCTGAAGTAAGGAGCAAGCCACTATTGATCTCCAGCCCCGAGTCGAAACCTAGGCTGAAGAGGCCACTGGATGCCTCGATGCCTGTGAAAACCTCATTCGTGGGTGCGGCAGTTGCTTCGTCCACAATGTTGGAAACAATAGTCTCTGCAAACGTGGCCCCGGAGCCAGTACGAATGTATGCGGTGAGGTAGAGGGGGAGGCTTTCTGCGCCGGCCATATCTCTGGTCACGACACGGATCGTGTGTGTGCCGGGTTGCCATCCCGTTGTGTCAATGGTTAGTGCGCCAAATGGTGCCGTCGTGTCAATGTCGCCGTCGGACGTCATGATATCGTATGCCTCGACCTCGGCGATGTCTGAAGCTCCATCGGGGTCTCCCGCCGTGTAGAAGATCGTAAAGGTCTGCCCCTGCACGACGGTTAGGCCGCTGGCCGGACTCGAAACCTCAATTGTGGGACGTGCGTTGCCGCCAGTGACTGAATATTGTGAGGCGGAGGCCGTTTCTCCGACTGCACCGCGTGAATCGAAGGCCTTAGCGGTTATATTATGGGTGCCTTTGAGTAGAGTGTAGGGGTCCCCTTCAATGTCTTTGATGTTATCACCAAATTCGAACACGCCGGCACTTGTTACAGACGGGGTCGTGTCGGTGCCTATCAGGATGCCATTGTCGTAGAATTCCACCCGACGAACCAGGTCTCCGTCCGGATCGGTCACCTCCGCTGTCAAAACTGGCGGCCCACTGGTGATCGTGATGGTCGGGGCCTGATTTGAGCCAACGATGACGTGACGGGCCGCACTCGCCACCACAGTGCCAGAATCGTCGACAACGGCTGCCATTACCTCGTATTCGCCTTCCGTATCGGGGATCCAGATGGCACTGCCGCGAACAAACTTGATTCCGTCGATCTCGTCGAAGTCGGTGATCTGGCCGATTTGATCCCATGGGTCGCCACTGTTGTAGTCCCGCCGGTAAATGCGGATCTTGGCGGGAAGGGTTGAGAATACGTTCAGATCGAAGGCGAAGCAAACGCCGTCGATCAAATCGACCTCGTGATTGCTCTCGGGAAGAATGAGGAAGCCGCCGTTGTAAGGGTCTGCCGTCTCGTGAATCCGGTAAAAAAGCTTTTCGGCTGTGGTCATCAGGCCGTATGTGATCGTCGATCCGTTCCCCTGCTCGGCAATTCCGGTGTCTAACCAGTTCTCCAAGTCCGGGCTCATGAATACCTGGTAGTTGTAGTTGCTGGTGTTGGTCCAACTCAGGTGGTGGTTGCCAGCAGTTCCGACGATGTCCACTTTGATCGGCGCTTGTGCAGGTGCCGAGGCTGTGAATAGCAAGACGAGCGCGAAGCGCATAAGGGATCTCATTGGGCACCTTCTACCACTTTTCCGAGACGGCGCTTGGGTTGGACCTTCCAGTAATGCAGGACGATGTCCTCTGGCTCGGGAGGATTGGCGCGAAGCGCAGCTTGGCGTTCCATCCTCCGCAGCTCTCTGAAGTCATAGGCCCGTTTCAACCGGGTGTAGTCGCTGCGGTAGAGTTCGTGCAGCGTGGTGATGCCTTCGTAGGCTTCACCGTCGGTCAAGCTTCCCTGTGTGATTCGATACGTCGCCTGTTCCACAGGAAGATCTTCGGGAATATGATAGCGAGATTCCGCTGGAAGTTGTTCGGAATTCAATCTGCCGGCCATCAATAGAGAAACGAAGCGCTTGTCACCCTTTCGGAACTTCGTGAATCCAGTAAGCAACATCCAATCCGCATTCGACCATGCCTGATACTCAGCCCCCTCATGCCACCAGCGAAGGAACGTGGCCCGACCGTCAATAACCGTGGCAGAGATAAAAAGGTGAGTAGTCTTCGCTGCCTCCTCAAGCCACTGCCGCACCTCTGGAGAGTCGCGGAATGCATCTATCTCTTCTTGGCTCAATTCCTGCCGTTCAGGGAGCCTGGGACGAGGGGCGGGCAAGCCGGGGTTGGCAATGCTGTGAATGGTTACCTTCCGGTCGGGAAACCTTACCACCTTCGTCTCCCGAATCGACACCGGTGGGAGTTCCTGTTTAGGTGTTGGGGCTGGCGGAGTGCCATCAGAAAGTTGGCCAACGATAGTGACTGAATAATCCTGAGCGATTGCGACTAAAGGCAATCCAATGGCAGCCATTGCGGCGAGAGGGATGCGGATTGGATTCATCTACCTGTCAGGTATCCAAAATTCGTATTCGCTACAAGCGGAATGTTGTTTTGCAATCATAATTTCCGCAGAAGGTCGAAGCTCTTGCTATCCAGAAAAAGATATATGCGATTTATTTGGTATCTTTTAAGGGGACCAATATCGCAGCCATCGACCAACTCAGCGAGAGCTAGGGCTGAACGGAAGCAAGCGCCCAACGCCATCGCGTTGATGCGCAGGGCCTCAGCGAAAACAACTGATTCCTTGGCATTATCTCCGGCGGCGCTGTTGAAAACTGGTCCCGGTACTGAAAATGACAAGCACGGAAGAAGGCGGCTCCGGGACGAGGCGGAGATTTTCATATGGGGCTGAAGTTGCGCCAAGGATTCTTGGGCTGAGTTGCATTCGCGTCAGGTTAGTCGCAACGCATTGGTTATCAGTTAATTAAACCAAGAAAAACCCGAAATTAGGGTTGACAAGGTGAGCAAGCCGGCAAGCTCGGTATGTCTTGGAAGACCTCACCTACCGACCGCTCAAAGC
>JAUTCT010000049.1 GCA_030673875.1 Verrucomicrobiota bacterium JB025 | reverse complement strand
GGCTTCTTTCGGCTCACTCACCTCACGGTGGCGACCTTGCCTTTCACTACGGTTGCTGTCACTCAGTCCGTCCAATACGTTTCAATTGTTAAGTTCATGCCCATGCCGGGCACACTAGGGACGCACCGCCGGGGCGTCCGTGTTTCGCGGGATGGGCGAATTCCCGCAATCACCCGGTCGTTCCCTTCACGGCGGACGTTTCATCGAAACGTCCCTACCCTCCTCCCATTCGTTAGGGACGTGCTGCCGGGTGAGGCGGGGTGTCAGGGTGTGTCTTTGTGTGTCGTCAGCGTTTTCGGGTCTGCGACCACTCCGGCCGGGCGGCTGTTTTTCTGGACCTCCGCCTTGAAGGCCTGTGCCAGGGCCTGGAGTTTTCCGGCGATCTCCGGGTGATCCGGCAGCAGGTTCCTGCTCTCGGCCGGGTCCGCGTCCAGGTCATACAAGGCGGCGATCGGCGAGCTGGATCCCTTGCCGCGCCGCGCCCGGTCCTTGCCGTTTGCCTTGCCGAAGTGGAGTTTCCATTTGCCGGAGCGCACCGCCTTGAGCGCATCGGCCTTGTAGTAGAAAAACGCGTCGTGCGGGCTCGGTGCCTTGCCGCGGAGCACGGGCAGGATGTCGCGGCCGTCGATCACCCGGTCGTCCGGCAACCCGGCGCCGCCGAGTTTCGCAAAGGTCGGCAGCAAATCCATGGCGGTCATCACCTCGTCGTTCACCTGTCCTGCCGGCACCCCGCCCGGCCAGCGGACCACCGTCGGCACCCGCATGCCACCTTCATAGGAACTGCCCTTGCCGCCGGTGAGCGGCGCCGTCCTGCCGACCGACGGGCCGTTGTCCGACGAATAGATCACCAGCGTGTTCTCATCGAGCCCGTTGGCTTTCAGGGCATCGAGGATCCGCCCGACCGACCAGTCGATCTCGCTGATGGCCTGGTTGTAGATCTTGTCGCGGGTGGCGTAGTCGACGCCCACTTCGTCCTTGAGTTTCGCCCTGATGTCCGCCGGCACCGCCTCCATGAATGGCGGCGACATGTGGAGCGGCCGGTGCGGGATCGGGTGCGGCACGTAGAGGAAAAACGGCTCGTCCTTGTGCCTGGCGATGAAATCGACGGCCCGCTCGGTGATGCGTTTCGTCAGGTAGTCCGCGTCCGGTTCCTCCTCGATCACCTTTTCCATCTCCATCAGCGGCAGCGGCGGGAACTTGTGCCTCTTGTTGCCGTGAAACGGGTGGATGTCATGGCTGTAGGGGATGCCGAAAAACTCGTCGAATCCCTGGCGGGTCGGCAGAAACTCCGGCTGGTCGCCCAAGTGCCACTTGCCGAACATCCCGGTCGCGTAGCCCGCCGGCTTGAGCACCTCGGCGATGGTGACTTCATCCGGATGCAGGCCGTTCTTGTCCCCCGCGAGAAACACGCCGTTGGCCAGCCCGATGCGCCGCGGGTAGCAACCGGTCATCAGCGCCGACCGCGACGGCGTGCACACCGAGCCCGCGACGTAGAAGCTGGTCAGCCTCGCGCCTTCCTCCGCCATCCGGTCGATCCGGGGCGTCTTGACGTGGGTGCCGCCGAAACAGCCGAGGTCCGCGTATCCCTGGTCATCGGTGAAAATGATGACGAAGTTCGGTTTTTCCGCGGCGGGACATGCCGTTCCAAACAGCAGGGCAAGCGCGGTGGTTTTCACTATTCCCGGCAGATTCATGATTCGTCAGTGGTTGAGTTTTTCCGGCATCCGGGCGTTTTCTCCGACCCGCTCGCCATCGCCGATATCCTTGCGGGCGAATTCGATTTGCTTCATCAGCCTGGCGACCACCTCAGGGTGCGCGGCGGCGACGTCCGTGGTTTCCCCGATGTCCGACTCGAGGTCAACCAACATCGGCGAGGTCACCTGGAAATAGTCGCCGTCCCGATAGAACCGCTGCCAGAAGGTGTCCTGCGGGTGCGGCACGCGCAGTTTCCACTTGCCGGCCCGCACCGCCTGCAGCGTGTTCCTCACATAGTAGAAAAACGCCGTGGTCGGGCTCTTCGCACCCGGCACGCCGTGGATCAACGGGGTGATGTCGTGGCCGTCGATCACGCGGTCCGCGGGCAGCGTGCCACCCGCGAGACGGGTGAAGGTCGGCAGGATGTCGAGGGTCGTGGCGATTTCATCGCTCACCTGCCCGGCCGGGATCCTGCCGGGCGCCCACCAGATGCCGGGCACCCGGAAGCCGCCCTCCCAACTGGTGGTTTTGTCACCGCGCAGGGGCAGCGCCGAGCCACCCTGCTGCTCCGCCTTCTCCCTGCTGCCGTATTGTTTGACGTGCGGCGCGCTGTTTCCCAGATACCACGGGCCGTTGTCGCTGGCGAACACGACATACGTGCGCTGATCCAGACCTTCCGCGGCCAGGACGTCGAGAATGCGCCCGACGTTGTGGTCGATCTCCTCGATCACATCGCCGTAGAGCCCGCCCCTGGATTTCCCCTTGAACTCACCGGAGGCCGCGAGCTTCACGTGCGGCATGTGATAGGCGACGTAGGCGAAGAACGGCCGGTCCTTGTTTTCCCTGATGAAGGAAATCGCCTTGTCGGTGTAGAGCCGGGTGCGGAGCGCGGGCGGCTGGGTGGCCGTCGGCCGGTCGTTTTCCAGGAACTTCCGGCCGTCATCAGGAGCGCCATAGTAGGAGTCGAACCCCTGGTGCGTGGGCAGCAGCTTCTTGCTCTTGAACTTGAAACGGCCGTCGATGTCCCACTTGCCGTATGCCGCCGTCGCATACCCCCGCGCCTTGAGGATCTCGGCGATCGTGACCTCCGACGCCTCCAACCGCGGGTGCGGCTGCGTGCGTTCCTCCAGCCCGGAAGTCGCGGTGCGCAGCGGGTAACATCCGGTGAGAATCGCCTTGCGCGACGGCCCGCAGACCGGCTGAGCGTAGAAGTTGGTGAAACGGATTCCCTCTTTGGCCATGGCGTCGATCCGCGGCGTCCTGATGTCCGGCGAGCCGTAGCAACCGAGGTCCTGATAGCCCTGGTCGTCGGTGAGCAGGATGAGGAAATTCGGTTTCACCTCCGCACCGCAGGCCGTGGCCAGCGCGAGCGCCAGCATGCCGGCGAACCACCGGTGAACCGGCAGCGCGCGCCGGCCACCACCGTGACCGGCCGAACGACGACGGCCGTCGTAGAAGACGCCTTCCTTGTGTCGCGTGATTTTCATTTCCGGTTGTCCTTGGGAACGGTTTCGCTCAGCTGAGGGTGACGGTCAGGGTTTGTCCGGAGTTCACCGTGACGCCCGGATCGAACTTCAACACGTAGCGCCCCCCGCCGGTTTCCAGCGAGCTCGCGACCGGCTGTCCGTCCAGCTCCACCGCGGCCTTGCCGGCGGCGACGCCCTGCACCATGTCGAGCGCCAACTCGTTGAGCTGCAGTCGGCCGTAGCGCATCTCGATGCCGGCCGTGTGTTTCCCGGCGTCCACCTTCTGGGTGAATCTCCCCCAGCCTTCCGCAGTAGTGAAGGCCGCGCGGAAGTTCTCCGGGCTCAGCTTCGGACCAAAGCCCAGCCTGCCCTCCGGGCCGTCATAGCGATACCCGCATGCCGCCAGGTAGGCGCCGTAGCTGGCCATCGCGCGCGAGTAATGGTCACTGCATTCGATTTCGTTGTAGGGGTTGCGCTTGTCGGCGGTGTAGCGGTCATAGATCGCCCTGCCGATGGCCAGTCCCTCCTCCACCATGCCCTCGCGCATCATGTGGGCGGCCACCTGCCACTCGAAGCCGGTCATGCACTCGTTGAGGTAGCCGGCGTAGTTCTTGTTGCCGCTCTTCGGTTCGATTTTTCCGTGCGGGAAACTGGTCATCACCAATCCGGCATCCCCCTTGGCGGCGTACCAACGGCCGTTGGTCATCACCTTGCGGAAGGCTCCGACGTCCGGCGTGAAGTTGTATTTCCACAAGGCCTTCAGCGCCTTGCGCGTCTTGTCGCGGGGAAGGATCGGGTCCAGACCGACCTCATAGAGCCAGCTGTCACCGAGCACCTGGTCGATGTGGCAGCCGTTGGTCGATCCGTGCATCTTGGTCTCATCGGTTGGCGGGATGTGGACGAAATACCCGAAGTCCTCGTTCCACAGTTCCTTCACCATGGCAGGAGCCCCCTTGGCGATGATCGCCTCGTAGCGATCGGCGACGGCCGGCTGCTTCATCTGGCGCGCCATGACGGCCGAGGCCTTGAGAGCGGCGTGATAGACATTGATCAACCACGGCACCTTGCCGTGCCAGGGTTCGTCCAGCGTGTTGTGCTGGGCACCGGAAAGAATGCCGTCTTCATCCGGATCCCATTCCTTGATGACGAAATCCATCGAGAGTTTCACCCGGTCCCAGATGCTGGCGAGGAACTTGTAGTCGGTCGTCATCTGGCTTTCGCGCAGCACCCGGATGATCGTCCCGCAGGTGCCGTCCAGAGCGTCGTCCCTGCCCTTGGCTCCGTCTCTCATGGAATAGCGGAAAAACACCATGCCGGTCTTGCCGTTGAACCCGTGGCCATACTCGATTCGATCGCGGCACTCGCGTTCGATCTCTGGGAAAATCCGCGCCAGACCCTGCGCGTAGTTCCACACGTGGGTGCAGTTTCCCGGGCAGCAGCGCACGCCTTCCTCCATGTTGTAGATGTCTTCGGTTTCCCCCTTGGGAATCACCCGCTGCACCATCTGGGTCTGCATGCAGTCGATGGGGATGAACGCGCGCTCCAGGAACCAATACGGCAAGGTGGAGTCATACCACGTGTCGACCCACTTTTTGGTGGTATCATACAAGGTCGTTTCGCGTTCGGCGACCTGCGCGGCGGCATCGGCGGCGCTCGGCCACTGCGTCGCATAGTGGTAGCGTCCTGGTGAGGTTTTTTTGCCGAAACCCGTACCGTATTTCACATTCGGCAGGCGCCAGGAAACCGCGAACGACACGGTCTGCGACTCACCGGGTTTCAAGGTCAGCTTGCGCCCGATCGACGCCATTCTCGACTTGCCCTGCTTCGCTCCTCCAGCCGCCTCGAACACGCCCTCGATCCCGACCTTGGCCTTCTGGACATCCACAAGCTCCGGTTTTTCCCCGCCGAATATCCCGAGCGCCATGCCGTTGCTCTTTTCGTTGCCTCCGGAACACTCGACGGCCGCCATGTGCTCCATTTCCCGATAGGCGCTGACTTTGGCCCCTTTCGCACCCCAGATGTTGTCGATCCATCCGGCGATGGACACCTCCTGCTCCGCGGACGAGCCGTTCGTCACCGTGTAGCGCATGACGATCACCGGATAGCTGGACTCCTCGCGGTTCAGCGGAATGAACGGCGTGTAGGCCTCCAGCCTCACCTTCACCGGACAGGCCGCGTCGCTGTAGTCGACCAAAGCCATCGGATACTGGTTGGTGAAGGTCACGTCACTGAATCCACTGGAATTCAGAGGGAAGGTTTTGCCGTTCGTCTGGATCGCGAAGCCCTGCCCGTCCAGCCCCTTGGCGACATCCGGGTCCATGTATGCCGCGCCTTTCGGGTTGTTCTTTTTGCGTTTCTCGGCACTCAGATTCCAGTACCAGAGTTCACCGTCGCCACTGAGATACACCTGGCCGGTGCCGACCCCATTGATCGGCATGCCGATGTAGTCGACCTTTCCGGCCTTCACCGTGGTCGGCTCGCCGCGCGCGTAGAGGCTGTCGATCCACTGCTTGCTCAGCTTCTTGTCGGCGGGGATGATTTTGTCGAAGTCCGCGGCATTGAATGGCCCGGCCATCACGTCGAACCGGCCGGCCATCAGCAGGGCGGAGGTCAAACCGGTGGTTTTCAGGAAATCGCGACGGCCGAAGGACGATGCGGGAGCGGACGAGTCATCTCGATGGGTTTCAGGTTGCATGGTGCTGTTATCGTTCTTTGAGAGTTTGGAGGCATTCGGGCACGGGAGGAAATAGAAAACCGGCATGGCGATCTCCGGTCCACGCGGAAAGCGATGGGGGCACCGGCGTCGCCGCGTGTCTCCGGGTTCTTCTCATTCCTTCACTCGTAAGCGCTCACTCTACGCAAAATCCCCCAAATTGTTATCGCCTAAGAAGGGTATTCTCCCACCAACCGTCCGCATCCCCTGCTCGCGGCTGCGCCTCAGCCCCCACTCAATCAAGCAAGTAAGCAAGTGCATCGAACCAGGGCGATCAAGCGAAGGAACCTCTCACTCAAGAAGCGCCAATAAGAATCACAGATTCAGACTGATCAGGTAATTTCTGAGGGGAGTTTCTTGATTTACGATTATTCGCCACCCTATAAAATCAACACTCCTTGACCCCAAGGATTCGCAACATTCCAGGTCCGCAACCACCCCACACCATGTTGAACACCCCACACCATCTCGCAACACTTGCCGCCGCTCTCATCACCCTCGGACCGATGTCTGGAACCGCGAATGCCGCCATCACGTGGAATTGGTCGTTCAACGGCGAAGCCGGAACCTTCGTCACCGACGGCGACCTCTCAGGCGGCAGCGCCCCCGCGGGCGTTTACCACATCACCGATTTTTCGGTCACCCAGTCGGCCGTCAGCGCCCCCTTGGGGTCGATGTCCGGCGGCGGGTGGAACGAGGGATCCCAACCCGGAACCGAATTCACGTGGGATGGCGCCACGGACACCCAGTGGTTCCGCAACGGCGGCAGCCTGACCAACGGCGCCAACTATTTCTCCGCGGATGCGACGACCCGCATCGCATACTTCCCGGGGTCCTACAAGGTCGCCGACGGTCCCGATGACACCACCTACTCATCGTCCAGCACCCTGAATCTGGCACCGGCAGCCGTCCCCGAGCCATCGTCCCTGATGCTGCTCTCGCTCTGCGGACTGGCCCTCGGCTTCCGCCGGAAAAAGTCATCCACCGCCCCCCTCGCCGCTGCCGCCGGTCACTCGCTGCTGCGGATCTGATAGGCGGCGGACAGATGGCGGACCATTGCGGCCATCTCCGCATCGTCGAGCGCACGGTCGTAGATCAAGAGACGGGCGATCTCGCCGTGAAACGACTCCTTGCCCGGGTGGGTCGTGGCATCCCGCTCCTGGCCGACCGCCATCTTCGACGGATTGGCCTGCGGGTTCACCGGCACCGGCTTGCGGTCCACCGGCGTCGCGGAATTGATGAACAACTCAAGGTCGACCACCTCTTTCCCCGCGCCCATCCGCCCCATCACCAGGTAGTAGCGGTTCACTTCCAGGGGATCGCCGCTGGCCACGCACGGGTTGAGTTTCGCATCCCAGAGCGGCTGCCGTTTCGGTTTTTCCTCCGGCTGGATGCCGTTGCGGGTGCCCATCCAGACGCGGTTGTCGTCCATCAGGTTCCCCCAGAACCCGTCGTAGGGCGGTCCATTGCGCAGGTTGCCGAAAAACGAATTCACGTCCTTTTTCCCGACGTGCTGCCGATCCACGCTCATCACCGAAAACCACGTGTAACCGCTGCCGGTCACCAGATGGTCGAAGGCGTCCTCATCCATGTTGACCAGTTCCTGCTCCTCGAAAACCAGCGTGTGGTTTCCGCCGATCTCCGCGACATGCTTCTTCAGCGTCGGCCGCCCGGAACCGGCCTGCTTGCGGCCTGCATCGCGTTTCACAAACACCTCGGCGGCATTGCCGCGCACCTGGTTGCGCCACGCCTTCACCCGGTTTCCCTCCTCCAGCTCGACCCCCGCATTGGCGTCCAGATCGAGAAACAACCCGTCCCTCACCGGCACGTGCGCGCCATTCGGTGACGCCTCCGCACCCGCCGCCGACCCGCCGCCGGCCCACAATACCGCCCCCTCGATCAGTTTTTCAAACCGCGGATTCCGATAGATCTCCCTGGTGTGGCCGAGCGAGGTGAAAAACGACCGCCCGCCATCGTATTCGTGGCACCACACGAACGGATGGTCGCCGCCCATCTTCTGCTCGCCCTGATAGGAGTTCTCATCCACCGAAATCAGCACGTTGACGTCCGCGCGGGGGTTCGAACCAAAGCGGTGAAACTCGTCGACCACGCGCCATTCCTCCGGCAGGTGGCGGGTCGCCGGATGGCTGCGGTCTTCGACCACCAACCGCGCCTGCTGGACCTTCGGGTGATCGATCAACCGGGTGCCGATCAACCCCTCATACCAGGCCTGGAAGGCCCCGCCTTCCTTCCACAGGGCGCCGGCGCAATGCACCCCGACAAAGCCGCCGCCGTGTTGGATGTAGTTCCGCAACGCCCGCTGTTCGGCCGGCTTCATCACCGGGCCCTTGTTGCCGCAGTTGTTGTTGAACACCACGGCATCGAAGCTGCCCAACTCCAGCCCGGTCAGGCTCGCCGAGTCCTTGGTCGTGACCACCACCCAGCCGTTCTTTTCTCCCAAGCGCTCGACCAGGGCCAGCGCCGCCGCCTTCGACTGGTGCTGATACCCGTTGTCGGCCTGGAAATTCAAAACGCGCAAGGGCCCACCGGCCGCCAGTGCAGTGCCGGCCGCGACGACGCCCGCGGCGACGATCCCAATGAAATATTTCATAAATGCTGATTGGTTTTCAGAACGTAAACCGGTCCAAGCGTGATGAACTGCACCCGTAGCTCGGGCTTGTCCGAGCCGTCGCCCGCTTCCGTGGTGATGGTGTTGTTGCCCTTCCCGACCGTGAATCCCGAGGCGCGGGCCGGCAGTTTCCGCAGCGCGTTCCAGTTCTCATCATAGACCGTCGCCATGTCGCCGCCTTCATACTTCAGGTATTCGTTCGGCTCCACCTCGCCGGTCACTGCCAGCCCTCCGCCATCCACCCGGATCCGCGGATTCCTGAATGCCGGGGAACCGTCTTTGACATGGATCACCACCTGCGGTTGTTGCGCCTGATAGGGGTTCAGCAGTTCCATGACCGTTCCCGCCCGGATGTGCTGGAAACGGGGAACCGCGCCCCATTCCTGGTCGATCTTGTATGGTTCGTCCTCACCAGAAGTCCGGCCCATGACACGGTGCGGCGTGAAGATGTATTTCCCCTGCCCGTTCTTGCCGAGCACCAGCACGTCTTCCCCCTGATAGTGGTGGCCGCGCGGCTTGAACATGAATCCGGCGAGATAGTCCGCGTCCGCATCGTCAAACACCGGCGCCAGTTCGACCCAATACTTGAACAGCTGAAACGCATGGTCGGTCAGCCCGTAGTTCTCCAGCGTCTTCCAACTCAGGCTGGCACCGCTCTGCCCGCCCAGCAGGGAGGGCCGGCGACTCCCCAACCTCACGCCGTCCATCACGTCGAAATGAAGGTCGAGCATACTGGCCGAATACTCCGTGTGTTTGCGGCCCTTTTGATGCAAACGCGGTCCGATCCGGATATCGCGGTATCCGGTTGCTCCGCTGATCGCCTGAGCGGCGCTGAACTGGTGTTCGAAATTGGCCGGCAGGTTTCCGCCAACCCTGCTGCCCGTCACCGGTTGGTCCACACGACTGTACACGTAGTCCGTGAAATCCCGCACAAACCACGGATACTGGTCCATCCGCCCGGTGCCGTCGAAGTGCAGGTGCCCGACGTTCACCTCGTTGAGAAAGTCGCCGTATTCCCCGCAGATTTCCTCGGCGAGGCTGTTGGATTTGCCGAAATCGTCCTCGAAATTGAACGAACCGTTAATCTCAACACAGCCCGCCATCCCGGCGCCCGCCTTGTGGGATTTCGCAGTGCTCCCTCCGTATCCCCGGGTGCATTTCCTCAGAGTCCAGATCCCGTCGTTTCCCTTGTCAATCTGCTTGGCAAAAACGATCTCGTTGCCAATCCGCATGAAGCCTTCGAACTCCTTGTCGAAGAATTCCTTCTCCAGACGGAACAGAATCGTGGTGTCGGAAGGACCGACATCCTCCACCGACTCGCCGGAAGCCCAGCGCATGATGCGCGGGTCCACATGGTCGGGCGAAATGTATTTGGCGTAATCCCTGTCAATCTGGGGACTCAGACTCTTGAGTTGCAGGTGAATGCCGCGCTCGGCCAGAAAATTGCCATACCCCAGCAGGTCCGCCTTCCCCTCGGGAAACAATCCGGTATTCACTTCGGTCATCCCGTGCCCCCTCTGCCGCCAGATGTGGGTGAACATGTAGACCCGGTTGGCACCGCTGGGGAGCACGTAGGTTTTCGTCATTTCCTCAAGCTCCCGCGGATTCTCCGCACCTATGCTCACCTTGGAAATGGTCGAAAATTTCTTCACCCAGCGGTCCACCCACGCCAGCACATCCGCCTCCGTCCACGACTTCCGACCCGCCGGACGCACCATGTGGCCGGCCGTTCCCTGGACCGACCAGATCTCCGCCAGCACCGCATCCTTTTGCTTGCCGCGCAGGGTTCCGTCGTAAAGGACCACGCTGCCCCGCATGCCGTTCGGCCGCGGCCGGCCCCATAGATACGGCCAAACCAGTTCGGTGGTTTTTCTCCGCCGATTCTCCGTATTCGCCGTCATCATGTCGTTGAGCGTGTAGGCGGCGACCTTTGTGGAATCGAGCACCAGGCTCAACCGGCAGTCCCGGCCCGATCCGATGCCTTCGGCGTGCAGCAAGTGGACCGCCAGGTGCTTGTCATACGCATCGATCCGGAAGGTGAACGCGGGCATCCCGCCGGGAGCCGCCACCCGCAGTTCGTTGCCGGAGGTCCCGACCACGCTGAGGTCGACCACCGACTTGTCCTTACCTTCGCCATGCTCGAAGCGGAACCCGGACGACCGGGAAAGCGCAAACTCCTGCCCGCCCAGGATCAGCCTCGCAGACTTTCCGGTGCCATCAAAAGCGAGTTCCGACTGCGCGAACGCCCGGACCGGCGCGGTCCCCATCCAAAGGGCCGCGACACCGAGCACCAATTGGCTCCACATGGGTTTCATTGTGCTGCTTGTTCTACGGGTGGGTCTGCTGATGCGTCGTTCCCGTCCTGCGAGCGGGCCGCAAGCCAGCCGCCACCCGGGCAATCCAGATCATACCGGAGATCGCGGCGTTTCCTTTCATCGCCAGCTAACCTGAACGCACGAATCATTCCCCGCGGATCGCCATCCGGAGCTTCTTCAGCAAGGCAAGTGAATCCGGGGAAACCGAGCCGTCCTCATACATTTCCAGGTTGATCGACAAGGGAAACTGGTCCTTCTGCGCCCTCTCCACCAGGAACTTCAGCTTCTTCAGCGTGAACTTCGGTTTGGGAATGACGGTATCGGGCTCAATGTGCCCCCATTTCCTTTCGAAAATGAAACATCCATGGCCCTGCAGGCCCTCCTGCGGTCCGGCGCGGAAAACCCCTCCCTCCATGCCTGAGGAAACGTGCGCGCCTTCGCCGGCGTAGTAGTCCTGATACTCGGTGAGGCGGGGTTTGACCCACGAGTTGTAGGCGACCATCCGCTCCGGATTTCCAGCCCGCGCCGCGAGCGTCAGCTCCTTGAACGGTGCGGACAGAATCCCCTGATCGCCGGGCGTGCCGTCAAAGTGGCAGTTGTAGTAGCGCTGGCCGCCATCGAACCACCAACCGTGCAGCTTGTCGCCGTAGCGTTCGCCAAGCTCGGACACGATGGCCATCCAGTTCCGGTAGAACTCCGTCTTGTCCGCCTTGTATCCGCCGGACGCCTCCATCCATTCCGCATCGATCGAGTGGTTGCAGTCGTAGCCGTAGTGATAGTAGAAGATCAGTTTGATATCCCGTGCGTGCAGGGCGTCCGCCATTTCCCCTAGCAAATCGCGCTTGGTCGTGCGCCCCTCGATCAAGGCGTCCAGGGACTCGACCGGTGCCGAAACATACTGGTTTCCCCAGGTGACCGACCAGAGGACATACGCCGCGCCCGACTCCACGACGGTCTCGACGAATCCATCGAGATCGAAGGTGTCGACCTTTTCCTGCCACGGCTTGACCGGACCCTCCGGAGGCGTCGCCCGGTTGGTCCACTGGAACATCAGCCCGTAGCCCGCCTTGCGGAACCACTCGGGGTTTTTCCGCATGGCCAATGCGTCCTTCACCAGGGCCGCCTTGACCGGCGGCTGGGTCAGTTCCAGCGCGTCGAACTTGAAATCCGCGGTGGCCCCGGCGTTGAGTTGGAGTGAGTTTTCGCCCGCCTTCAAATCGATCGACCCGAGACTGACGCGCTGCCAGCCGCCCCTCCCCGCGGGTCCCAGCTTCGCGGTCGTCTGCTGTCGCTCGCCATTGCAGGTCAGGCTGATTTGCGACCCCTTTCCCGCGGCAAGCGCGGCCACCTCGTATTCGCCGTCGGCGGGAACCCGGAGTTTCCAGTCGATCTGGCAGGCCCCGGGCTTCTTCGGGGTCAGCCAGAGGTTCATGTAGTTCCGGAAATTGTTCCCGAAGTCCGATTCGTAGTTCCCCAGATTTCCCGCCACCACGTTGATCCCTGCGGAATCGATGGGCAGAGTGGCGAGACCATGCCGCACCCGGGGTGCCTCGCTCGGCGCGTAGTCGATCTCTCCCTGCCGCGTCTCAGTGACACCGCTGGCCACCGGAACCAGCATCATCATCCCGACACAAATCTGCTGTATCAATTGCATGGTTAGTTCCTTCCGCTTTTCCAGAGTTCGATCTCCGCCACATCGTTCCGTGCCGGCGCGCCATCGGTGCTGCGGCCGCGGCTGACATCGGTTTCCAACTGTTTCAACAGGCTGGCCACCACTTCGGGATGGGACGCGTAGAGGTTCTTGGTTTCACCCGGGTCGCTCTCCATATCATAGAGCTGGGCAACCGGACGCCCGGCCTTTGCCGCCCCTTTTTCATTCGGTGCCGACCAACCGCCGGACCCTCTGGCGAGCAGCAGTTTCCATTTCCCCTGCCGATAGCCGAAATGCCCGCTGATCGAGTGATGGATGACGCCCTTGCGCGTGGAAACGATCGGTTCGCCCTTCAGCGCCGGGGCGAAACTCACGCTGTCTTCACCCGCGTTCTCCGGCACCGATGCGCCGGTCAGGTCCGCGCAGGTCGCCATCAGGTCGGTCAGGCAAATCGTCTGATCGCTCTTTGTGCCGGCCTTCACGGCTTCCGGCCAGCGCACGATGAAGGGCACGCGGTGGCCGCCGTCCCAGAGGTCCGCCTTCGAACCGCGCAGGTGGGCGCTCGGATAGTGCCCTTGTGCCTGCAAGCGGTCGATCTTCGCCGCTTTCGAACACCCGTTGTCACTGGTCACGATCACCAGCGTGTTTTTCGCAAACTTCGAGTCATCCACGGCCTTCAGGATCTCACCGATCACATGGTCGGTCTGCATCATGAAGTCGCCATAGCTGCCGAGCCCGCTCTTGCCCTTCCATTCGTCGGTCGGGACGATCGGTGTGTGCGGCGAGGTCAGCGGCACATACACAAAGAACGGTTTCGAGCCATCCTGCTGCCGGATGAAGTCGACCGTCTTGCGTCCGATCCCGGGCAGGACCTGGTCTTTTTCAAAACCATCCGCCGGTTTCTGCGGCGCGTTGTTGTCCGCCGCGCTGACAAACCGGTCGTTCTCGATCCAGACGTAGGGAGCCATGTCCAGCGACGCCGGAATGCCGAAATAATAATCAAACCCGCGGTCATGCGGTCCCTCCTTGATCTCGCCCTTCCAGTCGATGGTCGTCTTCTTCGGCTTGCGACCGTTCGGGAGCACGCCGTCGGTGGTCGGCATCACCATGCCGAGGTGCCACTTGCCGATCATCGCCGTGTTGTAGCCCTGCTGCTTCAGGAAAGCCGCAACCGTCAGGCGCTCCGATTCGATCAACGGTTTGCTGTAACCCCAGAGCACCGACTTCTGCAGAGGGCTCCGCCAGTTGTAACGGCCGGTCATGATGCTGTAACGGGTCGGCGTGCACACCGAGGAACTGGAATGCGCATCGGTAAACACCATGCCCTCGGAGGCCAAGCGGTCCAGATGCGGCGTGGCGATCCTGCCGCGCTCCGGGTTGAGGCAGTGCACGTCGCCATAGCCCATGTCATCGGCGAGGATGTAGACGATATTGGGCTTCGTCTTGGCGGAAACCAGCGCGGAACACGCCGCCAGAGCGGTGACGATCAGTAAGGAACGGGAAATTTTCATGGATGGGTTTTCTCAGGGTTTGTGATCAGTGGTTTGACTTTTCATCCGGGTCAGGAAGCGCCTTCGCGATCTCGCGGGCCACTTTCCCGGCAAGGTAGGCCGACCCTTCCTTGGTGTAGTGGACATCGCCCTTCTTGATCTGGATTTCAGAGTGTTTCACCAGCGCGTGGGCGTGCAGGTCATTGATCAGGACACCGTTCGCCTTCATGATCTCCCCGGCAATCCGGTTGTATTTGATGTCGTCGCCCAGCTTGCGCCCGGCCTCGAACTCCGGAACCGGTGTCGTGGTACACCAGATCAGGGTCGCACCGGTCTTCTTCAACCGGGCCACGATCTTCTCCATGTTGGCGCGGTATGCTTCCGGGGTCGCCGTGATGGTTCCGTTCACCTTGTCCCGGTACCCTTGGACCTTCGACTCGGGATTCCGATAACAGAGGTCCCACAAGCCCCAGTTGAAATGGATCACGTCCCACTTGCCGGGCTTCATCCTCAGCCACTTGTTCAGGTTCTTCAACCCGTAGGCCGAGTTCTTGCCATTGCCGGGAATCCGGAACACGTCCGCTTTCCCGTGCAGCAGCTTGCGGACATCCACCGTGTAGGCATTCGATATCGAATCGCCGATCAGCAGGACGTTCGGCAGCGAGGGGTTGTCCGCGGGATTCGCAAACGCGGCCGCGTATTCCTTGCCCGTATACAGCTCCTCCTCGCTCGCCAGTTCTTTCCCGGCAAAGGCACTCAGGCCGGTGCACGCCCAGGCCGCCGCCATCAACAAAATCGTCCGTTTCATGTTCATGATCAGTTTGTTCCTAGCGGACCGGCTTGAGAATCATCGCGTGCCCGCCACCGACAGCCATACGCGCCGCAACCACGTCGCCTTTCTTCACCGTGATCCGGGTGATTTTGTAGGCCTCCGGGTTTTTCACCCCGTGCGCGTCCGGCGCATCCTGATAGACCGTCGCCTCGTAGCTCCGTCCCCCGTCGAGAAAATCGAGCGGAACGTCGAGCGTCCGCGCGTTCTGGTCGTTCACCGACGCGACAAACCAGGTGTCCCCGCTGCGGCGCGCGGTGGTGATATAGCTCCCGATCTTCGAGTTCAGCACCCGGCTGTCATCCCAGGTCGCGGGCATCGCCTTGAGGAAACCGAACAAATCCATCTTCTTGCGGTATTCCTCCGGCGCGTCGGGCAGCGTCACCAACCCGGTGTAAATCACCAGATTACGGGCCACCTCGCTGACCACCGTGGAGATATACGAATTCTTCTTTTTCGGTCCCTTCTCCCGCTCGCCGGCATTGATGCTCCTGATGCCGAAGTTCCCGTTCGACATGTCGAGCGGCCCGGACAACGAGCTGACCATCGCCATCCTGAGGAAGGTCTCCGGGGTGAACGCGCTCCGGCTGTCCTGCTGGCCGTGGCAATACTCCCGGCAGATCAGGTGCGGCATCGTGCGCTCCACGCCCGCCATCGGAACCGGGCCGTCGTGGAAATTGATCAGCAACCTGTGCTTTGCCGCGGCGTCGATCGAGTTCCGGGTGAACTCCGCCTTGTTGCCCATGAAGCCGTATTTCATGCCCGTGGCACCCAGCTCCGCGTAGTGGCTGAACAGGGTCGCATCGCCGAAGTCGCCCTTCTTACGGTCATAGTAGAGCATGATCCTCACGCCCTTTTCTTTGGCATAGGCCATCGTCTTTTCGATATCGACCTCCGGGGCAACCTGCATCTTGCCGTCCTTCGCCTTCAGGAACCAGAAATCATCGATGGTGAAATACTCGATCCCCTGCTCGGCGCAAAAGTCGATGTAGCGGAGAAAACTGCGGGTATCGATGCCGTAAACGAAGTCGCCATTGTCATACCCGTGCACCCGCCAGTCCCACAGCCCCTTGCCGGGCTTGATCCAGCTGGCGTCCTCCAGCTGGCACGGTGCCGCCAGATTGAGCGCCACGGTGTTGACGGCCAGATCCCCCGCCGCCTCGCCGACCAGAATCGTCCGCCACGCGGTCACCTGCCCCTTGCCGGCGGACACCGCCGAACTGGTGGCGGAAAACGACCTCCCCTTGTCGGCAAGCCCGACCTTCATGAGTTCGAACCCCGCGGCCGAATACAAATCCGATTCAAGGAAGCCAAGGTGCAGCCCGTCCTTGCGCTCGCTCACCAGGGGGACACCGGCACGTTTGCCGATTTTCCCGCCCCGCTGGCCCGCGTAGTGAGCCACCGTCTGCAGCGGTTTGTATTCGCTGGAAAACACCAGCTTCCTGCCCTTGGACTCGTCCGGCAGCACGAAACGGAATCCGAGCCCGCCATCAAACACCCGGCAAAGCAGCGTCACCGGCATGCCGTCCGCCGTCAGCGAAAGCGTCAGTTCGCGGTGGTGGTCGCGGATGCTGCTGAACTGCCCCCACACCGGCTTCCAACTGCTGTCGTGGTCACTCACCGATTGGTCCGACAGCGTCATCTTCGCGCCCTTCAGGATCTCCACCTTCGACGAACCCACCACCGGGGCCTCATCCTTGGAAACCGAGTAAAACAGCGCTCCGTCTTTGACATCAAACGATGCCGCCACTTCGCCATCCGGCGACTGGACGATCACCGGCGCGGCGGTCAGGTTCACAGCCGCAAGAAGGCTTCCGACCAGTAACAATGCAGATTTGTTCATTCCGATTTATTCTTGTGTGATTTGCAGTTGAAGGAACTTCGCAGGCTCTCCCAGAAGGTAACGGTTTGTCACAGGTTCATAACCGTCAACCTCGGCCCCTATCAGAACATCATCCTGCGCGTTGAGAGAGTCGCCGAAATCATCCAGGGTCGTCGAATCCGACAACCCGTAGATCAATCCGACCTCCTCCCAATCCGTGCGGCGGTAATACGTGTATTCGAAGTAGCTTGTTTCACCCACCGTCACCGTTCCGTAGGACTCACGGGATCCCGCATCCCAAACCGTGGGATCCATGCCGAGAGCAAACTCCGCGAGATTGCTGTAGCCATCCCCCACGCCGCCGTTCTCGCCATCGGCCGAATACAGAGCGGCGTCACCGGTCAGCCCGTAACTCTCCGCCCATTCGGTATAGGCGTCATCTTCTCCGATCACACTGACGTCACCGTGCACGATCACCTTGTCAAACATCGTGGCGCCGCTCCAAGGCTCGTTGCCGCCATAGATATAGAGGCGGAAAGTCACCGCATCAGTCAGCCCCTGGAAACCGGCCGCGGACAAATCAACCACATAGTTCACATAGCTCCCCTCTGCGGTGTTTCGACCGACTTCAATCTGCGCGCCTTCCTCGAATCCATCCACGGATGAGAAGAGCGCCCAGCGCTCCGCCGAATTATCCGTGCTGTTGGACCGCGTCCGGAACGTATAGCTGGTCAAATCCATTTCATAGCCACTGTCCGGCGTGATCGTGAATTCCATGTAGTCGCCCTCGGTGATCGCCAGGGCCAGATTGTCGCTGTTGTTCATGTCGACGAAACCCAACGTCGTCGTTCCTCCTCCAAACGAAATCGCGTTTTCCGTTCCGAACAGATTGCCTTGCGCGTCGGTCGCTTCCGACAAGGCATTGGCGCCCTCGGAATAGTAGACAACCATCCCTTCGCCGACTCCGAAATCGCTGGCGACAACCCGGTCGTCACTTTCGGTCACAGCCACCGTGGCGGTTCCGGTTCCGTCATCGAAGTCATAACCGGCGATGACATCCGTCGCGACGCCGGCGAGGATCGATACCGTAGCAGATTCACTAGTGGTCTGCCCATCACTGACGACAAACGTGAAGCTGTCCTCGCCCACATAACCGCTGTCCGGCGTGTAGGTGAGATCCGGCGCCGTGCCGCTCAGAGCTCCGTAAGCAGGACCGGACACCACGCTGAATTCGAGCGAGTCCCCCTCCACATCGCTTCCGGTGAGCGTCACGTCCACCGGTGTGTCCATGGCCGTCTCCACACTTTGCGCGATGGCCATCGGCATGGTGTTGAAGTTGATATCCCCGTGTAGCGTCACTTTATCGATCATCGCGAGCGTGCCGCCCGTGGATGTCGTCCCCCGGCCCCAAGCATAGATGCGGAAGGTCACCGCATCGCTCAGCCCCTGATAGGCTGCATTGCCGGACAGATCCACGCTCACCGGCTGATAGGTTGTCAGTTGCCCAGTCGTGGAAACCGACACGGTTCCTCCAATCAAGTTGCCGAACTCATCCGTCACCGCATACTCGTCCACCGAAGTCTCGGCCGTTTTACTCGCCTTGAAGGTGATGGCATCAAGGTCCAAGGTCACTTCCGGACTGGGAGTCACCGTGAAGGTCATATAGTCCTCACCCGCCACTGCGGCGGAGAATGAAGCTGTGGTCGCATCGTTCACGCCGATGCCAACGCACGTGAGCGTGCTTGCATTTCCGAAGGCCAGTCCCTCCGCGTCCACACCGCTGTTGTCGCCGATCGTGGTCGGAAACGAAATGTCCATCGGAGACGTGAACGCCGTGGCAGTGACATGAGGAGAAACCACCTCCGTCGCCTCCACACTCCCATCGTCGAAATCATAGCCGACAAGAACCGGCCCCGCGATTCCGCGCAAGACCACCTTGTCGATCGCGGCCGCCGTCCCCCACGGGGAGGTCGTCTCCGGGCCCCAGGCATAAATACGGAATTCAGTCGCCTCGGTAACGGTCTCAACCGCAGTTCCGGTGAGATAGACAACGAAACTCTCGTAGGTTCCGGTTCCGCTTCCTTCGGTAGTTGCCATGACGGCATTGCCTATCATCGTGCCCGATCCATCGGTCACGGCGTATTCATCCACTGAGGTGGATGCCCGCTTAATCGCCTTAAACGAAAGACTGGACAAGGTCAGCGTCCGGTTGTCGCCGGGGGTCACTGTGAACGACATATAGTCTTCTCCGGCCACCGCGTCTTCAAAGCTGGAAGTCGGCGCATCATCGACAGCGATACTGATGGCGCCAAGCTCATCCGCGCTACCGAAGGACACCCCCGTACCATCCAAACCGGTGATATCACCAAACGAAGAACTGGTCCCAAAATCCATCGGCGAGGTCAGCGAAGTCGCCGTCACGCTGGAGGAAACCATCGTCGGGTTGGTCGGGTAGGAACTGGATGCGTCAAAGTCGTAACCGACGAGGACCGTCCCTTCCGCTTCGTCGGAATACTCGAACTCCACAGCGGGTGTAATGAACCGGAAGCGAAGGTTGTCACCGGTAGTCGAATCCGCCGCAGCGTCGATGACGTCGGCATTGGTTATCCGGAGACGCTTTCCGGTCGCCGGATGGTCGATGTAGAACCAGCCATGCTGGTACTCATTCAGTTCCCACTCGACGCTGTCTCCGGTTGTCCCGGCATCCGCCAAACCCACACTGGATCCATTGTAGGAAAGCCGGCGTCCTGTGCTCAACCCGACAATGTAGGTATTTCCGGAGGAAGCGGCTTGAAGCACGAATTGTTCGGTTTGGTCCGTATGCGTCACGTCGGCATGGCTGATCGTGCCTGAAGCAGGGTCATCGATCAGGCGCAGGAAGCGCCCCTTGTTGTGGATGATGTAGGGCTTGTCATTCAACACTTCATCAACACCGTCCCAACCGGCGAGCAACAGACCACATTCCATCAGGTCCTCATACCCGGGGTCGGTTTTATCGTTGGTGTAGTGCAATGCCAATTTCGGGGAATTCATCGCCGTGACATCGGAGCCGTTGCCATCCGTCGTATCCACATCGCCACCGTATCCCCACTCGAAGAGCGACCAACTCTTGAGCCAATCCAGACTCTCGGCGCGCCACATGAACTCCGCCAGGAAGTTGTAGTTGTGGTTGCGACTCCAGGTCACTTTGTCTCCGGCGAAATCACGGGTCGAAAACTCGGTCAGCATGATTTTTCTGCCGTAGAGATTGTAGACATACTCCAGATTGGAGATGAGCGTGCCGGGGCTGCCGGTCGACGCGCCATTCGGCGAATACCAATGCACCGCCTCGTATTCCGTGCGCAGCCCGCGCTCGTCCGCCAGTCCGTTGAAGGTCTCCCGCCAGGATCCTTTGTAGTTGGAGTCACAGGGGCCTGCCAATGGCAGCCGCATGCGTTCCAGGCGCGGCCATTGATAAGCCGCCGTTTCCTCCGTCATGTTCGCCTGGTCCTCGAGGTTGGGTTCGTTGAAACCAAGCACCGTCGTCTGGTTCGCCCGGCCATACCATTCAGACTGATAGCGCAGAATGCCGGCAGTGGAGGATGCGATTCCACCCCACTGCATCGGATGATATTGGCCGTATTCCACTTCGGCCTCATCATCGTACTGCCAGTTGTATGCCCAGCCCGGCTGGAACATGAAATTGAAGTGGAAATGCGAAGCCTGTCCTTTCTTGGGATAATGCCTCTGATAGTTGATGGCCCAATGCTGCGAAGTCGCCGAACCGGACTCCTGCTGCACCACATCGGCACCATCAAGCCCCAGCACCATGCCACTCCAGACGTTGACGATCTGAAAATGCTCTCCGTCGCCCGCGTCCACCAATCTCCAGCGCTGGTGCGGCATGCCCGTGTAGTTTCCCTCGACAATCGCCGCCCCTTCGACGGTGGAGGCGTTCTCAACTTCGAAGCATAGCTCGCTTTCCTTGCTACGCAGCCGGTAGGTGTCCGTGCCGATATTGAGCAGCACCTGGAACCAAGGCTCGTCCCCACCGGTCACGGTCGACCCGGAATCTGAGGTGGACAGAAACAAGTCGTTGGAGCGGTTTTCAATCGTGTAATACGAGTCCTCGTAGTCGAGAAAACTCTCCCCCGGAGGCGCTTCGTTGCGCGCATCCGTCCACAGCGGATAGGCATCCCCTCCGCTTTCCGCGAATGCCGCCAACTCGCGGATCACCGCCTGCTTGGAATCGGTCGTCCGCACCCGAATACGGGAAGTCGAAACCGCCGAGCCAAACCACAGGCTCAGGTTTTCCTCGGTATTCCCTGTCACCGATCCGCCGGAAAACGTGACCCAGCTGGAGCCATTCCAATAGTCCACCGTAAAGTCTTCCATGACGGTAGCGGACTCCCCGGTGAATCCCGAGTAGAGATGCACGCCGCGAATCAGCTCGTTCTGCGGGAAAACCACTTCGAAACTATGCGGTCCGGCGCTGTTGGAGCTCGCCCATGCCGAGGAGTCGCTGACATAACCGTCGATCGCCAGCGCGGGGTAGTTGGTCCCGGCCACCGACGAATACTCAAACTGACGCAACTTCGCGACATTGAGATCCATGTCCGTTCCGAAGGGAACGGCGGCCCCGTTCGAAATCGGCGGATACAAGGCCAAGTCCCTGATCACTGCCGAGGAATCAGTCGTGTAAAGACGAAACTCCTGAGCCGTCACCGCTGTATCAAACTCCAGATTCAACGAGCGCAGCGTGTTGCCGCTCGCCGAGGCTCCGGCGATGTCAACCCAGCCGCTGCCATCGTAATACTGCAGCGACAAATCCGAGACGGGATCGCCACCGGTCGCACCACTGTAGAGATGCGCGCTGCCAATTTCCATCGGCACCGCCAGTTCGACTTCATACCAGTGCGGGCCACTGCCGCTGCTGGCCCAGCGGTTGTCCTGCGTCACAAATCCGTCATTGCCATACTGCGCCGGGGTCGAGCTGTTGGCCGAACTCGCGGAACTCGCCTGAAACTTCGCAAGGTTGAACACCTCACCGGAAGCGCTCCCCTCGACCACGATCTGGTCGATTCGCGTTGCGTTCGCGTAAGCGGCTCCGTTGGAGCCCCACATGTAGATGCGGAATTCAACCGAGTCGACTCCCTGGAACTTGCTCCCAAACGATGTGCTCTCGGATAGATCGACGAAGGTGCTTTCAAACTCGGTCAATCCCTGCGCCGTCGTGGTCGTCTGATCCGCCGCCAACAGCGCGTCGGCACTGCTCCAGGCAGTCGAATCCCCGTCCACCTTGGCCAGCACGTTCCACTCGTCCGCGACCCGCTCGATGAAACCAGTGTTGATTGCCTTATCGATCGAGAATCCGCTCAGATCCAGCGTGCCGGGGATCTCCGCCGTCACCGTGAACGTGATGTAGTCGCCATCGGAAATGGCATCCGCGAGCGACGCTCCGGTCATCGTTTCGCTCACCCCGCTGAAGCTACCTCCGGAGGTCGAGCCAAAGACCGTGCCACTGGCTGCCTCACCGGTATTGTCGCCGGTGGTCGTGTTGACGGAGAAACTGCCCGCCCCTCCCACACCCACGGCCTCGCTGACAATGACGCTCGCACTGGAAACCGAGGCCTCCGGCGTGCTGTCACCGGAGCTAAGGGTAAAATCATAGCCCGCGATGATGTCGCCATGCGCGGCGGCCGAGAGACCGAGCGCAACAAGCAGGCTCTTAGATACTTGGATTCGATTGTTCATTTTATACCTAGTTTCTCACTTCTTTCCGTGTCACGCAATCAAGACCGAAAAACGTGTCTTTGCTCATGGCATTCCGGCCGACCACCTCGACACGCAGCACATAGCCGCCATCGACGGGATCAAACGCGCCCAACTCAATCGCCCCAGAGGGCACGGGCTTGGTGGCATACAGATCGATCTCTCCGCCCGCGGGCTTGCCGTTCACTGAAATCCGCACCACTCCGAAGTCCCTCGATTTCGTCGCGTGCAAGGTCAGCTTCTCGGTCACCGGACTTGCGGCGGGGATCTTGATTTCCACGGTATCGCCCATCTTCGCGCCTTTGAACAGCAGGTGCTTGTCCTTGCTCCACCTTCCCTTGAGTTTCATTCTCTTCAGATCCTGCACCTTGAGCGTCACCCCATCGGGTTTGGAAACCACGAGCTCCTCTGTGATCTCGACCGCACCCTTGAACATCTCCTCCACGCTATCCGCAGCGCCTTCCACCGGCTCTGCCAAGACCGGCACGTTCAGCACCTCCTCCGGTTCCGGCTTGCGATTGGATGTCGTGTCCGGGAAACCATACCAATACGCGCCGACACCGTAGCCCATCTCACAGTCGGCCCAATGCCAGATTTCCATGTCCAGCTGCAGCGAGCTAGCGAAGGGCATCGTGTCGAGCGCCCGGCTGCGGGTCTCCACGCTGTATCCCAGCGTGTTTCGCGTTCCCTTCATCGATTCCGGCTTACGGTTGACCTTGTTCCACTTGTGCGCGCGTGGCTGGGCGTGAAATGGATGCTCGTAGAAATCCGTGCTCATGCCGCCCCATGAGTAGGCATAGTAATCCTCAGTCCCAGTGCCGAACATCGACGGAAAACCCTCTCCGTCGACCCAGATCTTCTCATCGCCCTCGCCCCACCATTTCTCCACCGGGTTCATGATCGTCAAGGTGTCGCCGACATACACGCCGCGCCCTTTCAGGGTGACGTAGTTCCAGTCCGAATACGGCCGCGTCGGAAGCGGATACTGCCCGCGCCATCCCGCGTGGAAATACATCGAGTTCTCATCCCATTTCCATTCTCCGGTTTTCACCTCGAGCTTCGCCTCCACAGCTTCATCGCCGAGGTTCAGCAATGTCACCTTGCCGCCCTTTTGATAGGGCATCACCCAGCGGCATGTCATCGTACCGTCCTCAGCCACCGTGCGATACCAGCCCTGCACCGGATTCAGCCCGACCCCCGAGCCGAAGAAATCCCCGACCGGACACCAGACGGTCTCCTTGCCGTCAAACTCGATCCTGAGGATCACCTGGCGGGTGACCTCCGGGTTTTCATAGTTTCCCAGCTTCACCGAGAGTTCGCGCACCGCAGCCGTTCCCGCCGGCAGTTCGAGTGATTTCTCCTCGCCGGCGCCCAGTGTGGTGCTCAGCGCGAGCGGTTCCGCCCCCGCCCTGGCAACCGGATTGAGCAGCTTCCTGCCGGTGGTTTCCGTCAATCCCTTCGCGGCTTCAAAGTCCTCCATCGTGAAGGTCCTCACCGGGGTTTCGCGGTCATACTCACGGAAGGTGAAGATGTAGAAGTGCGGGATCTGGTCCAGCGTCACCTTGCAGCGCTTCGCATACGGGATCGGAAAAAAGTTCACCGCGGAGCGCAGGGACGAATGGGCGAAGGGAAACGGAATCAACCCGCTGCCATCGAACAAACCCAGCTTGTTTCCGACCAGCACCGGCTCATCGGAGCCGTCCAGATAGAACCGCATGGTTCCCTTGGAACCGCCCGCTCCCGGATTTTCCCATGGCATCCAGGTCCGCACGATCGCGCCCGGCCCCTCATGATCCATCATCACCCATTCCTTCCTCCCGCCGTTCTCCTCCACCCGGATGAAGTTGTGATCCTTCGGACCACTGTTGAAATCCTTGTTCGTGAACCAACCCGCGGGCTCGTCCGGCGTCCTGGACGACCGGTTGTAGCTGCTGTGCTGCTTGAGGCGGAAATCCCGCTGCGGGAAACGCGCCACCGCATCGCGGTCGACCATTTCATGCAGCAGCGACTCGACCGACACCGGTTCTTCCGCCCGGGCTCCGAAAGAAGCCAATGCCGTCAGCAGACAGGCAAACAACGGACACTTCACACGACTCTTCATGATCTTCTTCACTTGGTTTTCGGTGTTTCTTCGCCCGACATCGCCACCGGAAGTGGCGGCACGTTGAGCACCTCCACCGGCTCCGGCTTGCGGTTGGACGTCGTGTCCGCGAACCCATACCAATAGGCGCCGACCTGATAGCCCATGTCACAGTCCGTGCCGGACCAGACCTCCATGTCCAACTGGAGTGAGCTTCCGAAGGGCATGGTGTCCAGTGCCCGACTGCGGGTTTCCACGCTGAAGCCCATGGTGTTCTTCTCGTTACCGGTCTTGCGGTTCAACTTGTTGTACTTGTGGGAAAACGGCTGGGCATGAAACGGATGCTCGTAGAAATCCGTGCTCCGTCCGCCCCAGGAATACGCGTAGTAGTCCTCGGTGCCCGTGCCGAAAATCGAGGGAAAATCCTCGCCATCCACCCAAATCTTCTCGTCACCCTCACCCCACCATTGTTCGACGGGATTCATGATCGTCAGGGTGTCGCCCACGTAGACGCCCTTTCCCTTGAGCGTGACATAGTTCCAGTCCGAAAACGGCCGCGTCGGCACCGGATACTGCCCGCGCCAGCCGGCGTGAAAATACATCGACCGTTCGTCCCAGGTCCAGTCGCCGGTCTTCACCGCCAACTCCGCCTCCACGGCCTTGTCACTGAGGTTCAGCAGCGAAACCTTCCCACCCTGCCGGTAGGGCATCACCCATCGGCAGCTCATCGTGCCGTCCTCGGCCACCGTGCGATACCAGCCCTGCACCGGATTCAGCCCGATTCCCGAGCCAAAGAAGTCACCGATCGGGCACCACACCGTCTCCCTGCCGTCAAACTCCATCTTGAGCACGACCTGCCGCGTGAGATTCGGATCGCTGTAGTCTCCCAGCTTCACGGACACCTCGCGCACGGCCGCCTCGCCCACCGGAAGGGCGACCGACTTCTCCTCCCCGGCGGCCAGCACGGCACCGAAACCGAGCGGATTTCCGGCACCCGTGGCGGCCGGGTTCAGCAGCGCCTCGCCGGTGCGTTCCGTCAGCCCCTTCGCGGCTTCGAAGTCCTCCATCGTGAAGGTCTTCACCGGAGTGCCTTCGGCGTATTCGCGAAAAGTGAACTGGAAGAAAAACGGCATCTTGTCCGTCGTCACCTTGCAGCTCTTGGCATACGGGATCGGGAAGAAATTCACCGCCGAACGCAGCGACGAATGGGCGAAGGGATGGGGAATCACCCCGCTCCCGTCAAACATGCCGAGCATATTGCCCTCCAGCGCCGGCTCATCCGAGCCATCCAGGTAAATGCGCATCGTGATGTCCGAACCCGGCTTGAGCTGTCGGAGCCACGGCATCCAGGTGCGCACGATGGCCCCCGCCCCGTCGTGATCCATCAGCACCCATTCCTTTTTGCCGTCGTTCTCCTCGATCCGGAGGAAATTCCGATCACCCGGCCGCCGATTGAAGTCCTTGTTGGTGAACCAGCCCTCGGGCTCGTCCGGTGTCCTGGATGCACGGTTGTAGCTGCTCTGCTGCTTGAGACGGAAATCCCGCTGCGGGAAACGCGCCACCGCATCGCGGTCGACCATTTCATGCAGCAGCGACTCGATGGATACCGGCGCATCCGCCCGGACTTTCGCAACACTCAGTGACAGCACGGCCACGGTGGCACATACCGGAAAACTCGGATTGATCATGGGTTGGGTTTTTGGGGTGAAGCGGCTTACTTTTTCGCCTTCGCTGCGCCGGGATCGACCGCCGGCGGCACCGGCACGTTGAGCACCTCCTCCGGTTCCGGCTTGCGGTTGGATGTGGTGTCCGCAAAGCCATACCAGTAGGCGCCGACACCGTAGCCCATGTCACAATCGGCCCAATGCCAGACCTCCATGTCCAGCTGCAGCGAACTGCCGAACGGCATGGTGTCCAGGGCGCGGCTGCGGGTTTCCACGCTGTAGCCGAAGTTGTTGTTCTCCCGCAGTTTCGACGCCGGCTTGCGGTTCAGCTTGTTGTAATGGTGCGCACGCGGCTGGGCGTGAAACGGGTGCTCGTAAAAGTCGGTGCTCGAACCACCCCAGGAATAGGCATAGTAGTCCTCGGTGCCCGTGCCGAAGAGCGAGGGAAAATCCTCCCCATCGACCCAGATCTTCTCGTCGCCCTCACCCCACCACTTGTCGACCGGGTTCATGACCGTCAGCGTGTCGCCCACATAAACGCCCTTTCCCTTGATGGTGACGTAGTTCCAGTCCGAATACGGCCGCGTCGGCAGCGGATACTGGCCGCGCCAGCCGGCGTGGAAATGCATCGACCGATCATCCCACGTCCAGGCGCCGGTTTTCACTTCCAGTTTCGCGTCCACCGCATCGCCGCCGAGGTTCAGCAGCGTGACCCTGCCGCCTTTCTGATAGGGCATCACCCAGCGACTGCTCATCGTGCCGTCCTCGGCCACCGTGCGATACCAGCCCTGCACCGGGTTCAGGCCGATGCCCGAGCCGAAGAATTCGCCGACCGGACACCAGACGGTCTGCTTGCCGTCGAATTCCATCTTGAGGACCACCTTGCGCGTGACGTCCTCGTTTTCATAGCTCCCGAGCTTCACCGTGAGTTCGCGCACGGCGGCCGTGCCCGCCGGAAGATCAATCGATTTTTCCTCCCTGGCGGCCAGCGTGGTGCTGAAGCCGAGCGGATTTCCGGCGCCCGTGGCGGCCGGGTTCAGCAGCGCCTCGCCGGTGCGTTTCGTCAGGCCCTTGGCGGCCTCGAAGTCCGCCATCGTGAAGGTTTTGATCGGGGTTCCCTCCTCGTATTCCCGGAAATTGAAGATGAAATAGAACGGATGCTTGTCGGTGGTCACCTTGCAGCTCTTCGCATAGGGGATCGGGAAAAAGCTCACCGCCGAACGCAGCGACGGATGAGCGAGCGGAAACGGCACCAGACCATTGCCGCCGAACATCTCCAGCATGTTGCCCTCCAGCGCCGGCTCGTCCGACCCGTCCAGGTAGATCCGCATGGTGATGTCGGTCTCGGATTTGTTCGGCCACCGCCACGGCATCCAGGTGCGCACGATCGCTCCCGGCGCCTGATGGTCCATCAGCACCCATTCCTTCCTGCCGTCCTTCTCCTCGATCCGGATGAAATTCTCATCCGTGGGCTTCCAGTTGGTATCCTTGTTCTTGAACCATCCATTCGGATCGTCCGGGCTCTTCGACCTCCGGTCGTAGCTGCTGTGCTGCTTGAGGCGGAAATCCTTTTCCGGGAAACGGGCCACCGCATCGCGGTCGACCATTTCGTGCAGCAGGGATTCGATGGTCACCGGCTCCTTGCCGTGGGCGGCCAACAGGGACAACGCTGCAAAGACCGTGATCGAACTCGGAAACTTCGGTAGATACTTCATGAGGTGTGCGGGATAAAGTTTGGATACAGAGGCGGATTTGGCGACCTTAAAGTCACCCGGCAGCAGGGCGAGCGCCGGCCGGCATGGGCAATCCGCATCCAGATACGCGCCCATTCCCGCATCCTTACTGCGAAATTGGAATGCTTTGCCCGGGAGGCCCGCCATCATCCAGCGGGCCCGCATCACGTGCGCCCGCCCGGACACCCGGCGACCGGGTCATCCGTCATGATGACGATGCGGGTCGGTTCCCCCGCATCCGGCGCGCTCTCGGCGGGGCCGGCGCCGCAAATCACCGCCATCAGCAGCCCTGCACCGGGGCGCATTCAAAGTCCGCCTTCAAATCCCCCCCTGTTGGGTTCACTTGTTTTTCCTGCCACGGGCTTCCCCCCCGCGATGCGTCGCCAGCGGCACGCCCTTCGCAAAACGCTGCAGGAAAGGATCACGGGAGGTGCCCATCCTCGCCACCATTTCCCGCGGCAACGGGTCAATTCCCAACTCCAGCGCGGGAGACCCCGCCTTGAAGGAGAAATCCCCATGCGCATGATCGCTGAACATCGGGTCTCCGGCCACGCTGTGGACATCGATCTTTTCCTTTTTGTCCTTCTTCCGCTGGGCGTTGAGGATCTGTCGGGCGTTTCCACCTTCATCGTAGTAGACGTTGAAATCCAGCCCCGCCCCGACTCGTTCGATTTTCTTGTGAAAGCTTCCCGGATGGGTCCCGGCCGTGAAGTAAAACACGTTCCTGCTCAACTCGCTGTCCGGGTCCACCGTGTTTCCGGCTCCCCCGGTGGTCAGGATGCAGTTGATGAACACATTGTGCTGCGCCGTATTCAGCCCCTTGATCGCAATCCCGGAATCGCTCATGGTCCCGAACATCAGATTGTGGCTCACGGTCGCACCATGGCTGTCATCGTCGGTGCGGATCATCGCTCCGTTTGGATGGTTGTAGGTCACGTTGTGACGCACGATGTTGCCATCTCCATTGCCGGAAAGATAGATGCAGTTTCCATCGTGAAGCAACTTGAGGCAGTCGTGCACCTCGTTGAACTCGATGATGTTCCCGCGCGCGTGCATGTAGGGTTCGTAGGCCGCCCAGTCCGTCACCGAACTCAGGCTGATCTCCTCCCAGCGGATCGTCGGGAGGTGCTCGCGCGTGCCATTCGGAAACTGCCATCTGCCGAAGGGGTTCTTCTCCCCCATCCCGGCAAAGACCGGAGCGAAAAACCGGCGGCGCACCCCGGACACCACCATCCCCGTGTAGGCCTGGTCATGGATGTGATTGTGGGAAATCCGGTTGTGCCCGCTTTGCCAGACAAAAACCCCCGGTGAATGCAGAAACAACTGACCCACCCGCGTGATCTCGTTGTTGTGAATGATGTTGCCGTGGTTCACGTCCTTTTTCCCCGGCCCATAACCGGCCAACAGAATCCCGGTGCCGCCAAGACACCGAAACGTGGAACCCTCGACCGTGATTTTCTGGCAGAACAAATCCAGCCTCACGCCATCGCTGCCGCTGTCGAAAAACGTGCAGTTGCGAATCACGCAGTTGCGGGCGCCGCGAAAGCGCACCAGCCCGTTCGTCTTGTCCCACATGTTCCAGTCGTGCTGAAGGCCCTTGTCCCCCGGCAGCCACTTCTGGCGGTCGGCATGCGCGAAACGCAGTCCCTCGAAAACGATTCCCTCCACCGGTTGATCCCTTGTCCCGGCCAACGACGCGTCATTCACCCCCTCCACCCGGATCAACTCGTTCAGAACCGGCGCAATGATCCGGTCGCCCGGAGTGCCGGACTCCGGCCAGTAATAGAGAATGCCTTTCTTTGAGTTGAGAACCCACTCACCCGACTTATCCAGATGGTCGATGCAGTTTTCGACCACCCACCCGCCGAACATGTTATAGGTCGCGGGAACCGAGAGCGTAGCCGTCTTCGCATTCGGATCGACTGAGGCAATTCCCAGATAGTTGCGCAGCCACGCTCGTGTCGGCGCGCCAAAGATCTCCAAATCCTCGAGGTTCTCCCATGGTTTCAACGCCTCCCCCGCGAAAGTGAAGTTGATCCGGTCCTCCAGTTTCCCGGCATACCTATTGCGGTTGGCATCCACCTCCACACGAAACCCCTCCGACTGCGCCCGCTGCAGCAAGGTCCCGCCATCGTAGAGGCAGTGGAAAAACGCCTCACCCGTCGCCCACGGCACCTTCGCCCGCCACACCTTGCCGTCCTGCAGGTTCGTCTTTTCCCACCCGCTGATCACGCGGCCGCCGCTCACCAGCGGACTTGCCCCTTCGGCCGCCAGATAACGGGTGACGGCTCCTTCCGGAGCCGCATCCTCCATGCCGAAAACCAACGTTTCATCCAGAGCATAACGTCCGTCCTGAAGCAGCACATCCACATCTCCCGTTTCACCGGCAGCGCGCAGCTTGCGCACCGCATCGCGGGCCGCCGGGATCGTGGCCAACGGAGCACCCTTGGTTCCCGGGTTCGTATCCGACCCCGCTGGGTCGACATGGATCTCGGCTGCCCGGGCGGAAACCACCAGGCAAACCATCAAAGGAACAGTCGTGAACAATCGTTGCATGGTGATTCAGTCGTTTTTCCCGGTGCCATTGCTGCCGGAAATCGGGATTTCCAGCACCGGTGGGTCCCCCTGCTACGAATCCCTGCTACGAATCCTTCCACGGCAATGCCGGCCCCTGCCAATCGGGAATACCCGAGCCTGCTTTCTGGGCATTGTAATCGACGTGAAACGGCTTCTCCTTCGCCAGTGGCGCACCGTCGTTGATCATCAGCGGGCGGGACTCATCCCAGAATTTCTCGTAGGCCGCCTTCATCTCGGAAACCACCTCGGGAAACTCCGCCGTCACATCCCTCGTCTGCCCGGGATCGTTCTCCATGTCGTAAAGCACGCCCTCGACCAGCCGGAAGCGCTGGTTGCGCACCGAATAGTCCTTCCACTTGAAATCGTCAGGATTCGCCCCGAGGCCCCAGCGTGTCACATGCTGAAAATGGAGGCGGTCCGCCCAAACCGGATCCTTCTCCAGAATCAACGGCTTGAGACTCCTGCCTTCGAATGCCTGCGTGCCCGGCAGTTCGGCTCCGGCGAAATCCGCCAGGGTCGGCAGGATGTCGAGATAGCTGACCACCCTGTCCACGGTTCGGCCTTCCTTGATCACCCCGTCCCAACGCACGAAAAACGGAACCCGGACACCGCCTTCTTCCACCGTTCCCTTGAGCCCCTTCATGCCCGCGTTGTAGCTCATCATCGGCTTTCCCTCTGGATCGACACCGAGTTTGACCTGGGGGCGTCCGGCCTTGCCCTTGAGCCCGCAGCCCTTGGTGGTCGTGCCATTGTCGGAAGTGAAGATGACGATGGTGTTCTCCAACAATCCCCACGTCTCCAACTGTTGGAACAACTGTCCCATGCACACATCGATATGCTCGATCATCCCGTAAAAGCCGGCCGCAGCCTTGTTGAACCCACGGTCCTCGTAGTATTTTTGATATTCCGGCGGCGCCACGAACGGGCTGTGCGGTGCGTTGGTCGACAGGTAGGCGAAAAACGGCCGATCGGAATCCTTGACCGACTGAATCCAGCCGAGAGTCGCCTTGAACAGGATGTCGGTGCAATAGCCCTTGGTCTTCACAAAGGTGCCGTTGTGCTTGAACACCGGATCGAAATACTTGTTTCGCGGCACATCCGCGCACGACCCCTTGTAGGCCTGGCCGATCCCGCCGGCCCCGTGGATGAATACCTCGTCAAACCCCCGGTTTTCCGGCTGGTACGGGTCCTCATCACCCAAATGCCATTTGCCAAAATACCCCGACGTGTAGCCAGCCGGCTCCAACACCTCGGGGATGGTCGTTGCCTTCGGGTTGAGCCGCTCGCGTTCGTAAATCGTGTGGGTGACGCCGTTCTTGATCGAATGCACTCCGGTCATGATCCCCGCCCGACTCGGCGCGCAAGTCGACCCCATCATGAAGCGGTCAAAACGGATCGATTGGTCGTGCAGCTTGTCCAGCTCCGGCGTCCGGATCCACGGGTGTCCGTGCGCCCCGACTGGTCCATACCCCTGGTCATCCGTCATGATGAAGATGATGTTCGGCTTCCGGGCAGCCTGCAGCGGAGCCGCGAAAACGCACAGCATCAAGACTGCCAGCGATCGTTTGAGTAATTTCATGTCATTCATGCGGTTTCAGTTTCTTTGAGGCGGCGCGCTTCTTCTTTTTCCAGATATCCACCTTCGTGTCGTTTTGTTGTGCCGCGCCGGGCGTGCTTCGACCGTCCGCGACCTGCTTTTCCAGCAGTTTGACGAGGGTATCGACCTTCTCAGGGGTTTCGTTCGCGAGGTTGTCGGCCTCCGCGATGTCATGCTTCATGTGATAGAGCTGGAACTTCGCCTCCAATCCGGTGGCTCCCTTGACCTTGTCATCCGGCCGGAGAATGAGCTTCCAATCGCCCTCCCGCACCGCAAAGCGGCCTTTGAAGTCATGGTGCACGATCGTCCCGCGGGCCACCTCCGGCGCAACGCCCTTCAGAATCGACAGGAAGCCAATGCTGTCCTCCGCCGTATCATCCGCATATTCGAAGGCAAAAAATTCGGCAAAGGTCGCGAAAAGATCGGTCATGCAAACCAGCTGGTCGCTCCGGGAACCGGCTTCGACGACGCCCGGCCAGCGGACGATGAAGGGAACGCGGTGTCCTCCGTCATGGATGCTCGTCTTGCGGTCGCGCAGCGGACCGGAAACCGCATGCCCGTCCTTAAGAAAGGTGTCAGCGGGCTTGTGGCAGCCGTTGTCCGTGGCAAACAACACGATGGTGTTTTCCTTGAGCCCGTTTTTCTCCAGCGCCTTCAATACCTGCCCCACCGCATCATCCGTCTGCGCAACAAAATCCGTGTATGGATTGTTGATGCCACTCCGACCTTTCCACTCGTCCCGCGGAACCACCGGCTGATGGGGTGAGTTCATCGGATAATAAATGAAAAACGGGGTTTCCCGGCCAGTCCGGGCATGTTCGTCGATGGTCCCAATCACCGCATCGGCAAGCCGCTGCATCACGTCCACGCATTTGATGTATTCCACCACCGTATCGTTTTCGATCAGGCTGCTCATGGTCCGGGAATGGTGGAATCCCAGGAAATAATCGAACCCCCTCGACACGGGGCCGTCGGGGATCACGGTCCCGACCGGCATTCCGTAGTTCCAGACGTCCGCCCGGTATTCGGGGGTCCTGGCACCCTTGGGAACCTGATACTGGAAATCCAGATGCCACTTCCCGAACATCGCGGTTTGGTAGCCTTGCGCTTTGAACAACGATGCCAGAGTCATCCGGTCCGCGGCGATCAGGCAGGGCTTGCCACCCTGCGCGACGCCGGACTGGTGCCTGGTGCGCCAGTTGTAACGACCGGTGAGCAACGCGTATCGCGAGGGCGTGCACACCGAGGAACTGGTATGGGCGTCGGTAAACATCATCCCCTCGTCGCACAGTTGATTCAAGTGCGGGGTCGGCACCTTCGACCGCTCGGGGTGAAACCGCTGGATTTCCCCGTATCCCATGTCATCCGCATAAAACAAAACCACATTCGGTTTCGGATTGGCGCCATGGGCCGCCAGCGAAAACACGGCAAGTCCGGAAAATGCCGCTGCGAGGCGACGGCAACGGCGGGCAACCGGAGTGGCTTTCATTGGATTCATCATCGGGGGATTTTCCGTGCAACCGCGCTAGTTTCTCTCCGGCGCACAACGCTCGCCACCGACGTAGCGTTTCAGCAGCGCGCGCATGGCCGTGACCTTCTCCGGGTGCTGCTGATAGAGGTTCTTCGACTGCCTCGGATCGTCCTTGAGGTTGAACAAAAGGCCGGGATTGTCCTTCGGATAGACCTTCAGGCCAAAGTGCTCGAGATAGGCCGCCGGCTCGCCGGAATGTGATCCCGAAGGAGCATCGATCAGCACCCAGTCCCCCTGCCGCAGCGCATACTTGCCCTTGTTGGTGTTCTGCACCGTCGCCACCCGCAGCGGGCTGGAATAATCCGCCCCCGTGAGGACCGGCAGGATGTCGTAGCTGTCGATCGCCTCATCATTCGCCAGCTTGTATCCGGTGATCCCGGCGAAGGTCGCCGCCAGGTCGACCTGGCTCACCACTTCCGCCGAGCGCGACCCGGCTTTGATCCTGCCCGGCCAGCGGACGACGAAGGGCACCCGGTGCCCGCCTTCGTAAAGGTCCCGCTTGAGCCCGCGGAACTCGCCCGAACTCCATTGGTCGAGCTTCGCAAGACGCTCAAACGCAAACTTCTCCGTGCCGTTGTCCGCGGTGAAAATCACGATGGTATTGTCGGCCAGGCCTTTCTCCTCCAGGGCGGCCATCACCTTGCCCACCATCGCATCGGTCTCGATCACGAAGTCGCCGTAGTAGCCGGCCCTGGACTTCCCGTGAAACTCCTTGTTAGGGACGATCGGATAGTGCGGGGAATTGAAGGCGAGGTAGGCGAAAAACGGCTGATCCCCGTCCTGTTCGGAAATCCACTCGACGGTCTTCTTCGTGACCGTCGGCAGGATTTCATAGGGATTCCAACCCTCGGCCATCGGCCCCTTGCGGAAGCTGCCACCACCCGCGAGCGGCCTCGACTTGATCACCGGCTTGGTCGGGATGGTGAAAAAGCGGTCGTTTTCGATCCAGCAGTATGGCGGAAAGTTGATCGTTCCGTCGCCGAAGTAGCGGTCGAACCCCTGATCCACCGGACCATCGGGAAAGCGCCTGGTCCAATCGTAGGAAGCCGCCGACGCCTTGTCCTTGCCACCCGCGCCGGGTTTCCGGATCGCATCCCAGTCCCACCCCAGGTGCCATTTCCCGAAGCATGCGGTCCGGTAGCCCTGTTTCTTGAACATCCGCGCAATGGTGAACTCGCCGGGTTTGAAGACCGACTTGCCAAACGCCTGGACGATCCCATGAAAGCGCCGCCAATGGTGTTGGCCCGTGAGCATCGCATACCGGCTCGGCGTGCAAACCCCGGACGAACTGTGCCCGTCGGTCAAGGTCATCCCCTGGCTCGCCAGCCGGTCGATGTTAGGCGTTTGGATCTTCGCCTCGCTGTCGCCGTAGGAAACATCCCCCACGCCCATGTCGTCGGCATACAGGATCACGACGTTGGGCAGGGCCTGCTCCGCACGCGAAGCCGCACAAACCAGCACTTGCGTGGCGACGACGATGGATAGTCCTGGTATTCTCTTCATAAAGTTTCTGTCGGTTAGTGTTTCACAGGCTCGAAGATGAGCGTCTTGAGGTTGAACAGCGCGGCCTGGCGAGCCTCCCCGAAACCAAGCGTGCAGCCGATGCTACCCACCTGATTCAGGTCCACCACCCCAAAGTCGAGCAGCTCATAGCTCTCCCATCCAGCGGTCGGTTTCACCGTGGCATTGAGCACCTTGTCGCCGATGGTCAACCGGGCCTCACTTCCGTCATGGCCCTTCTTGCAGGCATAGAGTGCCTTCACCCGGAAGACATCCGGAGCCGGCACGTTCAAATCCCAACTGGCGGTCGCCTTCGGGTCGGTCCAGTATCCGATCTGCGTGCCATTCTCCAACTTGATCTTCTTCCCGGCCAGCTTCGCGTCGCGCGCCTGAAGCACCAACTCGTCCCCGGAAAACTGATAGCCGTCCGTAGGCGCGACCTGCGCCGACATGCCGGTGTAGTTCACGCGCAACACCGTGGCGTAGGCGTTGGCACCGGCGGATGAAAGGTCGATGCCGGTCCCGTCTTTCGACCCGCTCACGGCAAGCGCCTCGCCCGCAAAAGTCGCCGCGCCCGCCTGCTCGAACCGGACTCCCTCCAGCACCAGCTTGCCGGACTTCGGCCAATCAAACACATAGAGAAACAAGGTGCCTTCCTCCGGCGCGGAACCCTTCGCCCGGGCCACGCGCCCCCATGGTTGTTCGGGCACGGCGACGAATTCGGCATCATAAATCGCCTCGCCATGAGCGGACGTCCACTCGCCCATTTCCTCCAATTGCTGGATCGACATGTCCGGCCATGAGCCGTCGGCACGAGGCCCCACATTCAGCAGGAGGTTGCCCCCCTTCACCACGATATCGACAAGTTTCTGGACCAGCACTTCGGTGCTCTTCCACTTGGTGTCGCTCTTCTTGAATCCCCACGAGTGGTTCACCGTCCAGCATGCCTCCCATGCGTGGTCCAGCGCCGCGCCCGGCGTGAAGTTCTCAGGCGTGCCGAAGTCCTTCTTGAACTGCCCCCGCTTGGCCACCCGGTTGTTGATGATCATGTCGGGGCTGAGTTCGCGCAGGTAGTTGTAGAGATCGATCCCGTCCTCCATCGTCCACCAACGGGTCCAGTCACCATCGAACCACATGATCGCCGGGTCGTAGCGCTCGATCAACTCCTTGAGCTGCGCCTTCATGTAGGTGACGTAGCCCTCCTTGTCATTCATCGGGGTCTGGTTCGATGCCTGCTCCGCCCGCTGCGAGGGATGATGCCAGTCGATGATCGAATAGTAGGTACCGAACTTCACCCCGTATTTGTCACAGGCCGCTTTCAGCTCGCCCAGAATGTCGCGGTCAAACGCCGTCCCCTCGCCGAGGTCATACTCGGTGTGGGCGCTGTCCCAGAGGCAGAACCCCTCGTGGTGCTTGGTCGTGATCACCATGTACTTCATGCCGGCCTCTTTCGCCCGCTTCACCCACGCGTCGGCATCGAGCGCATCCGGCCGGAAATTCGACGCCAATGGAATGTATTCGTCCGGCGTGATCTTCCCCCAGCGCTGGATCCACTCGGCATATTTCGGAACCGGCTTGCCCTGCCATTCTCCCCCGAGGGTCGAATACACGCCGTAGTGAATGAAGAGACCGAACTTGGCGTCCGTAAACCACTCCATCCGCTGGTGGTGGGCCTCGTCACTTTCGGAGAGCAACTCGGCCGCACGGCTCACCGGATGAACCAGCAACAATCCGAGCAATAACAGGGGTAATGGTGTTTTCATCATACGTTTCAATGGGTTTTCCGTTGTGCCTGATTCCACATCGCTGTCGAGAGGCATCGGCTCATTTCGCCATGATTCCTCCATGTCGATCGACGATTCCGCGGGCAATCCGACTGCACACAATGGCCAGCAGACAGGCCCCGATGGCAATCGTATTTTCCATGGTCTTGAATTCGATTCACTTCGCTCATTCCGACCGGGCTTTGTAATGCGGGCTGCCGATCAACCAGTCGTAGCCGGCGTATTGAATGTTTGCGTCGCCCGTCCAGAGCGGCGGCTTCCTGCCCTTGTCCCACTCCATCCAGCGGGCCTTCATCGCCCGCACTTTTTCAGGGTGGGTTTTGGCCAGGTTGTTCGTCTCTCCAAGGTCCTCCCTCAGATTGTAGAGCTCCAACTTCTTTTTGCCGATGATCAGCTTGAAGTCGCCCTCCCGGATCACCCCTTCCGGATTCATGTTCCGCGCGGTGTGCCAAAACAAGGCATCGTGCGGCGGTTCGTCCGACTGACCGGTGAGGTATGCCCGGATGTCCTTGCCATGAAGCCCCGCGGCCTCCGGATCGCCGCCGGCCATGGCGATCGTGGTCGCCGTGATGTCCAGCGAGCTGACCGGCGCCTCCAGCACCTTCCCGGCAGGCGTCTTGCCCGGCCACTTGACGAACATCGGCACCCGGATCCCGCCCTCGTAGGCTGCCCCCTTCGCGCCCCGCAGCGGCCGGTTGTCACTGGTCTTTTTCATGCCGCCATTGTCACTCAAAAACCAAATCACCGTGTTCCCGGCGAGCCCCAGCTCGTCGACCCGGGCCAACAACCGCCCGACGCCCGCATCCATTTCATCGACCATCGCCCCATAGATCGAACGCGACTTGGGAGTCACCCCGGGGATCTTCGTCATCTGCTCCGGCGGGAATTTCGCGATCGTCTCCTCCGGCGCCTCCAGGTCCAGATGCGGCGCATTGTACGACATGAAGAGGAAAAACGGCCGCTCACGGTTCTGCTCCAAAAACCGGACCCCCGCGTCGGTCAGCTCGCGGGTCAGATACTGGTCCCAGTCCACCGGCTCGCGGTTGTGGATCACCGGCAGCGTGTGCTGGAGATACTTCATGTTCAGCGGCCGCTTGATCGGTGTGAAGCGCCCCTTGTAGGATGGATGATCGAGCGGGAAATACATTCGCCCGCCACCGAGAAACCCGAACCAGTCGTCAAAACCCATCGCGTTCGGGTGCTGGTCATCGGTGGTTCCCATGTGCCACTTGCCAACCCCGCCGGTGACATAGCCCTGCTGTTTCAACAGGCTGGCAATCGTCGCGATCTTCGGCAGCCCCTGCTTCGGATCAAAGGGCGCGGAGACATTCTCGTAATAACCGAACGTGGACTGGTACCTGCCAGTCAGGAAGCCGGCGCGCGAGGGCCCGCACATCGGCCAGGTCACGTAGGCGGAGGTGAAACGAACACCCTCGCTGGCGAGTTTGTCCAGATGCGGTGTCGGGATGTCCTTGCAGCCATGCACCCCGAGGTCCTTGTAGCCGAGATCGTCCGCCATGATGACGATGATGTTCGGCTTCCCCCCTTCGTCATCGCTCCATGCCTGCGGGCTCGTGCCCGCAAGCAGGAAGGCAATCGCCAGAAACCCCAGGACCGCATTCTCCAGCACATGCGTTGATCTCAGATTTCCCGCGGCCCTCCATCGGCAGGCATGTGGATTCTCAGTCATACGGACGATACCGGAATCCGCACCCCGCCCTTTCACGCGTCAGGGTTTCCCGGTGACCTCCGAGTAGAGGCAATACCGGTTCTCATCCACGACGATGAACTGCACCCGGGCAACTTCGGCCGGCACCGGAGCGGAAACCGCGTGGCCGCCATTCCCGATCGAAGCCGGAATCTTGACGCGATACCCAACCGCGGGATCCTTGAAATCCGTCTGCGGTCCCTTCTTGGCTTTGCTGCCATGCCCGCCGCTGTCCCCGCTGCCGTCATAATAGAGCACGTATGCCTCGACCGCCTTGGGAGCATTCACGTCCAGCTCCAGCGTGGCTTCGGCCCCCTGCTTGCCAAATGAAATCCCCTTGATCTTCGCGCATGGAAGCGTCGCATCCTTGAATCCGGGGTTGCGGTGCGGAAGCTCGGCATGGGTTTCCTCCAGATTCCGGTTCAGCTCCTCCGAGAGCTCCTTGATCACTCCCGCATACTCGGGATTGGCACTGAGGTCCTCCTGTTCCTCGATATCGGCGTTGGCTCCGTTCTTGTAGAGCCGATAGAGCGAATACGTGCCGGTTTGGAAATGCCGGTAGAGTTTGAAGTCGCCCTTCCGGATGGCCGCCCGCATCTGGTTGTGCGGAAAGTGCCAGAACAGGCTCTCGCGCTTCTTCCCGTTGGCATCCACCACCTCGTCCGCCTTGCCCATCAGCACCGGAGTCACATCCAGACCACTCAGTTTCGCACGATCCGCCGCAGACACCTCTGTCGACGTGAGCTCCAGAATGGTCGGGAAAAAGTCCAGTTGATTGACCATCGTGGCGGTTTGGGTGCCCGCGGGAATGCCGGGGCCCACCACCACGAGCGGCACGCGGACACCGCCCTCATCCACCTTCTTCTTGCCGCCTTTCAACGGGTAGTTGTCAGAGAGGATCTCCTTCCCCTTGAGTTCCGCGCCACCGTTGTCCGAGGTGAAGAACAGATAGGTGGTCTCGATCAGTTTCTTCCCGGGGTTCCGCGGATCATCCGTCGTTTTGAGCAACTCCACCAGGCGCCCGAGGCTCCAGTCGACCGTCGTCACCATCGAGGCGAAATACGGATTCTGCTGTCCTTCCAGCGTCATCGGCCCCTTCTTGGGCGGAAACGGCTGACCCAGTTTCTTGCAGTAGTATTCCAACAGTTCCCCGTTCCTCGTCAGCATCGGCCAATGCACCATCCAATGGCACAGGTTGAGGAAAAACGGCCCCTCCTTGTTGTCCTTGATGAACTTCAGCGCCTCCTCGGTCAGCTCGTCATAGGGATAGGAAATCCCGTCCGGAAAATCCGCTGACACCGGCGGATACTTCTCCTTGCTGAGCGGATACTTCCGGTCCTTCGCCGTCGAAAAATCCTTGGTACGGTCCCCCATGCCGCGATGCGCGCCGCGAGTCTGGTTGACCGACTCGAAGCCAAACGCCGAGGCGTTCAAGCCATTGTGCCACTTGCCGTAGTGACCGGTCCGGTAGCCGTTCTGCTTGAGGGCGTCGGCCAGGGTCAGGTGGTCGAGGTCCAGATAGGCGCCGAGAAACGGCTCCTGAAACTCGCTGTCTTTTTTTGGTTTCGGAATGCTTGCCCCGGTCACGTGCGTGTAGCGCAGCTGGGCCGGATGCTGGCCGGTGATGATCCCCGCCCGCGATGGCGCGCAGGTCGGCGCCGGCGAGTAGCCCTGCGAAAAGTTCATCCCCATCTCCGCCAGCTTGATGACGTTCGGCGTTTCATAGGGGCACGGGTCTCCCAGGTCGTTGAGTTTCTCCAGGTCCTGCCAGCCCAGATCGTCGACGTAGAAGATCACGATGTTGGGTTTCTCCACGGCCGCGCGGAGTGGTGCGATTCCCGGCAGCAGACACACATGCAGCAGTGCCAGCAGGATGAGTTTATTGGGTTTCATGGGTTTTCTGGGTCTTGGTAGGAAAAAAAATGTGAACTTCCCCGCTAGCCACCGGTTCGGGTGGCCGGCTCCGTCCACTCGACGTCGTATCGCTGGATGAAGGGCAACTCACCCTTGCCGTGGCCGATCTCCACGCCCCACTGGATCGCCCCGCCGCGGTCGCTGCCGGTGAACGCCAGCACCAGCGCAGAAAGCATGAAGCGTCCGGACCTCATTGCTTTTTCTTCTTTTTGGCGGGCGAAATCAGGGCCTTGTAGGTTTTCAACTCGGAGGCCATCCGCTTCACCACTTCCGGGTTTTCGTTGTAGAGGTTCTTCGTCTGGTTCCGGTCGGCCTCCAGATCATAGAGCTGCGCGGGCGCCGCGTCCTTCTTCAATTTACCGTTCTCGATGTCGCTGTTCGGCGTGCCGACCAATTTCGTCACCGCCGGGCCGCCCCAGGCATGCTGGTGGGGTTTCGATCCCCCGAATCCGCCGTCGTTTTTCGCCGGGATATACATCCACTTCCCTTTGCGCAGCCCCATGTGGGACGGCTTGTGCGGCGTCACGACCATCTCGCTGCGCAGCGGCTTGTCCGGGTTTCCGGTCAGCGCCGGCAGCATGTTGATGCTGTCCTCCCGTTCGGAATCACTCAACTCACGCCCCACGACCGCAGCGAAGGTCGCCTTCATGTCGACGTTGCAAAGCATCTGGTCGGAAACCGAACCCGCTTCGATCTTTCCGGGCCACCACGCGATGAACGGCACCCGGTGGCCGCCCTCCCAGATCCCGAATTTCGACCCCAGCAGGTCGCCGTTGATCTTGTGCCCCAGCGCCGCGGCCGCGCGGCCGCCGTGGTTGAACATGCCGCCGTTGTCGCTGGTGAAAATGATGAGCGTGTTGTCGGCCACGCCGGTTTCCTCGAGACTCTTCCGCACCTCGCCCACGATCCAGTCGAGCTCGTGCACGAAGTCGCCGTAAACGCCGCACTCGCTGGTCTTCTGGAACCGCTTCGCCGGAGTGAACGGGTGATGCACGTTGGTCGTCGCAAAATACAGGAAGAACGGTTTCCCCTTGCGGCTCCGGATCCAGCCGGTCGCCTTCTCCGTCAGCTTCGTGCCCACTTCGTAGTCATTGAACAGCTTGTGCGCCTCAACGGCCCCCTTGAACGCGTTCGCCGAGCGTTGCGCCGCCTCCTTGGGAATCGGCGTGATCGGTGTGGCGCCCTTCGCGTTCCTTCCCAGATAGACCAACGGATCCTCAGGGTCGCCACCGACCACCCGGTCGTTTTCCACATACACATACGGCGGCGCGCTGTTCACCACCGGCATGCCGAAGTAGGTGTCGAAGCCGAGATCGAGCGGCCCCGGACTCAGCGGCTCCTGCCAGTCGTTTTTCCCCTCGCCAAACCCGAGGTGCCACTTGCCAAACGCCGCCGTGTCATATCCCCGGCTCTTGAACACGTCGGCTATCGTCAGCATGTCAGTATCGACGAGAAGCGGCGATTCCACCGGGGCCGGCCCCCAAATCCCCTGCCCTCCCGCGCCGCGAAACGGATACCGCCCGGTCAACAGCCCGTAGCGGGATGGCGTGCAAACCGCGGAGGACGAATGCGCGTCGGTGAACCTCCGCCCCTCCTCGGCGAGACGGTCGATGTTAGGCGTCTTCAGCTTCGTCGCGCCGTAGCAACCGAGGTCACCGTAACCGAGGTCATCGGCAAAAATGAGCACGACATTCGGTGCCGCAGCCGGAGCCTTCGTGACCGACAGAACCAGCGCGGCAGCCGCCGCAATGGTGAAATGGAGAGTTTTCATTCAGAAGTTGGTAAAATTGGAACAATTCGAAAGGTTCCCATAGTTACCCGGGAAATCCCACGCTCTTTCTCAATAGCTCAACTTTCCGCCGAATTTCGACTTCTGCCTGTCGCTTTCCCACCATTCGTGCGGCCCCTCTTCGACAATCACGTAGCGTTCGCCATTCGGTGGGCAGTGGTCAGCAACTGAAGAACCTCGTCCTCCTTCTCCTCCCTCGTCCTCGAATCCACAATCGAGAACGAGGGACGAGCACGAGTTCGAGGAGGACCCGGCCCCACCCTCTCAACCGGCGGGTGCCTCACTGACCACACGCAATCGCCTCCCCTTTGGACTGCGGTGGCTCGCCACCGCCTTGGGGCAAGGCGAGGCTCGCCTCGCGCGGCAGGCCGGAGCCCAATCCGTAAAATCCGTGCAATCCGTGGTTCCCTTCCCCCCTGGAAGCCCATCCGCATCTGCATCCATCCCGTTCCTCTGTGGTTCCCATTCCTCCGCCTTCCTCAACTGCTCTTTCCTCTTCCCAACCAACTTTCGAAGAGGTGAAACGAACTTTCGAAGAGGCAAAACCGTTTCCGGAAAGGTTCCGAGCGCCTGCGGAACTTCCCAACGAACTTTGGAAGAGGCAAATCGCTTTCCGGAAGAGGTAAAACGCTTTCAGGAAGCGAAAATCGCCGTTTGGAAAGTCTCCTGCCTTCTGCCCCACGCCTCGAGCCTTCTGCCCCATGCCTCCTGCCTCCTGCCTCCTGCCTCCTGCCTCAAATCGGCATTCTGCAGCCGCCGGGCGTTTCTTCCTTAACATTACCACATCAATTGTTAGCATCTGCCCATTCATTGATGCCTGCTAAAAAGAAAACCGCCCCGAAAAAGCAAAAGAGCTTCGAGGAAACCCTCTGGGACACTGCCAACAAGCTCCGTGGCTCCGTCGAGTCCTCGGATTGGAGCGGAGCGACAAAGACAACCCGCGAGGGTTGCCCGGAGGGTGAGCGCGGCGGCGCGAATCAATACAAGCACGTTCAGCCCAACTAGTCTGCCCCTCCATGCCTGCCAAAAAGAAGTCCGCCAAGAAGAAGCAAAAGAGCTTCGAGGAAACCCTCTGGAACACCGCCAACAAGCTCCGGGGCTCCGTCGAGTCCTCGGATTGGAGCGGAGCGACAAAGACAACCCGTCAGGGTTGCCCGGAGGGTGAGCGCGGCGGCGCGAATCAAAACGGCGTCGCCGGCTTCGTCCTCGCCAACGGCTCCATGTCCACCAACACCAAGGGCGAAGGCGAGATCCGCCAAAAGCTCGTCGAGAACGACCTCGTCGACTGCCGCGAAAAACCAGCCGACCCTCTTGCAGCATGAGCGCAAAAGAAGCTACCGCCCGCATCAAGATCAACCACCTGCTCGAAGATGCGGGTTGGCGCTTCTTTGACGACCAAAACGGCGCTGCCAACATCTGCCTTGAACCCAAAGTCAAAGTCACCTCCGCCGCCCTCGACGAACTCGGCGAAAACTTCGAAAAAACCTCCAACGGTTTCATCGACTTCCTCCTTCTTGATTCCAAAGGCTTCCCCTTCATTGTCCTCGAAGCCAAATCCGAGGACAAAAGCCCCCTAGTCGGTAAAGAGCAGGCTCGCAAATACGCCCGCTCCCAGAATTGCCGCTTCGTCATCCTCTCAAACGGCAACCTCCATTACTTCTGGGATCTCGAGCGCGGAAACCCATACGTCATCACCACCTTCCCGACGCCGACTTCCGTCACCGGCTACTCCAAGACCAAGCCCGACACCAAACGCCTCGTCGAAGAAAACGTCGATGACGACTACATCGCGCTCACCCAGCGCCCCACTTACGCCTCCGAAGCCGGATGGATCAACGAAGCCGAGCGCTCCCGCTACATCGACGCCAACAAGCTCCGCTTCCTCCGCCCCTACCAGAAGAAAGCCATCCACAAGCTCCAAGCTGCGGTCAAAGAGGGCAACGACCGCTTCCTCTTCGAGATGGCCACCGGCACCGGCAAGACCCTGACCTCTGCCGCCGTCATCAAGCTCTTCCTGCGCTCCGGCAACGCCCAGCGCGTCCTCTTCCTCGTCGACCGCCTCGAACTCGAAGACCAGGCCAAGAAAGCCTTCACCTTCCTCCTCTCCAACGACTACCAGACCGTCGTCTACAAAGAGAACCGCGACGAATGGCGACGCGCCGAAATCGTCGTCACCACCGTTCAGTCCCTCCTCTTCAACAACAAATACAAGGAGCTCTTCTCGCCCACTGACTTCGACCTCATCATCTCCGACGAAGCACACCGCTCCATTTCCGGAAATGCCCGTGCCGTCTTCGAATATTTCGTCGGTGCCAAGCTCGGCCTCACCGCCACCCCGCGCGACTACCTCAAGCGTTTCGACAAAGACAAGCCCACCACCAAAGACCCGCGCGAGCACGAGCGCCGCCTGCTACTCGACACCTACCGCACCTTCGGCTGCGCCGACAGCCAGCCCACCTACCGCTACTCCCTCCTCGATGGCGTCAAAGACGGCTTCCTCATCAACCCAACTGTCGTCGACGCCCGCACCGACATCACCACCGAGCTCCTTTCCGAAGAAGGCTTCGTCGTCGAGTTCACGGATGACGAAGGCGAAGATCAGAAAGAGTCCTACAAACAGCGCGAATTCGAGAAACGCTTCTTCTCCGACGCCACCAACGAACTCTTCTGCAAGACCTTCCTTGAAAACGCCTTCCGCGACCCCATCAGCGGCGAGATCGGCAAATCCATCGTCTTTGCCGTCAGCCAGGCCCACGCGGCCAAGCTCACCCAGATTCTCAACATCATGGCGGACAAGATGTTTCCCGGGAATTACCAGTCGGACTTCGCTGTCCAAGTCACCTCACAAATTTCCGACGCCCAGCAGTTCACCATCAACTTCACCAACAACAAGCTGCTCGGCTCCGCCAACTTCATCGATACCTACAAGACCAGCAAAGCCCGCATCTGTGTCACCGTCGGCATGATGACCACCGGCTACGATTGCCCCGATCTCCTCAATCTCGGCCTCTTCCGGCCTATCTTCTCGCCGACCGACTTCATTCAGATCAAAGGCCGCGGCACCCGGAAGCACACCTTCCTCGAAGACCTCCACGACGACGAACTCGCGGAAACCGTCAAGGAGCCCAGGAAAACCGCCTTCAAGCTCTTCGACTTCTTCGCCAACTGCGAATACTTCGAAGAAGAGTTCGACTACGACCAAGTCCTCAAGCTTCCCAAGCCCAAAGGCAAAGGTGGCGATGACACCGGTGGCGGCGGCACCGTCTACGAAGGCACTTACGAGCACCTCGGCTCCGACATCATCGCATCGGTTCAGGAAGAAACGATCGGCTACGAAGGCATGAAGATCGACCGAATGTTCTTCGAGAAATTCGAAGACACCGTCAAAGAAAACGGCTTCATCGCCGCCAGTGTCGAAGCCGGAGAATGGGATCGCGTCATCGACTACGTCAACAAAGAGGTCTTCGAAAAACCCAACGAATACTACAACCTCGACAAACTGCGCAAAGCCGCCTCCGTCGACCGTCGCCTCACCCTCCGCGAGATCCTGGAAAAAATCTTCGGCCTCATCCCGCGCTTCAAATCCAAGGACGAACTCCTCGAAGAAGAATTCGCCAAATTCGTCGCCGACTACAAACCCGACGAAGCCGCCGCCATCCCCGCCATCAAGACCTACTTCAAGGCCTACGTCACCAGCGACCAAGTGCGCCACATCATCGAGACCAGGGAACTCACCCAACTCGCCACCAATCCAACTTTCTCCACCCGCGACCTCAAGGCCGTGCCTGAGAAATACCGCAGCCTCATTCCCAACTACATCAAAGACTACGTCTCCCTGAACCAGTTTGTCGCATGAAGAAGCTCCGACCCAGTGGCGGCTATCGCGATACCGCCAGTTTTCAGACGGCCACTCTCATCTACGACGCCACCGTCTGGTTCTGCGAAAAATTCGTCGATTCCCGTTCTCGAACCGTCGACCAGATGGTGCAGGCCGCCCGCAGCGGACGCCAGAACATCGCCGAAGGCAGCCGAGCCGCCGCCACCACTTCGCAGACCGAGTTGCGCCTCGTCAACGTCGCCCGCGCCAGCCTCGAAGAGCTGCTCCTCGATTACGAAGACTTCCTGCGTCACCGGCGCTTGCCCCAATGGCCCCCGGACAGCCCCGAAGCCAGCGCCGTACGCGCCGTCCCCCGCAACTTCCGGGAAAATCCCACCGATCAGCCAAATCCGCCCAATCTGACGGATCTCACCGATCTTCAGCGTGCGGAACTCTACGCTCCCTGGCTTGAGCACGATGACCCTGCCATCCGGGCCAACGCCCTGATTTGCCTGATCCACCAGGCAAACTTCCTCCTCGACCGGCAGATCGCCGCCCTTGAGTCCGCATTCGTCGAAGGCGGCGGCTACAGCGAGCAACTCGCCACCGCCCGCATCGCCCACCGCAGAGAAAGCGCCCGCTCGGTCCAGCCCGACCACACCGGCCCGCCAGAGCAAGCGCCCCCCAAATGCCCGCAATGCGCTTCCCTCATGACCCTCCGCACCGCAAAATCCGGCAAGAACGCCGGTAGCCAATTCTGGGGCTGCACCCGATACCCCGACTGCAAAGGCACTCATCCCATATAGCAGATCCGCCCGATCCGCCCGATCCCCACCACCCATGCTAGACACCGAAACCAAACGCCGCATCGACACCGCCCGCGACATCCTCGTCGGCAAAGTCCCCGACCCGAAATCCCAGGTCGAGCAGATCACCATCGCCCTCATCTACAAGTTCATGGCCGACATGGACGCCGAATCCGAGGAGCTGGGCGGCAAGCGCACCTTCTTCTCCGGCGAATGGGAACGCTACGGCTGGCCCAAGCTCATGCGCTCCGGCCTCGGCGGTCACGAAGTCCTCGCCCTCTACGGCGAAGCCATCTCCAAGATGCCGGAAAACGCCGGCATCCCTCCGCTCTTCCGCGACATCTTCAAAAACGCCTACCTCCCTTACCGCGATCCCGAAACCCTCAAGAGCTTCCTCAAGGTCATCGACGAGTTCGAATACGATCACTCCGAGCGCCTCGGCGACGCCTTCGAATACCTCCTCTCCGTCCTCGGCTCTCAGGGCGATGCCGGGCAATTCCGCACCCCGCGCCACATCATCGACTTCATGGTCGAGATCATCGACCCGAAGAAAGACGAAACCGTCCTCGACCCCGCCTGCGGCACTGCCGGATTCCTCATCTCCTCCTACAAGCACATCGACCGCAAAAACCGGGATAAAGACGGCAACAGCACCCTGACGCCCGACGACAAAGGGCGCCTCGCCAAAAACTTCAAAGGCTACGACATCTCGCCCGACATGGTGCGCCTCTCCCTGGTCAACCTCTACCTCCACCGCTTCAGCGATCCCCACATCGACGAATACGACACCCTGACCTCCGACGACAAATGGAACGAGTTCGTCGACGTCATCCTCGCCAATCCGCCCTTCATGTCTCCGAAAGGCGGGATCAAGCCGCACCAGCGCTTCTCCGTGCAGTCCAAGCGTAGTGAAGTCCTCTTCGTCGACTACATCGCCGAGCACCTCACCCCGAGCGGCCGCGCCGCCATCATCGTCCCCGAAGGCATCATCTTCCAAAGCCAGACCGCCTACAAACAGCTCCGCAAGATGCTCGTCGAGCAATACCTCGTCGCCGTCATCTCCCTTCCCGCTGGTGTCTTTCAACCCTACTCCGGCGTCAAAACCAGCATCCTCGTCTTCGACAAGTCACTCGCCAAACAAAGCGACACAATCGGTTTCTTCAAAGTCGAAAACGACGGCTTTACTCTGGGTGCCCAACGGCGGGCAAGCGGTAAGAACGACCTGCCGCAAATTCAAGTAGAGCTCGAGGAGTATCTCGATGCGCTCCGAAACAAGGAAGAGGTCACCGAGATTCAGCCAGCACTGGGGCTCGTGGTCGAAAAAGAGAAGATCGCCGAGAATGGGGAATACAATCTGAGCGGTGAGCGATATCGGGATGTCCTTGCTTCAACTACTTCATTCGAAACCGCCCCAATTGGTGAGATTTGTAATTTGGTAAACGGTCGTGCATTCAAGCCTGCTGATTGGGAGCGTGAAAGTAGTGGCGGTGTCCCGATTGTGAGGATTCAAAACCTCAACAACCCTTCTGCAGAATACAATTATTACACAGGTGAACTGCGAGATCGCCACACGATTGAAAATGGCGAATTGCTGTTCTCATGGTCGGGTTCACGTGGAACTTCGTTTGGCGCTCATATTTGGGATGGTCCTCGCGCTGCACTGAATCAGCATATCTTCAAGGTCGAATTCGACGAGAAGAAGACCTCCAAATCTTATCTCTACTACGCACTGAATAAGGCGGTTAGTACTGTTCACCACACTACCCGACAAAATTTCGGAAATCTTAAAGATTGGCGGATTGGATCCGTAACGTGTTGGTAGTGAATCAAAAACGAAACGACACCCAATCCGCCACAGCCACTCTGGAGAAGCTTCAGGAACTCTTCAAGCCCCATCTCAGGCTCAGCAAGCCCCGTCTTTGCTGCCTCGCCATGCTCGTTCTCGCCGTGATCGGCGAGCG
>JAUTCT010000048.1 GCA_030673875.1 Verrucomicrobiota bacterium JB025 | reverse complement strand
GGGTTGGGGTTCGGGTTCGGGTTCGGGTTCGGGTTCGGTTTCGGGTTCGGGTTCGGGTTCGGGTTCGGGTTCGGGTTCGGGTTCGGGTTCGGGGCTGGTGTGAAAGACGTCGCCGACTTCGTGGATTGGCAGCCAGTTGGGCATGCCGTTGGTCCAGACGTGTTCGACCGGGGGGGTGAGTGAGGTGTCGGCCACCAGTTTCCGGAGTTCCCCGAGGCTGACGGGGCCCAGGCGTTGTTTGGCGCGGGTGAAAAACCACTGTGGCTGGGGGGCGGGTGGTTCCCGTTCCGGCTCCGGTTCCGGTTGAGGTTCCGGTTGAGGTTCCGGTTGGGGTTCCGGTTGGGGTTCGTGGGCGGCTTCGAAGGTTGGATTTCCGGCGGCTTCGAAGACCGGGTTTTGTGCGGTTTCCGGAGCTGCTTCGAAGGCGAAATGGGCGGCGGGTGATTCGGTTGCTTCGGGCGCGGCTTGGAAGACCGGTTCGGGTGCGGGTTCGAAGACCGGTTCGAAGGCGTTTGTCGCTTGGCTTTCCGGGGCGGCGTGGAATGCCGGTTCTGATTCCGGCTGGGCTGCGGATTCAGGTGCCGGTTGAAATGGGCTGGGTTGAACAGGCGCCGGTTCGGGTTCGGGCGCGGGTTCGGCGGTTGGTGCCTGGAGTTCGGGGATTTCGCCGATTGGTTTCCAGCCGTCCATTCCGTCGGTCCAGGCCATTTCGACGGGTGGGGAGAGTTGGGTGTCGGCGAGGAGGTTTGTTAGTTCAGTGAGGGTGACGGGCCCCTTGCGATCGCCTTTCCGGGTATAGTGCCAGACGGCCGGTTCGGTGGATGGATTGCCGGTGGGTGAGGATGTGGCGAATTCCTCGACTTCGGAGATCGGTTTCCAGCCGTCCATGCCATCGGTCCAGACGAGTTTGACGGGTGGGTTGAGGTTGTCATCATTCGCGAGAGCGAGCATTTCCGCGAGACTGACGGGACCTGTACGTTCGCCGCCTCTGGTATAAAACCATTGGTCTCGCGGCGCTTTGTTCATGTATGTTGATTATCGGAGTTGACGAATACTGTCAAACCTCCGCCGGGGGCATCGGGGGCGATGACCGGTCACATGCATTGAGCTCCGGCTTCAGCGAGTTCGGAGCGTTCGCCGCGGTTGAGGGCGACGTGTGCGACGAAGGGTTGCCCCTTGAGGCGGTTTTGGGTGTAGACGAGTCCGTTAGATCGGCTGTCGACATATGGGTTGTCGATTTGAGCGGGGTCGCCGACGAGGACGAGTTTGGAGTCCCGTGACATGCGGGTGACGATGGTTTTGGCTTCCTGAGGGGTGAGCTGCTGTGCTTCGTCGAGGATGAAGAAGCGGTTAGGGATGGAGCGGCCGCGGATGTAGCAGAGTGCCTCGATTTCGAGGATGCCCTGTTCCATGAGGGTTTCGTAGGGTTTTTTGGTGGTTCCCTGGGGGCCGGCGGCGCTGGTTTTTTGTTGTTTGCGGCGCGGGCCGAGCGGGGTGGAGGGGCGCATGAGGAGGTCGAGCGCATCGTGGATGGGCTGGAGCCAGGGGCGCATTTTTTCGTCGAGTGATCCGGGGAGGAATCCGAGTTGGTCGCCCATGGAGACGACGGGTCTGCTGACGGTGATTCCGGTGTATCGGCGGTTGAACATTTCGTGGAGACCGGCGGCGACGGCGACGAGGGTTTTGCCGGTTCCGGCGTGGCCGTAGCAGGTGACGAGCGAGATCTCCGGGTTGAGCAGTGCGTCGATGAGGCAGCGTTGGCCGAGGTTGAGGGGTTTGATGGACTGGCCATCGGGGATTTTGAGTGCTTCGGGGACGTTGAGGCGGACGAATTCGTTGAGGCCGGCGTAGCGTGCGGGGATGGTTTGTTTTTCACCGCTGCCGAGCAGGACGTATTCGTTGAGGGTGATGCCGACGAGGCGAGCGGGGTCGATTTCGAGTGATCCGGAGCTGGCGAAGCGCTGGAGTTCGCTGGGGTCGACGTCGATGCGGCGGACTTCGTAGTTGCTGACTTCGCGGGCGTCGACTTTGTCGTTGAGGTAGTCCTGGCAATCGATGCCGACGGCGCGGGCCTTGAGTTGCATGTTGATGTCCTTGGTGACGAGGACGACGGGGGCCGTGTTGTGCTGCATGAGCAGGAGGCAGGCGGCCATGATGCGGTGGTCGACGCGGTCGCGGTCGGGGAAGACGCGGTAGAAGCGGTTGAGGAGTTCCGAGTTTTTGGAGTTGGTTGAGGGGTCGAAGACGACCATACGGATGGTGCCTCCGCCGGGCGTGGTGACGCCGCGGGTGACTTTTTCGGAGGACGAGAACATCTCGGTGAGCTGGCGGTGGACGCGGCGGGCGTTGGCACCGCGTTCGCTTTGTTCGGTTTTGAATTTGTCCAGCTCGGCGAGGACGTCGACGGGGATGCAGATGTGGTTTTCCTTGAAGCGGTCGAGGGATGCGGGGTCGTGCAGGAGGACGTTGGTGTCGAGCACGTAGTTTTTGACGATTTGAGAGGGAGCGACGAGTCCGAGGTCCGCGGGTTTCGGGGAATCAATGGCGGCTTTGCGGGAGCGGATTTTGGATGCTTTTTCGGGACGTTCGTCGTCGAACAAGGCGCATTGAGCCTCCTCGGATTGGTTGATCATTGTCTGGGTGGCTGGGGGAGGTGTGAATGGGCGGGGAATGATAACTCGCGGTGGAGTTCCGTCATCTGCAGCTTGAGTGCCAGATTGGGCGATGGGCCATTGATTTGTTTTATCAATATAACTTAATTATTCTCAGAATCGTTTGGATGACAACACTTGAATTGAAAATTTTTGTTTTCCTTATTCGATCATAAGGTATGTTGATCTTCGTAAAAGCGAAAATTCCTACGAAATTGATGGCGTTCCTGGTGTGAAAATGGTTCAACGCAGCAGCTGTCCTTTTTGACTTATTTCGATGTCCCGCAAACGCACTGGATTCTACAACACGATTGAATACATCGGCCCTCGTCCGGAGAAGCCGAAGCGACCGAATTTCTTTGGTGGATGGGTGATTTTCCTGATTGCGATCGGGATCGGGTTTTATTTTGGCAGGCCGATGCTGCCGATGATCAAGGCGGCGCAGCAGGAGGTTTCGACGGAGCAGGCATCGTTGGTGATGGCGGAATTGGAGGATGAGGGAGGGGCAGGCAATCTGCTGGCGGCGGCGGCGTTGGAGAGGACGTTTGAGGATGTGGTTTTCGATCGTTCGTATTACAAGATTTCCTATCCCGGGGGGGACATTGCGGAGGGCAAGGGAGCTGCTGCGGATGTGGTGATTCGTTCGTATCGGAAGCTGGGGATTGATTTGCAGGTTGAGGTGCACGAGGACATGGCGGCGAATTTCCGCGAGTATCCGCAGCTGTGGGGCTTGCTCGGGCCGGACAAGAACATCGACCACCGGCGGGTTGCGAACCTGCAGCGGTTTTTCGAGCGGAATGGCGAGAGTCTTCCGGTGACGCGCGATGGTGCGGATTACGAGCCGGGTGATGTGGTGATTTGGTCTTTGGCTGACGCGACGGCGCACATCGGGATCGTGGTTCCGGGGCCGGGCAATCGCGCCGACGAGGACTGGGTGGTGCACCACATGAGTTCGGGCGTGAAGTGGGAGGATGTGTTGTTCGACTATCCGGTTCACGCGCATTTCCGTTATTCCGGCGAGCCGGCCGAGTAGGCGGTTCGGGGGGGAGTGAGGTGGAGCAAGGGGGGAGCTTCGATGCAGGAGCTTCCCGGGGGGATGAAGGTGGGGTGATGAAAGTGGGGTGAAGAGACCAACGAGGGCTTGAAAAAGAAAGAGGGGCGGCGACCCAGGGGCCACCGCCCCTATTTGGGGAGGGTTGGGGGGGTAATCAAGCGGATCGTTGAATCCGCCTGGTTGTCAGAAGTGCGGTTGGAGGTTGAGAAAATGATTGGTCCAACCACTTAGGAAATGTGAGGTTGGTGGATTGGGTTTAAGAAAAAATCCGCAAAATGAAGATTTTTTCCGCAGGGGGAGGATTGGCGGGTAATGTCGTGGCATGGAACACCGAGTGGAAATGTGGAGGACGCTGCGCTGGATTGCGACTCTGGCATTTGTGGTGGCGTTGACGGCGGGCATGGTCTGGCGTTTTGAGAAGTGGATGTCCGGGACCAAGGCCGGGGTGCAGCGGAGTCTGGAGCAGGTGTTGGGAGCGGTGACGAATACGGACACGCGGATTGTCGAGGGGCGGGCGGAGATGGTGGAGGAGTCCGAGGTTTCGGAGCTGGCGCTGATGAAGATGCGCTTGAGTGCGACGCGGACGATTGAGAAGACGGAGCGGTTTTCCGGGATTCCGCTGGGGACGAAGCGGTTGATCGTGCGCGGGTATTATGACGTCAATGGCGGCTACCGGTTGAAGGACGGGGTCTCGCTGCGGGTCGAGCGAGGGGTGCCGGTGGCGAGTTTTCCGCGGGCGGAGGTGCTCTCGGTGGAGCTGGTGGATTTCGACGTGCTGAGCGAGGACGAGGGTTGGCTGAACAAGATCCAGCCGGAGGACCGGGCGCAGATTTTGCGGGAGTTGCGGGCGCAGATGAAGCAGGAGGCGCGTGAGAGCGGCCTACTGGACTCGGTGGAGGCGAGGCTGCAGACGAGGCTGCGGGATTTGTTGGGTGTCGATTCGGTGAGGATCGAGCATCCGCTGCCGTGAGGCGGGTCAGGGTTCTTCGTGGTCGTTGCCGAGGATGCGGTCGATGGAGACGACGCGTTCCCACGGGCAGCGTTTGCGCTGGTATTTGTTCCAGACGAGTTCGCGGAGTTTGATCCAGAGTTCCTTTGGCGGGTCATCGACGGTTTCCCAATCGGCGTTGCGGCGCTGGGTGGCGGTGAGCATGGTCCATTCGCCGCGGAAGAAGTTTGCCCGATAGAAGCGTTTGCCTTCGTCGGTGATTTCCTTCCATTCGTGTGACTCCATGGCCGGAGCTTGTCGGGGTGTGGGGAGGGAAACAAGGATGGAAAGAGCGGGGAATGCTTGGAATTTCCGGGGGAATGGTGGCAGGATTTCGTTTGTGATGCCGAAAGACGAATACACGGTGGATGAGGTGGCGGCGACGATCGACCACGCGGTGTTGAAAGCGGAGATGACCGAGGATGACGTGCGGGCGAATGCGCGGATGTGCATCGAGCGCAAGGTGGCGAGCCTGTGCGTGCGGCCGTGCGACGTGAAGCTGGCGGCGGAGCTGCTGGAGGGCAGCGGGGTGAAGGTGTGCTGCGTGCTGAGTTTTCCGCACGGGGCGGATGCGACACCGGTGAAGGCGTTTCAGACGAAGCAGGCGATTGCGGACGGGGTGGAGGAGATCGACATGGTGATGAACATCGGGCAGTTTCTATCAGGAAACCATGATGTGGTTCGCGATGACATTGCGGCGGTGGTGGAGGTGGCGCATGCGGCGGGTGTGGAGGTGAAGGTGATTCAGGAGAGTTGTTATCTGACGCTGGAGCAGGTGGCGAAGGCGTGTGAGCTGGCGCGGGACGCGGGCGCGGACTACGTGAAGACGTCGACCGGGTTCGGCACGTCCTCGGCGACGCCGGAGATCGTGGATGTGATGGTGAAGACGGTGGGCGGGGTGATGAAGGTGAAGCCGTCCGGCGGCATCCGGGACTGGGACACGGCGGTGGCTTATCTGAAACAGGGAGCCGACCGGCTGGGGATCGGTTCGACCGAGGCGGTGCTGGATGGCGGTGTGGCCGAGGGGGACTACTGACGATGGCTGGAGAGGGGCGTCAGTTCAATTGCGTGGTGGTTTGCGGGCCGACGGCGTCGGGCAAGACGTGGCTGGGCGTGCGGCTGGCGGAGTGGCTGGGAGGCGAGGTGTTGTCTGCCGACTCGCGGCAGGTTTACCGGGGGATGGACATTGGGACGGGGAAGGATCTGGCGGAGTATGAACTGGAGGGCGGGAGGATTCCGCACCACCTGATCGACATGGTCGACCCGCGGGAGGTGTATTCGCTGTGGGACTACCAGCGGGATTTTTACGCGGCATTCCGGGATGTGCGGGAGCGGGGGAGGATGCCGGTGGTGGTGGGCGGGACGGGGCTTTATCTGGAGGCGGTATTGAAGCATTACGAGATTCCGGACGTTCCGGAGGATGCGGAGCTGCGGAGGGAGCTGGATGGCTGGACGGTGGAGAAGTTGCTCGGGACGCTGGGGGAGCTGGATCCGGAGTTGTTGGAGAAGACGGATGTTTCGAGCAAGAAGCGGATTGTGAGGTCGGTGGAGATCGCGATGCACGGGCGGGACCACGAGGTGCGGTGGGGGCATGGTGAGGTGCCGGAAATTTCCCCGTTGATTCTGGCGGTTGGGTTTCCGCGGCCGGAGCTGAAGGAGCGGATTCGGCGGCGGCTGGAGGAGCGGCTGGATGAGGGGATGATTGGCGAGGTGGAGCGGCTTTCGGCGGCGGGGGTGACCAGGGAGCGGCTGGATTTGTTCGGGATGGAGTATGGGCAGATCGCGCGGTTGCTGGCGGGCGAGGTTTCGCGGGAGCGGATGGTGGAGGATTTGTTTCACGCGATTTGCCGGCTGGCGAAGCGGCAGATGACGTGGTTCCGCGGGATGGAGAGGCGCGGGCTGCCGGTGACGTGGCTGGAGGGACCGGATTTCGGCAAGGCTTGCGAAGTGATCCGGGGTGGAGGTTGAAATCACCCTGTTTGCCGGGGAGTGCGGAGCCTGGACGCCGGTGCGGACGGGTACGGCATGCTTGTGCACCACGAACCACGCGCCACGGGCGATGGGATGATAACCGGGAAGGGTAGAAGGGCATTCCGGCTCTAACGGCCAGTTTCGATCCGGTCGATGGCGTCGGTCTGCCACTGGCCGTGGTGCAGGAGCTTCAGGGCCAGTTCGGAGTCTGCGGCGGCGTCATCGAGCGGATCGACAAACAGGACCAATGAGGTCACCGACTGGCCGGCTTTGAAGGTGAAATCGGGCCAATTGTTGCGGTTCTGATCGGAGGCGATCAAGTCGCCGCTGTCGAGGAAGCTTCCGTTGCCGTTGGCGTCGATCGCCAGCAAGGTGCCGTCGTCCGCATAGCATTCGATGCGGGTCGGGGTGCTTGCTTTCACCGAGAAGTCGGTGTTTTCGGATTTGGTGGCGTCGGTTCGCTGCACGGAATGGTGAATCGGGATGAGGTGGAACGGGTTGCTGCGGATGGCGTGGGCATCAATGATCGTGGCGCGTTTTTCAACGGCTCCGGTCTGGCAGGTCCACTGGCTGGCCAGCAGGTGGCCGGAGGCGGTTTCCCAGCTGTAATCGATGACCATTTCGGAGCCGTCGGCGGGCGGCAGGGCGCGGGTCTCGATGGTGAATGAGCCGCCCGGTTCGAGGGTTAATTGCCGGCTCCGCACGACGGAGTCCATGTCCGGTTGTGATTGGGTGGTGAGCCAGTCATCGGCCTGCGGGGTGAGTTCGCCGATTCTGCCGGAGATCCGCAGGGTGCCGGTGGCCGGGCGGGCGGATGGATTGAGCAGGTAGAACCGGCCGAGGGCGGGTTGTCCGGCCAGGGCGACGGACAGGCTTTCACGCGGTTGGAGGTCGACTTCCGGCAACGCGTCCGCGGCATGGCGGGCATTGGGCAGCGACGGTGCAGGGGTGGCGGCGGGATTTCCGGCGATTGGGGCATCCGCGTGACGGCGGGCGATGTCGGCGAGTGCGGTGCGGTTCTGTTCGAGGCGTTTGGGCAGGTTCATCGCCGCGGCGAGACGGACGGCTTCGGCGAGGATGCGTTCGGCTTCGGCGAGGCGGCCGTGAACGATGAGGAACCGGGCATATTTTTCGTATAGCGGAAGTTCGTTGAACTTGTTGCCCATGCGCCGTTCGTAGTCGAGGGCGCGAACCAGCCAGGATTCGAGTTCGCGGTGGGTCGCGCCATCGGCCAGGGCCATGTCGATCGCAGTCTTGATGCCGCGGATCCGGTGGTGCGGATTCGGGTCATTCCGGGTTTTCTCAAGAAAAGCCGTGAGCTCCGCCCATGCTTCGCTGGTGTGGCCGAGCGCATGCTGGATGTGGATTCGCGAGAGCGTGGCGTCGAGTGCCGTCGAGCGGTCGTAGACCCGTTGTTGGTGGAAGAGTTGTTCGGCCTTGCGGGCGGTGACGAGGTCCTCTTCGGTCAGCGTGCCGAGAAGCCGCCTGATGTCACAGCGTTTGAGGGCGGCGTCGTAGTGGTTGATGTCGCCGGTTTTGTAGGAGCCATCGAGTTTTGCGATGTATTCATCGGTGAGTCTGGCGGCCTCCCCGGGATAGCCGTGGAGAATGGCGATGTCGGCGATGTGTTTGTAGCTGTCCCGGGCAAAGCGGATGATTTCCACGCGGCGTGGGTTGGATTGCTGCGTGTATGCGTCGGCATAGGAAACGACCCAATAATACAACTCGGCCGCGTTGACCCAGTTGCCCGTCAGTTGCGCGGATTGCGCCACGGCGAAGATGCCCTGTGGGTAGGCGTAGATGATATAGTCCTTTTCCGTGTAGTGGTGGTTTTCGCGTGCGTGCTCGGGAAGCTGGTGTTCATGGATGGGGACATCGCGGATTCGCGCGTCGGGCAGGAAGGAGAAGATCGGACCAAGGTCGGCGTAGCTCGCGCAAGTGGTGTCGAAGCTCTTCCACTGACGCATGCTGTTCTCGAGTTGCAGGGTCACGGCCCGGGCCCGGGCGGCTTTGCCCAGGGAGTGGTTTTTTGCGATGATGTTCCCTAACAACAGGTAATCGGTCCAGGGGATGCGGGTCGCGGTTTCCGGTTTGAGTTTCCGCTGCCGTTCGAGAAGGCGGTTGAAGAGGGCCAGCCCCCATTCCTCGTCATGTTCACCGCTTTGAGTTTGCGCCTGCCACCAAATCGCGCTGCGCATGAAGCGGGTGTTGACGGAGGATTGATCCAGAAGGGCGTAGGTTTCATCGAGCCGCGCAAGTGCCGGATCGATGCCTGCCGTTCGATAGAGTTCGAAAACAGGGGCCAGATACTGGTCACATGCCGCGATTTGTTGCTTTGATTTCAGTCCCCAATCCCATTTCTCCGCAGGTGCGGCGGGGACTGTGAGGGCCAGCGGGAGCGCGAGGGCCAGGCTCCGATAGATGCGTTGCCAGCGGGCGATAGGAAACGGCGGGGTCCGCCGGATGACGCGGGGGCGGGACAGCGGGGGCGGATGGGGGGAAAATCGTGCGGCATTGCCCTGGGCGGATTTCGCGGATCGAGCGGGGCGGACCGTCGGTGTTCCTCGGGAAAAACAGGGCGCTGCGGGCATGGTAGGAGCGTAGGCAGCGCGACGGGGCCCAGTCAACTGATGCGCCGGGTGGGCGCTGTCGTCCAGCCTGTCTTGCACATTCCGGGTTCCGCCCGATTCGCCTGCGGATGCGCTGATTCCGCGTATCTGACTTTGACGTCGTGGCGGGGGATTGGCAATCTCAGCGCCGATGTCGTCTTTCGAAGTGCTGGCCGCACTTAACCAGCTACCCGGGACCGGTGCGGTGCCTGCTGGATGCCTTCGACGATCCGGCGGCTACGCCGCCGCCGGAAATTCGCAGGATTTGACGATTGCCACCGACTTGATTGACACGGGCGCCGAAGCCCATTGCGGATGGATTCCGCTGATAGACAAGCGAACCTCACCAGAACTTGAACATGAATAAACACTCCACAGTCGTCGCCGCGCTTTTCGCCGGGATGCTGACGATTTCCTGCAATGCCGACGACGTGCCGCCTGCGGCGCCGTTGATTTTGGACATGGTGCATCACAATCCGGGCGAAGCGCCATACGACAGCGCCTATGTCGATCCGGCGGTGATCAAGGAGATGGGCTACAACGGGAAGGTTTATTTTTTCTTTGAATCCCCGAGTCTCGCCATCAACTGGGAATCGGTCGATCCCTCGATTCTGCCCGTCGGTTCTGACGAGCGGAGCTGGGTGGATGCCAAGGCTGCTGAGATCCGGACGATGCACGCCGCCTGCCGTGCCGAGGGGCTGACGATTTTCGCCCAGAGCGATCTCATGCTGTTCCCCAAGCGGTTGATTCAACGATACGGAATGGAAAAAACCTTCGGCGATCCGAAGCACCCGCTGACCCAGAAAATGCTTCGCGCCCAGATTGACGAGATTTTTGAGCAGTTCCCGCTGCTAGACGGTCTCGTGGTGCGCATCGGCGAAACCTATCTTCACGATGCGCCTTTTCACCAGGGTCACATTCAGAATAAGCAGAGTGCCGAGCAGACGATCATTCCGCTGATGCGGGTCTTGCGGGAAGCCATCTGCGTGAAGCACGGCAAGCAGTTGATTTTCCGCACCTGGATTGCTTTCGACAAGAACCTGAAGACCTATCGGGCCGTCAGCGACGCGGTTGAGCCCCATCCGAATCTAACGATCAGCGTGAAGCACTGCGAAGGCGATTTCCACCGGGCGAATGCCTTCAGCAAGGTGATTGGCGAGGGGCGCCATCGTCAGATTATCGAGGTGCAGTGTGCCCGCGAATACGAGGGGAAGGGCGCCTACCCGAACTATATCGCGAATGGCGTGATCGAAGGTTTTGAAGAGCATGACCGGATGCCGGCGGAGAAACTCAACGGGATCCGCGAGTTTGTCACGACCCGGCCGGAGATGTTCGCCGGGGTGTGGACGTGGTCCAGGGGCGGTGGCTGGAGCGGTCCCTACATCAAGAACGAGCTGTGGTGCGACCTCAACGCCTGGGTGATGGCGCAATGGGCAAACGACCCCGCGCAGAAGGAAGAAACGGTATTCAACCGCTATGCCAGGGAGCGGCTGCGGCTTGATTCGGAGGATGTTGCGAAGTTCAGGAAACTCTGCCTGCTTTCCGCCGAGGCGGTTGTCCGCGGTCGCAACACAACCCACCGGGACATGAATCCGTGGTGGACGCGCGATCAAAACATCGACTGGCCGGGAGTGCTCAAAAACCCGGCGGCGCAAAAACGAAACCTGCAGCAGAAAGACGAGTCGATCGCCAAGTGGAACGAGATCGTCGAGCTGGCGGAGGCCATCGACTGGAAGGACGAAGCGACGCGGGAGCATGCGATCGGCTCCAGCTATTATGGACTGCGGCTCTATGAAATCTATCGGGCGATCATCCGCATTGCGGATGCGGAGGCGCGCGGCGACCGGAAGGCGATGAGGCAGTGGATTGCCGCGTATGAAGCGGGCTGGGAAGACTACCGCCAACTGGTGCGGCAGTTTCCCTCACTCTCCACGTTGTATCGCATGGAGGAGCCGTGTATCGGCAAAAAGGGCACCGCGCACCAAAGCATCCTGCGGATCAAACAACGCCTGGCGGAACAAGGTGGCTAGCCCCGGGGTGGCACGCGGGCGATCCCGCTCAGTGTTTCCCGGGTGAGAAACGCCCGGTGGGCGGTGATCAGCAGGTTCGGGAAAGTCAGCAGGCGGCTTCACTCGACCGGCAATCGGCCGATGCGTGCCGGCTCAGTTTTTTCACTTCCCCGGCGATGATGCGGAGGCCGTCGCGCACGGTGTCTTCGTTCATGGCGTAGGAGACGCGGATGCATTCGCGGCGGTGCGGCCAGTCCGGGGTGTCGTCGAGGCCGAAGAAGAAGTATTCGCCGGGGATGATGAGGACGTTGCGTTTCTTGAGGATCTGATAGAGTTCCCGGGTGCTGACGGGGAGGCCGGGGAACCAGAGCCAGAGGAAGAGCGAGCCTTCGCTGACGTGGATGCGCCAGGGGATGTCGTCGCCGAAGAATTCATGGGCGCAGGCGCGTGCGATGCGGCATTTTTCCCGGTAGTAGGGCATGATGACCTCGCGGCTGAGGCTGAGGATTTCGCCGCTTTCGATGAGCGGGCGCATGATTTGCTGGCCGGTGGAGGGGTTGGAGAGTCCGACGATGGCGCTCATGGAGCCGATGGCGCGGATGATTTCCGGCGGGCCGATGACGATGCCGGTGCGGGTGCCGGGCAGGCCGATTTTGGAGAGGCTGTAGGTGAGGATGACGTGGGGTTCCCAGAACGGCGTGGCGTCGGTGAAGATGATGCCGGGGAAGGGGGCGCCGTAGGCGTTGTCGAGGATGAGCGGGATGCCGTGGTCTTTGGCGATGGCGGAGAGTTTGGCGACTTCGTTGTCGGTGAGGACGTTGCCGGTGGGGTTGGTGGGCCGGGAGGCGAGGATGGCGGCGACGTCCGGTGTGATTTCGAGTTTGTCGAAATCGACGCGGTATTTGAAGTCGTGCGGGCCGATTTCCTCGATGCTGGGGGTGATGGCTTTGAAGATCGAGCCGTCGATTCCCTGGTCGGCGTAGCCGATGTATTCGGGGACGATGGGGAGGAGGATTTTCTTGCGGGTGCCGTCGGGTCGTGCGCCGGCGAGGGCATTGAGGAGGAGGAAGAAGGCGGTTTGTCCGCCGGTGGTGATGGCGATGTTTTCCGGGCCGAGCTCCCAGCCGAAGGTTTCGCGGAAGAGCTTGGCGATGGCGCGGATGAAGGCCGGGTTTCCCTGTGGCGGGTCGTAGCAGGTCATGGCGCGGTCGAGGCCGCCGTGTTCTTCGGCGAGTTCTTCGAGGCGTCTGCGCCAGACGGCGTTGACCTGGGGGATGCGGGCGGGCTGGCCTCCGCCGAGCATTTTGAGATCGGTGCCGCCGGTGGCCATGGCGTGGCCGAGGTCGTCCATCAGTTCACCGATGCCACTGCCTTGGCCGAGCTGGCGGCCGAATGTGGAAAAATCAAATGACATGCTGAGAAATCGCGTCTACTAATGCGGCCTTCATTGCAACAACCAACGATACCAATGTCCATTAAAGTAGGCGATAAAGCCCCTGATTTCACCCTTGTCACGAAAACGGCCGAAGGCCCCGCACTGGTCAAGCTCAGCGAGCTGACCGGAGAATCCAACATTGTGCTGCTGTTTGTGCCGATGGCATTCACGGGCGTCTGCACCACTGAGTTTTGCGACATTTCGGCGGGGATTGCCGAGTATGAGGCTCTGGATGCGAAGGTGCTGGGGATTTCCGGGGACAATCCGTTCGCGCAGGCCGAGTGGGCGGCGAAGGAGGGGATCACGATTCCGCTGTTGAGCGACTACGAGCACGAGGTGGCGAAGGCGTATGGTGTGGCGTATGACCAGTTCCTCCCTGAGGCGAACCTGATCATGGGTGGGGTGGCGAAGCGTTCGGCGTTCGTGATCGATAAGGCGGGTGTCGTGCAGTATGCGGAAGTGCAGGACCATCCGAAGGATCTGCCGGACTTCAATGCCGTGAAGGCAGCGCTGAAAGGCCTTTGATTCCGGTTCCGACTGATTTCGCCGCCCCGGTCGATTGGCCGCGGGCGGCATTTTTTTGCACGACGTGGCCGGCGGGTGCCGCTTGTCCTTTATCATGAAAACCCTAATTGCCCTGACGGCATCGATGCTCACCGTAGCCAGTTCCCTGGCTGCCGACAACATGAAGGCCTTTCCTCCGGCGGAGGAGGGGATGACGCGGCATGTGCTGAAGCTGCCGAAGAAGGAGGACGAGAGTCTTTTCAAGGTGCAGTTGATGGTGGGAAAGACCGTGGAGACGGACGGTGTGAACCGGCATTTTTTCGGCGGCAGGATGAAGGCGGTGAACATCGAGGGCTGGGGGTTCACGCGTTATGTGCTCGATGAATTGGGGCCGATGGCGGGCACGCTGATGGCACCGAGGCCGGGCGGGAAGACGGTGAGGGAGTTTGTTCCGCTGGGCGGCGAGCCGTATTTGATCCGCTACAACAGCAGGCTTCCGGTGGTGGTTTATGTGCCTGAGGGTGTGGAGGTTCGATACCGGATCTGGACTGCGCCGGAGGATGCCGTCGGGGTTCCGGAAGGGTAAGAAATGCGGATTTTGTGCTTTTCATGTAGCCTTCAACGACGGCGTCTGATAAAAGGCTATCCTATCTTACTCACATAAAAACCCCACGAATCATGTTAGCTGAACACCACGATATTTTCCGAGAATTCCCCGAATACCGCGCGCTGCACGACAGGTTGCGGACGGAAAGCAAGGAATTCGACGCGCTCGTCGCCAGGCACGATTATGTTGACGACCAGATCCGCAACCTTGAGGAGAAGCAGACGCCGGTTTCCGACCAGGAGATTGAAAAGCTGAAGTTTGAGCGGGCGTCCCTGAAGGATCAGGTCTTTGAGACCTTGAAGAGGGCGGCCGCCGTCGCGGCGGGCTCCTGACTCCCTGCGGGGGGATGAATTTTCGGCGTGCCGAGGTTGCTGTGGAAGCGCGGTGCGGATGGATTTGATTGGTTTTGTGGGCGATTCGTGATGTTGATTGGTATGTAGCGGCTCCGCTTTTCCGTGTGTGGGAAGCGGAGCCGTTCGCTGCCGGTGCCCGACATGGGCGCTGAGCTTGCGGGACCGGGTGGCCGATGAACGGGTGTCCGAGGGTGGGCCGACGATGAACGGGCGGCCGATGATGAACGAGAGGCCGATGATGAACGAGAGGCCGATGAACGAGCGGTCGATGAACGAGCGGCGCAGGAGGGCCGGTTGGAGGGGTTGCGGGATAAGCGGCATCCGGAGTGGCGGGGCCGGGCGGAGTTGCTTGGGGCGGCGTGGTGGGCGCGGGAGGTGAGGGCCGAGGTCGAGGTGGTCGAGGTGCCGAGGGGGAAAGTACCCCGGAGAGGAATCGAACCTCTATCTAAGGTTTAGGAAGCGTGCGCTGTTTCCCGTAGTTTCAAGAAAACTTTCTGAACCTTACTCTTTCTTACGGTTTTAGTCTTGTAATTGCGCTTCCGTGCAGGCTATTACAAGCCATGCGCACGGCGGAAAAAGTCACGGTTCGACCTACCAAGCACCAAGACTATCCGGGCGGTTTCGTGGTCCGTTGGCCCGGCCCGAACGGGAAGCGAAAGGCCAAGTTCTTCACGAATGAGACTGAGGCGAAGGCATGGGCGAAGGACCGGCGCAAGGAACTTGGCGACGTGGGGAAGGCTTTCGGCTCGATCGCCGAAGAGGAACGGGCCGCCGTGACGTTCTGGCGGGGCTTCGTGGCCAGTGTGCCGGATGCCGAGCCGCCCGCCTTGCTGTCCGTTCTCCAAGACTACGCGGAGCGGTGGAAGGCGACGAAAACGAGTGTGACGGTTCAAGACGCGGTGGATGCGTTCGAAGCTGCCAAGACTGCCGAGGGGCTTCGCCCGGTGAGCCTGCAAAGC
>JAUTCT010000047.1 GCA_030673875.1 Verrucomicrobiota bacterium JB025 | reverse complement strand
CGGAGGTATCCGTTATCGCGGTTCTGGACTTGCGTGGCACCGGCGGTATTTGTGCCAGTACTAGCCATAAAGTACAAGTGACGCTTTTGTCACAAAGCGCCGAGCAAACAGAAGCAGTTCAAATGCCGAACACTACTGGCGTCCCGCTCCAGTGGTTCCGGGGGCGTCCCACTCCCGCCCAAAGCCCATCCGTCTTCACCCGCCACGCAACGGCCCCAAATCTTCCCCCGCTTGAGATCCGCGCGAAGCTCCCTTCCCTCAATCACCCTTCGTGCCTTCGTGTGAGCCCCATCTTCCCTCCCCCGCCCAACGCCTTGGCGGTTTAATTCCACGTATTCCTCGTCGGAAAGGTTCTCCCCACACACCCGTATCCTTCACCACGCCGCCATCCACCACGCGACCAGAGTAACCACTTTCTCCATTGCACAATCCAGTCCACAAGGAAACCCTCACACCATGCATTCCAAAAACACCCTCCTCATCCTGGCCCTCGGAATCTTCACCTCACTCCCCGGATTCTCCGCCGAATCCCGCGACCCCGCCAAACCCAACATCGTCCTGATCCTCGCCGATGACCTCGGCTACGGCGACACCTCCTGCTACGGCGCCGAACTCATCAACACCCCGAACATCGACAACCTCGCCAGCCAGGGCATCCGCCTCACCGACGCCCACGCCGCCGCCTCCCTCTGCTCGCCGTCCCGCTACTCACTGCTCAACGGCTACTCCAGCTGGCGCCTCCACAAAAAAGGCAACGGATACCGCCTCAGCCCCGAACGCGAAACCATCGCCTCGTTCCTCAAAAAACACGGCTACGCCACCGCCGCCATCGGCAAATGGCACCTCGGATACAGCAAGGACTGGAACAAACTCCCCATCACCGGCCCGAACGAAGTCGGCTTCACCTACAACTTCACCGTCCCGTCCAACCACAACGACAACACCCGCGCGTTCATCGAAAACCACGACATCGTCGGCCGCGAACCCGGCGTCGACTACAAGATCGTCGATGACAAGGACTTCCCCGAAGGACTCGCCCAACCCCGCGTCGACGACCAGGTCGACACCGTGCTCACCGAAAAAGCCGTCGCCTTCATCCGCCGCAACGCCGACCAACCGTTCTTCCTCTACCTCGCCTCCTGCATCCCCCACACCCACACCACTCCCGCCGCCAGATTCCGCGGCACCAGCAAGGCCGGCCTGCTCGGCGACCACGTCCAGGAACTCGACCACCACGTCGGAACCATCCTCAACACCCTCGACGAACTCAACCTCGCCGACAACACCCTCGTCATCTTCACCTCCGACAACGGCGGATCCCCCAAGGACTTCAGAGGCACCGCCAACGTCAAACTCAACCTCGCCGACGACTCCGGCGACATCCGCAAGAAATTCAAATCCGCCAAAACCGACGCCCGCAAAATGGGCCACCTCACCAACGGGATCTATCAGGACGGCAAGGGCCACCCCTACGAAGGCGGCCACCGCATCCCATTCATCGCCCGCTGGCCCGGCAAAATCAACCCCGGCTCGAACTCCGCATACACCTGCGACCTCACCGACCTCTTCGCCACCTTCGCCGCCGCCATCGACGCCCCGCTCCCGCACGACGCCGCCGAAGACTCGATCAACCTGCTCCCCGTCCTGCTGGAAAACAAAGACCCCGAAAACCCCTTCGACGAAGTCTTCATCCAGGGCGACGGCAAAGCCGAATCCATCGCCGTCTGCTCCGGAACATGGAAACTCATCGTCCGCAAAAAGAACGGCAAAACCTCCTACGAACTCTACGACCTCACCAAAGACCCCGGAGAAACCGACAACCTCGCCAAAGCCAACCCCGAAGTCACCGAACGCCTCGCCAACGCCCTGATCAAGGCTGAAAGCTCCGGCCGCACCCGCCCGTAATCAGCCCACTCATCCGACGACCCGTCCAAGCTCCATGAAACTCCTCGCCATCCTCACCACCGCGCTAGTCTCCCTGGCGCCGCTCCAGGCCGCCCCCGAATCCACAGCCGACCGCGACGCCCGCATGGGCTGGTGGCGCGAGGCCCGCTTCGGCATGTTCGTCCACTGGGGGCTCTACTCCGGCCTCGCCGGCAGCTGGAACGGCAAGAAAGTCTCCGAACGCGGAGGCATGGAATGGATCCAGACCCGCGTCGGCGCGGACACCTACCAATACGCCTCACAAGCAATCCCGAAATTCCAACCAAAACCAGGATTCGCCGCCGAATGGGCGAAACTCGCCAAACAAGCCGGTTGCCAATACGTCGTCTTCACCACCAAACACCACGACGGATTCGCCCTCCACGACTCCAAGGTCACCAACTACGACGCCGGTGACATCCTCAACCGCGACCTCGTCCGCGAAATCACCGACGCCCTCCGCGCCGAAGGCCTCAAGGTCGGATTCTACCACTCGCTCATCGACTGGCACCACCCGCAATACGACTTCACCGCAGCCAAAAAACTCCCCTACCCGAAAAACGCCAAAAACCTCTCACCCGCACCCAGGGACCACTCGCGCTACATCGACTTCCTCCACGCCCAGGTCGATGAACTCATGTCAAACTACGGCACCGTCGACGTCGTCTGGTGGGACTACAGCTCCGTCGGCTTCCAGGGAGACGAAGCCTGGCGCTCCATGGAACTCATCGACAAGGTCCGCGCCAAACAACCCGGCGTCATCATGAACAACCGCCTGTTCCGCATCCCGGAAGCCGGCTTCAAGGGCATGGGAACCCACAACATCTCCAGCACCCTCGACCCGAAATACGGCGACTTCATCACCCCGGAAAACCACATCCCCGCCACCGGCATCCCCGGCGTCGACTGGGAAACCTGCATGACCATGAACACCGGCTGGGGATACAACCAGCACGACCACAAGTGGAAAAGCACCCAGCTCATCATCCGCAACCTCATCGACATCTCCAGCAAGGGCGGCAACTACCTGCTCAACATCGGCCCCATGGCCAACGGCGATGTCCCGCAGGAATCCATTGACCGCATGACCGAAGTCGGCAAGTGGATGACCGTCAACGCCGAAGCCATCCGCGGCACCACCGCATCACCCGTCTCCAAAGCCGGCTTCGACGGCCGCATCACCACCAAGGGCGACACCCACTACCTCCACGTCTTCAGCCGCCCGGATAACGGCAACATCACCGTCCCGCTCAAGGCAACCAAGGCCACCCTGCTCGCCGGTGGAACCAACCTGGAAATCCGCGCCAACGGGGCAGAAACCACCATCGCCCTGCCCGCCACCCTGCCAGACCCGATCGCCACGGTCATCCGCCTGGACTGACCCACCCCGTCACCCCCGCTCCCGCACCGACAACTGCTCGGCAAGTGTCCTGGAGCGGAAACCGGCGTCGAGAATCTCGATCTGATCCATCGTGATCTCCGCCGGATGCCGGTGGCCGGTGCTGCTCGCCACCGCCAGCAACTCCTTGCGCAGCGTGACGATGTAGTTCGCCAGTCGCGCCGATTTTGACATCGGATCCAGCCCGCGCATCAGCCACTTGTGATGCGTCGCCACCCCCGCCGGACAATGCCCCGTGTGGCAGCGCTGCGCCTGAATGCAGCCGATCGAAAGCAAGGCCTCACGCCCGACGTGGACCAGATCGCAACCCAGCGCCATCGCCACCACCGCCTGCTCGGGAAACCCCAGCTTGCCCGCCCCGCCCCACACGATCCAGTCGGCCACCCCCGCTTCCTCAAAAACACTCCTCACCCGGTGAAACCCGATCTTGAATGGCAGCGCCACGTGATCCGCGTGCACCAGCGGCGCGGCCCCCGTCCCCCCCTCGCCGCCATCGATGTTGATGAAATCCGGAGCCCGACCGGTTTCGACAATCAACCGCGCCAGGTTTTCCCAAAACCTCATGTCGCCAACCGCCGACTTGATCCCGACCGGAAGCCCCGTCGCATCGGCCACCGTCTCAATGAAGTCGAGCAGGCTGTCCGGATCCCGGAATGCCGTGTGCCCCGCCGGACTCACACAGTCACGGTCGCCCGGGATTCCCCGCGCCAGCGCAATCTCCGCGGTGATCTTTTCCTTCGGCAGCAACCCGCCCAAACCGGGCTTGGCTCCCTGGCTGAGTTTGATCTCGATCGCCCGCACCGTCGGCGTGCGCTCGAGCGTCTCCTTCAGCATCGCCAGCGAAAACCCGCCCTTCTCATCGCGACTGCCGAAGTAGGCGGTGCCCAGCTGCAGAATCAACTCACCACCGTGCAAATGGTGCCGTGAAACCCCGCCCTCTCCGGTATTGTGCAGGCACCCCGCGATCCCGCATCCCCGGTTGATCGCCTCGATCGCCGCACTCCCCAGCGAACCAAAACTCATCCCCGAAACATTCACCACCGAGGCCGGACGAAACGCCTGCCTGCGCTGGCGGTGCCCACCCACCACCTTGCGGCATGGAATCGCATACTCGGGATCATACCCCTCCTCCCCGGGCAGCGGATGCGCACAGGGAAACGCACTGTGCTTGATGATGATGTAATTCGAACTCGCCTCCAGATCATTGTCCGTCCCGAAGCCGAAATAATTGTTCTCCTTCTTCGACGACGCATACACCCACCGCCTCTGGTCGCGCGAAAACGGCCGCTCGGTGTCATTGTCCGTCACGATATACTGCCGCAACTCCGGCCCAATCGCTTCCAACAGATACCGCAAATGCCCCAACAACGGGAAATTCCGTAAAATGGCGTGCTTCTTCTGCAGCAAATCGTAAACGACAACCGCAAGCAGCAGCGCACTCACGACAATGAAAAATGGCATCATGCAACCACTCTGCCACTGAGTGGCGTTTTTCCAAGAACGGAAGCACGCCCACTGAAACAGGGCGATCAAGGGCACATCCGGCAACCCGGCGTCCGGCGACGCAAGCACTCAAATTCAAGGCAAGGCGCGACGAGGAAGTGAATAGCCATTCACGACCGAGCAGCAACGAAGCATTGGGTTTGAAGGCGCTGCGCCCGCAACGGCGGCACTTACCTTTCCTCGCCGAAGTCGCTCCAATCAACAGCACCAAACTCTGCCGCGGCGGGTGTTGGGTTGCCGGATGTGCCCTCAAGTGAGGGAGCAACGCACGCTCAACTCGGCAGCAGAACCACTGACTGCACTGATGGTTCTCTGCCTGCGAAGGCATGGTGCTCCGAAAGTCTCGCGAGTTGGGCCCCCTTCACCCTCAAAGGTCTTCAAAAATCAGTGAAATCCGTCTAATCAGTCTAAATCTGTGGTACCATTTCCCAATTCCCACGTGATTGGTTCCCCAATACGCACGCACGCACGCACGCCAAGCCCGGACAACCCCTCACATGACCCGCCCAGTGCCACCCCACCCCACCGCCCGGCCCGCCAAAGCCCTCAGCCTCTTCGATTCCACCAACATCATCGTCGGAATCATCATCGGCGTCGGCATCTACCGCATGGCGCCGGAGGTCGCCCAAGGCGCCCATTCCGGCACCGGCGTGCTCCTGCTCTGGACCCTCGGCGGCCTCATCTCGCTCTGCGGCGCCCTCGGCTACGCCGAACTCGCATCCGCCTGGCCGCGCCACGGCGGCGACCTCGTCTACCTGTCAAAAGCCTACGGCGACCGCGCCGGTTTCCTCTTCGGCTGGGCCCAGCTCACCATCATCCGCCCCGGAGACATCGCCGTCATGGCCTTCGCCTTCGTCACCTACGGGCTCCCGCTGTTAGGACTGCCGCCCGAGGCGGAATCCGGCTGGTCCGGCCGCCTGCTGGCCGCCGCTGCCGTCGCCGTCCTCACCGCCATCAACATGCTCGGCGTGCGCGAGGGCAAATTCACCCAGAACCTCCTCACCACCCTCAAGCTGCTCGGCCTCGCCGCCATCATCCTCATCGCCTTCCTCGGCCCCGGCCCGGCCACCACCCCCTCCGCCACAGGCACCGCCATCCCCTGGAGCCTCGCCCTCGTCTTCGTCCTCTTCACCTACGGCGGCTGGAACGAAATGGCATACGTCGCCGCAGAGGTCAAAAACCCGGACCGCAACATCCTCCGCGCACTCGTCATCGGCACCCTCGCCGTCACCATCCTCTACCTCGCCGTCAATGCCGCCTTCCTCCACCGCCTCGGCTTCGAAGGCCTCAAACAATCCACCACCCCCGCCGTCGACAGCGTCGAACCCCTGCTCCACCAGGGCGGCGGCCGCGTCATCGCCGCACTCGTCTGCCTCTCCGCCCTCGGCGCCATCAACGGCCTCGTCTTCACCGGCGCACGCATCTCCTTCGCCATGGGCGAGACCTTCCCCGTCATGAATGCCCTCGGCCGCTGGAACCCCGCCACCGGCACCCCCGTCCGCGCCCTGCTCGTGCAGGGACTCCTCGCCATCGCCCTCATTCTCCTCCTCGGTTCGCTCATCGACACCCTCGTCTACACCGCCGCCGTCGTTTACACCTTCTACTTCGCCACCAGCGCCGCCGTCTTCGTGCTGCGCAAAAAACACCCCCACACCCCGCGCCCCTATCGGGTCACCGCATTCCCCGTCCCCACCCTCGTCTTCATGGCCGTCTGCGCCTACCTCATCCACTCCTGCGTCAGCTACTCGCTCGACTTCCGGCCCGCCAGCATCCCGGTCATCATCACCATCATCGCCGCCGGTCTCATCATCCATCAAGCCAGCGGGAAAACCAAACGCACCCGTCCCGACTGACCATTCAGCCCAGCTCCCAGGCTCAGCCCGGCTCCGGCAGCGCCGACAAGGCCGCACCCAGCGCCGCCAGAATCTGCGGCTCGTCCGGCACGTGCACATCCCGCCCCAGCCCCTCGGCAACAAACCGCTGCAGGCATCCGTTCAAGGCCCCGCCGCCGCAGAACACCACATCGTCGTGCAGCTCCACCCGCCGCAGCATCGCCAACGCACGCCGGCTCACCGCCTCATGCAGCCCGCGCGCCATCGACGCCCGGTCCACCCCCCGCGCGGTCGCGGATATCACCTCGGACTCGGCAAACACCGTGCACATCGCATTGATCGCCTGCGCCTCCTCCGCCTCATCACCCGCACGCACAAACTCCGCCATCGAATACGACAACGCCGTCGCCATCACCTCCAGAAACCGCCCCGTCCCCGCCGCACACCGGTCGTTCATCTCAAACTTCCCCACCTGCCCGTCCGGCCGGATCGAAATCACCTTCGTATCCTGTCCGCCGATGTCCAGAATGCACCGGGCCGTCGGGTGCACATGCCGCACCCCCAGCGCCGCCGCACGGATTTCCGTGATCATCCCGGCCTCACGGTGCTCGGCAAAAAGCCGCCTGCCGTAGCCGGTGGCCACCACCCGGTCATACTCCTGACCGGCCAGCATTTCCTCGCAGACCGACAGCGGATCATGGGTCCCCGGCAGCACCCGGTGGCCGACCATTCGGCCGTCCTCCACAATCACCCGCTTCACCGTGCGGGACCCGATATCAAGACCGATGATTCGCATGAAAATCCCCTCCTCGGACTACCGGCGCACCTGTTCCACAAACGCCTCCACCCGCGTCCGCAACTGCTCCACATCCTCCTGGCTGTAGTCGGTGTCCAGCCGCAGCACCGGCAGACCACCCTCCTCCAGCTTCCTCTCCAGCACCGGCGCCTCCATCTGATACGGCGTGCAGAACTGCAGCGAATAATGCACCACCCCGTCCGCCCCGGCGTCCGTCGCGATCTGCCGCGCATGCTCGCAGCGCCCCGGATTCGGGGTGAAAATCGCGCAGTCGATCGCGAAATACCGGTCCACCAGCTGATCGATCAACTCCTCCACCGTTTCCCCCTCGTCGCTCACCAGGTTCTGCGACCCGCGCTCACCGATGCACGACTCCTCGCCCACCAGCACCGCCCCGCTCGACTCGATGATCGCCGACAGTTTCCAGTTCGGCACCGCCATCGGGCAGCCGGAAAATATCAACCTCGGCGCCCCCTTCGGCAGCACCCCCTCGCCCGCCGCGATCCGTTCCTCCAGCTCGTCACAGATCTTGTTCACACTCCCGGTGAAACGCACCGGATCATCGTAAAACGACACCTGGTTGATCAACAGCGCGTCCAGCCCGCTGATCGGTGCCGGATCCGCGTGCCGCAGCTTCGCCAGCCGGTGCAGTGCCTCGCGTTTCGCATTCGCCGTCGCGATCCCCGCCTTGAGCGCCTCCACCGTGATCTTTCTGCCGGACATTTCCTCCAGCTGCTTCGCAAAATCGACATACGCCTTCCGAAGCACCTCGCGCCCCTCCGCGCTCTTGGTATTCGGCATGTCCATCGCCAGGAATTCACCGGGAATCAGATCCTTGTAGGTCTCATACGCCTTCTTCTTCCCGTCGCACGTGTTCTCACCGACGATCAGGTCGCACGTCGGAATATACGGACACACCTTCTCCAGCGTGAACCCGAAGAACGACTTGATCAGCGCACACGTGTTCCGCGGCAGATAACGCTCCGCCTTCTCCGTCCCGAAATCAGCCCCCGTGCACAGCCCGACCAGAACACCGCCCGCCGCCAACACCAGTTCCTCCGGCACAAACACGCAAAACGCACCGACCACCACCTTGCCGTCTTTCCTCGCGTCCATCACCTCCTTCACCCGCAGCCCGTGCACCTCGCTCATCACGAAATCCAGATAGCCCATCCCCTCCGGCCGGTCTTTCTGCGACAGGAACACATCCCCGTAGGACTTCCCGAGCACTCCCAGCAACGCGTCATGCTTCTCCAAATCCAGGCCCAGCTCGGACCACATCGGCCGATAATCGGTTTCTTCTTTCATGGTTTTTTTGGTCGCCCAGCGGACGTTCATTCATCCCCGAGATCCCTCGGCCACCAGCCATCCGAAATCGACCGGCAGATGCCCGCGGCTTGGGTCGGAACCACCGGCACTCTCATTCACAAAACCCGCATTCGCCGGCCGCTTTGAGCCCCTGAAACAAACCCAAATCCCCCGCCCCTGTCAATCGCCAGCTCCCCACCCAGGGCGATCAAATCAGGGAACAACTCACTCAAGAAACGCCAATAAGAACCACTGATTCAGACTGATGAGTCGGATTACACTGACTATTTCACACGTTTGAGGATGAAGCGCTCCCCACTCGCGAGTCCTTCGGAGCACCATGCCTTATCAGGCCGAGAAAAATCAGTGATTTCAGTGCCATCAGTGGTTCCACTGCCGGACTGATCAAGCGGTTCTCCCTAACTTGCTCACCCTGGCTCCCCACCCACCCCACGCAGCAGCGGAGCATGTCCGCCGCCCTCCCTCGCCCCATCCCCCCATCCCGACAGCACAAGCAAATCCCCCATCCCTCCCGACTGACAATTGCAGTTTTCGCGAAATGCGCAATTATTCCGCCGTGAGCCATCGCCAACCCACGTCGGAGCCATTGATCCACCACCAGGCCGAGGTCTTCAAGGCACTCGGTCATCCGGGCCGCACGGCCATGGTGCATGCCCTCAGGGACGGCCCGGTATGCGCCTGCGAACTCGCCCAAGCCGCCGGTCTCGAACCATCCACCGCATCACGTCACCTCACCGTGCTGCGCCACGCCAAATTGATCGCCGACGAACGCCGCGGCCAACAGATATTCTATCGGCTCGTTTCCCCGTGCATCCTGAGTTTCGCGGACTGCCTCGACCGGATCGAAGCCGGCGACGAGGGTTAGCCTCACCCCGACCCAGCTGCTCTCCTGAGAAATGGAGACAGAAGTCCGCCCGCAGCCACGTTCAGGATGGTTGGGCATCGACACGAAAACCCCATCCATCATCGCCGGAATCGTCCTCGTTCCGGCTAGCCTCGGCGCGGCGCAACCTACCCCCTCAAGCCGGAAACCCGACACCATCCCGAAACACCCCGCGAACCACCCATGAAAAAAATCCGCCTCATCGCTCTTTTCATCGGCCTGGCACTCACCGCCACCGCCTCCCACGCAGCACCGCAAAAAAACATCCTGCTGCTCTGCATCGACGACCTCCGCCCGGAACTCAAATCCTTCGGCGCCGACTACATCCAGTCCCCGAACATCGACCGCCTCGCCGCCACCGGCCGCGCCTTCCACCACCACTACGTCAACGCCCCCAGCTGCGGCCCGTCCCGCTACACCATGCTCACCGGCAGCTACGGCCCCGCCGGCAACCAGGCGCTCTTCCAACGCGCGCAAAAACTCGCGAAACATCCCGAATCCGTCACCCCATCCATGCCCGAGTGGTTCCGCAAAAACGGCTACACCACCGTCTCCGTCGGCAAAGTCTCCCACCACCCCGGCGGACGCGGCGGATCCGATTGGAACGATGACTCGAAAATCGAAGTCCCCCGCGCATGGGACCGCCACCTCATGCCCTGCGGCGAGTGGCAACACCCGCGCGGCGCCATGCACGGCCTCTCCAACGGCCAAACCCGCGTCCATGGCGCCACCCCGGCCTTCGAAAGCGCCGAAGGCCCGGACACCATCTATCCGGACGGCCTCATCGCCCGCGAGGGCATCGCCCAGCTCACCCAACTCGCCGCCGCCGACAAACCCTTCTTCCTCGCCATCGGCCTCATCAAACCCCACCTCCCCTTCGGCGCCCCCGCCGCCTACATGGCTCCCTACAAGGACGTCAAACTCCCGCCCGTCCCCCACCCGGAAAAACCCGCCGCTCCCTCCACCTGGCACAAATCCGGCGAGTTCTTCGGCCAATACAACCACCACGGCATGGACCCGCGCACCGATGCCGACTACGCCGACCAGGTCCGCCGCCACTACGCCGCCTGCGTCACCTACGCCGACCACCACGTCGGCCAAATCCTCGCCGCCCTCGAGAAATCCGGCAAAGCCCGGGACACCATCATCGTCCTCTGGGGCGACCACGGTTGGCACCTCGGCGAGCACAACATCTGGGGCAAGCATTCGCTCTTCGAGGAATCCCTCCGCTCACCCCTCATCATCTCCGCCCACGGCATGAACCAACCCGGCGCGAAATCCGACGCCGTCGTCGAATCCACCGACATCTTCCCCACCCTCTGCGAACTCACCGACCTGCCGGAACCGGAATTCTCCAGCGGCACCTCGCTCACCCCACAGCTCGCCAACCCCGCCACCCCGGGACACACCGCCATCGCCTACAACGGCGGCGCCAGAACCATCCGCACCGCCACCCACCGCCTCACCCTCCACAACAACGGTGCCGTCGAACTCTACGACCACTCCACCACTCCCGGAGAAACCGCGAACATCGCCAGCCAACACCCGGACATCGTCGCCAAACTCAAACAACAACTCGCCAAAAAACTCGCCCGCACCACCCCATAGACCGTCACCCAAAAGGAAGGGCCGAATCCATACTTCCCTGCGAAGCCCGATTTCCATCCGAATTTCCATCCGAATTTCCATCCGAATTCCCATCCGCTCTCCATCCGAACCTCACTCCGTTTCGGCAAGGACTTTTGCCAACCGGCCCAACCGGCCCAACCGGCCCAACCGCCCGGCCTCACTCAGCCTCGGGCATGCCCTGCCCGGCCACCAATTCCTTCTCCTCCCGCAGCATCTCCACAAACGACCGGCACAACAAACTCCGCGAATTCTTCCTCCACACCGCGCTGAACCTCATCTCCAGATGCTCGCCGCGCTCCTTCATCGGCAGCGTCACCACCTGGTCGTCCGTCACCCCGGGAAACGTCAGCGCCACCCCGTAGTTCGCCCCGATCATCGAATACAACGACTCCTCCCCGCCGATCTCCTGAATCAGCTCCGGCTTCACCCCGTAGTGCCCCAGCACCTCCTCGGTCTTCCGCCGGTGCAGCCCGTTGCTGCCCTCCTGCCCAATGCACAAAAACCGCTCGCCCTCGATCTCACGCAGCGAAACCGACTTCCTCCCCGCCAGCGGATGCTCCTTCCCCACCGCGATGCAAACCCGCGCCAACCACAACATCGCGTGCCGCACCTCATCCCCCACCGCCTGCTCGTCAATGTTGACCGTGTAGCCGAAATGAATCTTCTCCCGCCGCAAGTCCGCCAGAACATCCTGAAACCCGACCTCCCGGATCCGGATGTCCACCTTCGGATGCTCCCGGTGAAACCGCGTCAGCACCCGCGTCTGCAACTGCTTGTAAACCGCCCCGATCCCCATGATCTCAAAGCGCCCGTGATGCTCGTTCGCCGTGTCTCGCGCCAACCCCGCCGCACGCTCCACGTGCCGCAATATCGCCTTCGCCTCCCGGTGAAAAACCTCACCCGCCTCCGTCACCTTCGTCCCCCGCCGGCTCCGCTCGAGCAACCGCGCTCCCACCGACTCCTCCAAATCCCGAATCTGCTTGCTCAACGCCGGCTGGGACACGTGCAACTCCTCCGCCGCACGCCGGAAACTCTGACACCGCGCCACCGCAACAAAGTATCTCAAATGCCGGAGCTCCACCCCGCAACTGATGCACTCAGGTTATCACCGTGACAACTTAAAAGTCTTTCTGATTGTCCGGGCTTTCTGCCACCTTCCCTCCCCGACTCACATCAGCACCCATGTCACTCCATTTCCCGCTCATCCGGACACTCGCCCTCACTCTCGCCGCCGGCACCCTCCTGACCAGCTGCGGAGAAAATGAACAAGCCGCCGCCGCACCCCAAATGCCGGCCATGCCCGTCCACTTCACCGAACTCAAACCGCAGGACGTCACCATCACCCGCGAACTCCCCGGACGCACCTCCGCATTCCGCGTCTCCGAAGTCCGCGCCCGCGTCGACGGCATCGTCATCAAACGCAACTTCACCGAAGGCAGCACCGTCAAGGAAGGCGACCTCCTCTATCAAATCGACCCCGCCCCCTTCGAAGCCCGCCTCGCCAGCGTCAAGGCATCCCTCGCCCAGGCCGAAGCCCGCTACCTCTCCGCGGAAGCTCAAGCCGCTCGCTACGAAAAACTCGCCGAATCCAAATCCGTCTCCGAACAAAGCCGCATCGACGCCCTCTCCGCAAAACTCACCAGCAAGGCCGAAATCGAAGCCGCCAAAGCCGCCGTCCGCAGCGCCGAAATCGACCTCGGCTACACCTCCGTCACCGCCCCCATCAGCGGACTCATCGGCAAATCCGAAATCACCGAAGGCGCCTTCGTCCGCGCCGCCGAAGCCACCCTGCTCGCCACCGTCCGCCAGATCGACCCCCTCTACGTCGACCTCTCCCAATCCGCCGACGACGTCCTCCGCATCAAAAAGGAACTCGAATCCGGCCGCCTCGTGCAAACCCAGGACGGCAGCCTCAAACTCGAAATCGTCACCAACGACGACGTCGTCCAGCCCCACCCGGGATCCCTCGCATTCTCGGACATCACCGTCGACGAATCCACCGGCACCGTCACCCTCCGCGGCACCGTCCCCAACCCGGACATGCACCTCTACCCCGGCATGTTCGTCCGCGCCCGCATCAGCGAAGGCACCCGCACCGGCGCCGTCCTCATCCCCCAATCCCTCGTCAGCCGCAGCTCCAGCGGCAGCGCCACCACCTACGTCATCAGCAGCGACAACACCGTCGAAATGCGCTTCTTCGAAACCGAACGCGCCGTCGGCGACAGCTGGCTCGTCAAGCACGGCCTCAAGGCCGGCGACAAGGTCATCATCGACAACATCCAGAAAATCCGCCCCGGCTCCCCGGTCATCCCCTTCCCGGAAGACCAACCCTTCCCCGCCCCCGCCGCTCACTGACCCGCGCCCGCTTCTCCGCACCCACCCTTTCCCTTCACCCGCCCATTCCCCATGGCCAGATTCTTCATCAACCGCCCGGTCTTCGCCTGGGTCATCGCCATCATCATCATGGTGGCCGGCATCCTCGCCATCCGCACCCTGCCCATCGCACAATACCCGAACATCGCACCCCCGTCGGTCACCATCTCCGGCATCTACCCCGGCGCATCCGCCAAAACCGTCGAGGACACCGTCACCCAGGTCATCGAACAAAACATGACCGGTCTCGACTTCCTCCGCTACATCGAGTCCACCAGCGACTCCACCGGAGCCTTCGAAATCATCCTCACCTTCAACAAGGAGGCGGACCCCGACATCGCCCAGGTCCAGACCCAGAACAAACTCGCCCTCGCCACCCCGCTGCTCCCGCAGGAAGTCCAGGCACAAGGCATCTCGGTCAGCAAATCCGTCGACAACTTCCTCGTCATCCTCGGCTTCCGCTCGTCCGACGGCAGCCTCTCCCGCGGCGACATCGGCGACTACGTCGCTAGTAAAATCAAGGAACCCATCAGCCGCGTCCCCGGCGTCGGCGAAGTCCAGGTCTTCTCCCCCCAATACGCCATGCGTATCTGGCTCAACCCGGACAGCCTCAACAACTACAGCCTCGTCCCGTCCGACATCATCGCCGCCATCCAGACCCAGAACGCCCAGGTCTCCGCCGGCTCGCTCGGCGCCGCCCCCGCCGTCGAAGGCCAGCTCCTCAACGCCACCATCACCGCCCAAACCCGCCTCCAGACCCCGGAACAATTCGAAAACATCCTCCTCCGCGTCAAACCCGACGGCGCACAAATCCGCCTCCGCGACGTCGCCCGCGTCGAAATCGGCAGCGAAAGCTACTCCACCACCGCACGCTACAACGGCACGGACGCCGCCGGCATCGCCATCAAGCCCGCCACCGGATCCAACGCCCTCGAAACCGTCGAGGGAATCCGCGCCCTCATGAGCGAAATGGAACCCTTCTTCCCCGAGGGCCTCGAAGTCGTCTACCCCGTCGACACCACCCCCTTCATCCGCCTTTCCGTCGAGGAAGTCGTCAAAACCCTCATCGAAGCCGTCGTCCTCGTCTTCCTCGTGATGTTCCTCTTCCTGCAGAACTTCCGCGCCACCCTCATCCCCACCATCGCCATCCCCGTCGTCCTCCTCGGCACCTTCGGCATCATGGCCGCCGCCGGATTCTCCATCAATACCCTCACCCTCTTCGGCGTCGTCCTCGCCATCGGCCTGCTCGTCGATGACGCCATCGTCGTCGTCGAAAACGTCGAACGCGTCATGAGCACCGAGGGCCTGCCGCCCAAGGAAGCCACCGAAAAATCCATGGGCCAGATCACCGGCGCCCTCGTCGGCATCGGCCTCGTCCTCTCCGCCGTCTTCATCCCCATGGCCTTCTTCGGCGGCTCCACCGGCGTCATCTACCGCCAGTTCTCCATCACCATCGTCTCCGCCATGGCGCTCTCCGTGCTCGTCGCCATCGTCCTCACCCCCGCCCTCTGCGCCACCCTCCTCAAACCCGTCGAAGCCGGCCACCACCACGCCAAAAAAGGCTTCTTCGGATTCTTCAACCGCGGCTTCGACGCCACCGCCGGCAAATACTCCCGCTTCGTCCGCAAACTCGTCCGCCACCGCATCCTCGCCCTGCTCGTCTACGCCGCCATCATCCTCGGCGTCGCCGGCCTCTTCAAAACCATCCCCACCGGATTCCTCCCCGAAGAAGACCAGGGCATGCTCTTCGCCATGGCCCAGCTCCCGCCCGGATCCACCTTCGAACAATCACAGGAAGTCCTCGAAAAAATGGAAAAACACTTCCTCGAGGACGAAGCCGAAAACGTCAACGGACTCTTCGGCGTCATGGGCTTCAGCTTCGCCGGCGCCGGCCAAAACCAGGTCATCTGCTTCGTCAACCTCAAACCATGGGACGAACGCACCCGCGACGACCAGTCCGTCAAGGCCATCCAGGGCCGCGCCCTCGCCAAATTCTCACAGTTCCCCGAAGCCATCGCCTTCGCCTTCGCCCCGCCCGCCGTCATGGAACTCGGCAACGCCACCGGCTTCGACGTCCGCCTCGTCGACAACGGCTCTCACACCCACGAGGAACTCACCAACGCTCGCAACCAGCTCCTCGGCATGGCAATGCAAAACCCCGAACTCGCCAACGTCCGCCCCAACGGACTCGACGACACCGCTCAGTTCGAAGTCAAAATCGACCAGGAAAAAGCCTCCGCCCTCGGCCTCTCCATCGCCGAAATCAACACCACCCTCTCCGCCGCATGGGGCTCCGCATACGTCAACGACTTCATCAACCAGGGCCGCGTCAAAAAAGTCTACATTCAGGCCGACGCCCCCTTCCGCATGCAGCCCGAAGACCTCAACCGCTGGCACGTCCGCAACAACCAGGGGAAAATGGTACCCTTCTCCAGCTTCGCCACCGCCAGCTGGACCAGCGGACCGCCCCAGCTCAAACGCTTCAACGGCGTGCCCGCCTTCGCCATCGCCGGCGAACCCGCCCCCGGCGTCAGCTCCGGTGAAGCCATGGACACCCTCACCACCCTCGCCGCCTCACTCCCGAAAGGCTTCGGCCTCGAATGGGCCGGCCTCTCCTACGAGGAACGACTCGCCGGCTCACAAGCCCCCATGCTCTACACTATCTCCATCCTCATCGTCTTCCTCTGCCTCGCCGCTCTCTACGAAAGCTGGTCCATCCCCGCCGCCGTCATGATGATCGTCCCGCTCGGCGTGCTCGGCACCCTCCTCGCCGCACTCTTCCGCAGCCTCCCCAACGACGTCTACTTCCAGGTCGGCCTGCTCACCATCGTCGGCCTCTCCGCCAAAAACGCCATCCTCATCGTCGAGTTCGCCAAAGCCAACTACGACAACGGCGCACCCCTGCTCGAAGCCGCCGCGGAAGCCGCCCGCCAGCGCCTCCGCCCGATCATCATGACCTCCCTCGCCTTCGGCTTCGGCGTGCTCCCCCTCGCCATCAGCAAGGGCGCCGGCTCCGGCTCCCAGAACGCCATCGGCACCGGCGTCATCGGCGGCACCATCACCTCCACCGTGCTCGGCGTGCTGCTCGTCCCCGTCTTCTTCGTCACCATCCTCTCGCTGTTCCGCGTCAAACCCCGCCCGCGCAAAGCCTGAAACCCGCGCGCCTCTCACGGCGTGGTGACACCACCCGCACTCCCGTCCGGGACACCCCCGGCGACCTCCCGGATCAACTCCACCTCCGCGGTCGGTCGCCGCCGCAGCCCGGGGTCTCCGTCGAGATCCACCTGGTAGATCCCGAAGTCGGTGTTCGGATCACACGCGTGCCCCCACTCGCGGTTGGTGGTGATCGACCACCACAGCAACCCGCGCACCGGCACCCCGCCGGCCAGCGCCTTCTCCACCTCCGCCAGATGCGCCCGCAGGTAGTCGCGTTTCGCCACCCCGTCGGCCACCGGCACGGACCCGTTCTCCACCACCATCAACTCCAGCTCCGGAAACCACCGGTGGAGCCGCCGCAACGCGTGATACAACCCGCGCGGCCAAACCGGCGCGTTCAGGAACTTCCCGCACGCCGCCCCCTCGAGCCGGCGGAACTCGTGCAGCCGCCACGTCGGCAGCCCCCAATAGTAATCCAACCCGACGAAATCCAGCGCCCCCACCGCCTCGGGCGGGCACAACTCCTCCGCCAGCTTCCCTGCCATCCCCAAATACCACCAGTTCGCGTTCGCGATCAAACTCGTCGTCCCCCAAAACCGCCACGCCCAGTTCAGCCAGCTCGACTTGGTCTCCAGCACCTGCAGCCGCTCGCCCGACCCGAGCTCGACCAATTCCAGCCGCTTCTCCGAACCCAAGGCCTCCCTCGCGATCTCCCCCGCCAACTCCCGCTCGACCCCACCCGCGCCCGGCAACAACGCCACCCTCAACTTCCCCCGCCGCAGCACCCGCCGAAACCCCCGCTCGCTCGACAAATGGTCCGGCAGGCTGTCCCCCGCCTCAAACACCTCGTGAATCGAAACCGGCGCCACCTTCTCCACCGACTCACCGGCCCGCCCCCCGGCCCGCCGCCTCGCGACCACCCGTTCCACCACCGCCAGCAACTTCGCGTGGCCCACGGCAGCCGCCACCACCGCACCTCCGCCCGCGCCCTCCGGCCCACCCGGCCGATACGCCGCACTCGTTTCGCAACCCAGCGCCTCCTCCGCCGTGACCTCGCCAATCACCAAATCCACCCTCCCCCGCTCCGGCACCAGTGCCTTGCGCGTCGTGAACTTGAACACCGCCTCACCCAGCCCCCGGTGGCAGGCACCCCAGTCCATCAGCATCTGCAGCCACGTCGGAAACCCGGTCACCAGCGGATTCACCCCCACCTTCGCCTCCGGCCGCCTCGCCCGGATCACCGCCCGCGCCCGCGCATGCGCCCGGAACAAATTCGGCACCAGCTTCCCCACCGCCTCCGCCTCCGCATCCACCGCCGACCCGCGCGGCAGCCCCGGCGGCATGTAATAACGGTTCTGCCACCACGGCTTGATGTATCCGAATGTCAGCTGGCTCGGCTCGTTGAACGTGATCCACCAGTCCACCCGCTCCCCCATTTCCTCCGCCACCCGCGCCGCGTAGCGTTCGAACAATGCCGGAAACTCCCCGCCGATCATCCCGCCGTGATCCCGCTCCAGCCACACCGGCCAGACGAAATGATGCAGCGTCACCATCACCCGCATACCGTGCCGCCGAATGCAGTCCGCCACCCGCCGGTAGTGCGCCAGCGCCTCCGGATCAAAGCGGCCGCACTCCGGCTCGACCCGCGCCCAAGCCACCGAAAACCGGAACACCTTCAGCCCCATCCCCGCCGCATGGGCGATGTCCTCCTCGTAGCGGTGCCAGAAATCCGTCGCCCTCCCCCGCCGCGTCAGCCCCCGCATCCGTTCCCACAAATCCCAGACATCCTCGCACGCCGGATCATGCGCCTCGACCTGATGGTCCGCGGTTGCCGTGCCGAACAGAAAGCCATGCGGAAATCCCATGTCCGCGCCGAGACTCCACCACCTATCGGCCAATTCAAACGCAAAAACACCGCCACCCCCTCAGCAATCCATCCCCAGCCACCCCCGAGCCCGCCGCCTAGCGATACCACACCGTCACAATCGCCAGCATGTGCCCGAAACACGAATCAATCGAAACCACCTCCGCATCCGGGTTGTCCCCGATCCACGCCAACGCCTGCTTGCGCGCGTCCTCCAGCCGGTCACGGTCAAACTGCGCCGTGTGCAGCCCGACCTTCTGGGCCTCGAAATGGGCGTATTTCAACTGCCTGGGCAGGGGCGGTGGTGTCACGGAACGGGTCATTTCACCCGTATCTCTAGCCGCCCGCACGTGGTCAGGCAAGACTCCGCTCCCGCCACGGCACCCGCCCGGTCAAGTTAGGGAGAAACGCTTGATCAACTCGGCAGCAGAACCACGGATTGCATTGAATTCACGGATTCATCTCTGCCTGAGCAGGCATGGTGCTCCGAATGTCTCGCGAGTTGGGAGATCCTCTCCCTCAATGGTCTTAAAAAATCAGTCAAATCCGTCTAATCAGTCTGAATCTGTGGTTCTTACTGGCGCTTCTTGAGTGAGTGGTTCCCTAGTTTGATTGCCCTGGCCACGACACCCGCCCGGCCATTCCCCCGTCCGCGCTGGTTAGGAAAAAAGCCGGAGCCCCGCGCGGAGCTCCAGCTCTTCCTTTCCCCGGGGCATCGTCCGCCCCTCGGCTCCCGGAAGCTCCGGAAAGTCAGCCCACCGCCGCCACCGCCGTGCCGCCCTCGGCATCGACCGTCCGCACCACCACCTTCTCCACCGCCGCCTCCGTCTCGAAAACAAACGGCTTCGACTTCAGCGTCTGCGGCTCATGCCGCACCACCGCCGGCTCAGCACCATCCACCACCACCTCGTAGCGCACGATCGGCGCACCCGCCGCATACGCCGTCTGCCAGGAAACCCGCGTCCCGCCAGCCGCCTTCTCCACCGTCACCTCGCGCGGCGCACCCAGCTCCTGCTTGTCCAGCTGGAAGTAATTCGTCCGCCCGCCGGTCACCGCACCGGTCATCTCCTCGATCTCCCGCCGCCGCTCCGCGGAAAGCGTGTTCGCCCCGACCTGCGCCGCATAGTAGTTCTGCGTCAGCTGGCACTTCAGCGGATCCTCGTCCACATGCCCGATCCCGATGATCAGCGTATGGATGTCCGGAGAATTCAGCACATACTCGATCAACTCGCGGCTCGGCAGCTTCGGCGAACCCACCTTCCGATAGACGTCCGCCGGCGTCTTTGAAAACCGCGGTTCCTTGCCATACATCGCCGCATCCGCAAACACCTTCATCCCCACAATCCCCATCCCCTTGGCCTTCGCCACCGGAATCACGTTGTTCTGCATGTTGAAATACCGCCGATCGTTCGCATTGATCGATACCAGCAGCACCTCCAGCAAGCCCTCCTCGTCGCGCTGGATCATGTCGATCATCGCCGGCGGATTGTTGTGCCCGGAAAACCCGAGGTGCCGCACCAGCTTCTCGCCCTTCGGATTGGTCCCCGTCAGGTTCGTCCCGTCCCGGTAGTCGCGCAGCGCCGCCAGCGCCCCGAAGTCCCCCTCCGGATCCAGCGGCGTCTCGATCCCCTGGTAGAGCACGTCCACCTCCTCGAAACTCGTGATGCTGTGGATCAACATGCAGTCGAGATACGCACCCTCCGGGTAGTTCCCCCGCCCGTCGCCGAACAACTGGCTCACCGACCGCTTGAGGTCGCCCACCGCACATTGCACCTCCTCGCCATTCGACACATTGCGCACCCCGTCCCGCTCCGGCCACCCCGGCTTCCCCCAGCGCATCAGCGTCTTGCTCGTCAGCGTGATCGACTCCCGCAGCGCGCGGTCATACCCCGCCTCGCCCGGTATCAGCTTCAGCTTCTCAAACGCCTTGTGATAGTTGAACTGGCTCGGACCATACATGTTCGAGGTGTCGTAGTAGTTCACCCCCAGCGCAAACGTCTTCAGGATGATCTCCACCGGATCCACGTCATCCGGCGTCCACTGCAGCGACGCCTGACCGCCCAGCCCCAGTGTGGTCACCTTGCGCCCGGTCTTGCCGAAGCTCCGCATCTGCGGCGCCGGAACACCCGGCCCGGAAAACGCCGCGTGCGGCGCCAGTGAAACCCCGGCAGCTGCCGCTGCGGAAAGTCGGAAATAGTCACGTCGGGTCAGTAGTCTCTGCTTGGTCATGTCAAAATTGTGTTCGCTTGGTCGCCACCACCACATGTGCCGGCAGCGGCAACCTCGTTAGAACCCGCGACCTGTCAAGACCCCGAATCCACCAATCCGAACCCCGCAAATCCTGCCACACCCATCCACCCCGCAAGCACCCGCACCCGCCCGCATCACCGGCCATCCACTCCACCACCGCTCCCGGGCGGATCCCCCGCCACTCCACGCCCTCCTCCAACCGCCCGCCCCCGCCCGCACACGGCCCCGCAACTGCCGTTTTCGTCCCGGTTTTCAGCAAATTCAGCCTTTCCCCCCACGATCCCATCCTCCATTCTCCGCGCCTTTCCAGCCCACCGCGCCCCATGACCTCCGCCGAGATCCGCAACACTTTCTTCGACTTCTTCCGCGAAAAACAACACACCATCGTGCCCTCCGCATCCCTGATGCCGCAGTCGCCCGGTCTCCTGTTCACCAACGCCGGAATGAACCAGTTCGTCCCCTATTTCCTCGGCACCGAGCCCGCCCCCTACGACCCGCCCCGCGCCGCAGATACCCAGAAATGCATCCGCGCCGGCGGCAAACACAACGACCTCGACGACGTCGGATACGACTCCTACCACCACACGCTCTTCGAGATGCTCGGCAACTGGTCCTTCGGCGACTACTTCAAACACGAAGCCATCTCCTGGGCATGGGAACTCATCGTCACCCGCCTCGGCTTCCCCGCCAACCGCCTCTACGCCACCGTCTACCGCCCGGACCCCGCCAAAGGCGACCCCGGATCCTTCGACCAGGAAGCCTACGACGTCTGGGCCAAACTCTTCGAATCGGCCGGCCTCGACCCACGCGTCCACATCGTCGACGGCAACGTCAAGGACAACTTCTGGATGATGGGCGACACCGGCCCATGCGGCCCCTGCTCGGAACTCCACGTCGACCTCACCCCGGACGGCGACTCCAAGGGCCAGCTCGTCAACGGCGACACCGACCGCTGCATGGAAATCTGGAACCTCGTCTTCATCCAGTTCAACGCCGAAGCCGACGGCACCTTCCGCGACCTCCCCGCACGCCACGTCGATACCGGCATGGGCTTCGAACGCCTCTGCGCCATCATCCAGAACACCAAGGGCTTCACCGACTTCTCCGGCCAGCCGTCCAACTACGCCACCGACGTCTTCACCCCGATCTTCCGCAAGCTCGAGGACATGTCCGGCCTCACCTATCAGGACATCTACCTGCCGCCGGAAACCGACCGCGCCACCTACTCGACCGAGCTCAAACAAGCCGTCGCCTTCCGCGTCATCGCCGACCACCTCCGCACCCTCGCCTTCTCCATCGCCGACGGCATCCTCCCCGGCAACAACGGCCGCAACTACGTCCTCCGCCGCATCCTCCGCCGCGCCGTCCGCTACGGCCGCGAACTCGGATTCTCCGGCCAGAAACCGTTCTTCGGCGAACTCGTCGGAACCCTCATCGAACAAATGGGCGACGTCTTCCCCGAACTCCGCGAACGCGCCCAAGCCGTCCGCGCCACCCTCGAACGCGAGGAAGCCAGCTTCAACGAAACCCTCGACCGCGGTCTCAAACGCTTCGAAGACGCCCTGCCCGACGTCAAGGGCGCCACCGTCTCCGGCGAAGTCGCCTTCGAACTCTACGACACCTTCGGCTTCCCCATCGACCTCACCCAACTCCTCTGCTCCGAACGCGGACTCAAGGTGAACATGACCCGCTTCGAGGAACTCATGGACGAACAACGCGAACGCGCCCGCGCCGCGCGCAAAAGCGACGTCGTCCGCGCCCTCGACATCGCCACCGACGCCGCCACCGGATTCATCGGCTTCGAGGAATCCGAGTGCCGCTGCACCGTGCTCGAAATCCACAACCAGGACGACCTCGCCTTCGTCATCACCGGCCGCACCCCGTTCTACGCCGAAATGGGCGGACAAATGGGCGACACCGGCCAAATGATCATCAACGAACGCATCGTCGCGGAAGTCTCCGGCGTCCAGCAGATCGGCAAGGCCCGCGCCCACATCATCCCCGCCGCCGATGCCGCGGCCCTCACCCCCGGCGACCAGGTCACCCTCCGCATCACCGGCAAACGCCGCCGCCCGATCGAGGCCCACCACACCGCCACCCACCTCCTCCACTGGGCGCTCCACGAGGTCGTCTCCACCGACGCCACCCAGCAGGGATCGCTCGTCGATGTCGACCGCCTCCGCTTCGACTTCTCGTCCGCCGCCCTCACCAAGGAACAAACCGACCAAATCGAAAACCTCGTCAACCAACGCATCAAGGCCGCCGACCCGGTCTCCTGGAAGGAAGTCCCGCACACCGACGTCAAGGACCGCTCCGACGTCATGCAGTTCTTCGGGGACAAATACGGCGAAACCGTGCGCGTCGTCCAAATCGGCGGCCAACCCGAACAACTCGACGGCTACTCGATGGAACTCTGCGGCGGCACCCACGTCCGCAACACCTCCGACATCGGCATCTTCAAAATCGGCAGCGAAGGCGCCATCGCCGCCGGCATCCGCCGCATCGAAGCCTTCTGCGGAGACGCCGCATGGGCCCACCTCCGCGAAGTCGTCGATAAAATCAACAGCGAGAGCGACGCCGCCGAGGAAAAACTCGCCGCCGCCAACAAGCAACTCACCGCCATCGGCGAAGCCCCCGTCGAAGTCGGCGAAATGCCCCGCATCATGGCCGCCATGCTCACCAAGGGCGAAGACGTCGACCTCATCAACCGCACGATCTCCAACGCCGCCGCCAAGGTCGAGGAAGTCAAACAAGCCGCCATCGACGCCGAAAAACACATCAAAAAACTCAAAGCCGGCGCCGCCGCCAAACAGGCCGACGCCGCGCTCGCCGTGCTCATCGAACAAGGCGGCCCCATCGTCACCCGTATCGACGGCGACCCGTCACTCGTCCAGGAACTCCTCAACGGCCTGAAAAAACGCCAGTTCGCCGACGCCGCCTTCCTCATCATCGACGACGGCTCGAAACTCCACCTCGCCGCCTACTGCGGACCCGACGCCCAGGCAAAAGGCCTCAAGGCCGGCAACCTGCTGCGCGAACTCGCCGCCATCGCCGGCGGCAAGGGCGGTGGCAAACCCGACCAGGCCCGCGGCGCCGCCCCCCAACGCGACAAAGCCGAAGCCCTCGAAACCGCCGCCAAACAAGCACTCTAAGCCACCGCACCGGCCGCCCCCCACCCGCTCGGGAAATTTCCGCAAACTTTCCGGAAATATTCCCGCGCATCGGGCCTCTGACGGGAGCATGCAGAAATTCTCTAACTCCCTCCTGGCCTATTGGGGCCTGCGTTTTGCCTTCGGCCTGTCGATCCTCGTCCACGGCGCGGTGCGCTTTCCAAAACTCGCGGCATTCGCCAATGGAATGTCCGGTCAGTTTGACGACACGCTGCTCGCCGGCTTCCCATCGCTCGCATTTGCCTATGCGATTCCATTCCTCGAAGCCGGCGTCGGATTGGCCCTGCTGCTCGGCGGCCGCTTCATCCGCTGGGGAGCCTTTGCCGGTTGTCTGTTGATGGGCGGCATCATGTTCGGCACCTGTTCGCTGGAAAAGTGGGATCTCCTTCCCTCCCAGCTCATCCACCTCGCCCTGTTCTACGCGCTCCTGATGAACCCCCACACCCCGGACGCCAAACCCAACTAACCGGCACGGCCCCACCACCGGAGCGTCCGCCTTCCTGACCCGTCGCTGGAGCGTCCCGCTCCAGTTGTTGCGGGAGCGTCCCGCTCCCGCCCAAAGCCCATCCGCAGGAGCGGCGATGCATGATCGCCGACCCTCCACCAGCCCGCAGGGCGCTACCCGCCAAAGCCCATCCGTCTTCACCCGCCAATGACCCGCCAATTCCCCCGGTAGGGACGCACCGCCGGGGCGTCCGTCTTCCACAAAGCCCATCCGCCCCGTCGCTGGAGCGTCCCGCTCCAGTTGTTCCGGGAGCGTCCCGCTCCCGCCCAAAGCCCATCCGTCTTCAATCGCCACGCAACGGCCCCAAATCTTCCCCTGCTTGAGATCCGCGCGAAGCTCCCTTCCCTCAATCACCCTTCGTGCCTTCGTGTGATCCCCATCTTCACCCGCCACCCAACCGCCTCCTCATCCGCACCGGCGAACACGTTTCGCCGCGCCTTTCCCCGCCCCCCGGCACCGCCTCACAGCCGGGGCGTCCACCTTCCTGCCCACGCCTTCGCCAACGAACCGCTTCAAATAGGCAGGGACGGCTCTCCGAGCTGTCCGGCGAATGCGGCCCTCGCCCCCAATTCCCCCGTCCTCAAAAAACAACCCACATCTCATCCTCATCGGCCAACACGTTTCGCCGCTCCTTTCCCCGCCACACCGCCGGGGCATCGACTTTCCCGCCCCGTCGCTGGAGCGTCCCGCCAGTAGTGTTCGGCACGCTTTGAGCTGTTTTCGTTTTCATGGGTGAAGGCTGACTCATGGGGTTTTCAGGTTTTGGCCTGCGCCCGGTCTGGACGCAAGGTCGTCGGTTGCCAGTGGCGTCTGTACAAAGCTGCGCGTC
>JAUTCT010000046.1 GCA_030673875.1 Verrucomicrobiota bacterium JB025 | reverse complement strand
GGTGACCGGAGCGAATCAAATCGATACGGTGTTGGACAAGCAACCAGACGCAAACCGGACCCGCCGTCGCCACCACCTTGGACTGCGGCGGCATGACGCCGCTTTGGCGAATCCAAATCGCCTCTCCATCCGAACCGCCGGTTCACCAAATCGCAGGCCGGCCCGCCACTCGACCACCGCGCGAGGCATGCCTCGCCCACCCGAAAGCGCCGTCATGCCGGCGCACTCCACAACTCATCCATACGCGCTCAGCGTGGCGCATATCTGAGCCTCAGCAACAGCGCACGCGACGCGCCCTGTCCGCAGGGTGACCGGAGCGAATCAAATCAACACGGTGACGGGCAAGCAGCCAGACGCAAACCGGCCCCGCCGTCGCCACCACCTTGGACTGCTGCGGCATGACGCCGCTTTGGCGAATCCAGATCGCCACTCCTTCCGAACCGCCGGTTAGCCAAATCCCAAGCCGGCCCGCCACTCGTCCACCGCGCGAGGCATGCCTCGCCCACCCAAAAGCGCCGTCATGCCGGCGCACTCCACAACTCATCCATACGCGCTCAGCGTGGCGCCAATGTCAGGCTCGACAGGAACGCACCCGACACGCCCTGCCCGCAATCTGTTCAATCCGAATATCCGTTCCCACAGGTAACGGCTTTCCAATCAGCAATTGGTATCCGTTAGTGACCGGTCGCACGGTTCCCGCGCCTTCATTGCTGCCATCGAAAATGGTCACCTCCATGGTATCGCCACGCCCAAGACCCGCGAACGCAATGGACTCGAGCACGACGTCGGTGTCGAACAACCAGGCTTCATGAGGGTCAACATGCTGATATTCGGAGGCTCCCACCGAACCGGTGTTGATGCTCAGGGATTCCGACTTTCGGTAGATGGTGCTCGTGTTCCCCTCTTTGGTCCGGTTCCGGATCCCGGGGATCGGGCCAGCGAGGACCCGACCTCGCGCAGATCGATCGGTTTGATGCCGAGCTTCTCAGCCGGCGACCCCTTCTTGAAGCGATAGAGGCCTTCCTTCATCGCCTCTTCGTCGAACATCGGGTCGACATACCACAACTTCACCAATCCCTGACCGGACGTCACCGGCTTCCCGGTGAACAGGTCGTTGCCGAGCGCAGTCTTTGGCACATACGGCTTGCTCGTGTTCTCCGTAAAGTAGATCGAGTTTTCCATCCGCGGAAGGTTCTCGTAGAACGGCTTGTCCTTCGCGCGATCGTCCGTCAGGTAGAGCCCGTTGTTCGACTTGGAGGAAGCCGGCGGCATGAAGATGTTTCGCACGGGCAGGGCTTTCTTCGTGCCCCCCAGCCACCCGGGAGTCGACCTTCCGCGCAGGAAGGTCTCGGTGAAAATGAAGTTGTTGATCACATCCGCCGGACCTTTGAGCCCCAGCCCTCTCTCGGATTCCGTGATCACGTTTTCCCGGATGATGGTGAAGCTCGGGTTGTCATCCAGACGAATGGCACCCGCCGTGTCGTGATTCTGGTGAAGATAGTTCCTCTCCACCAGGTTGTCCTCGCCCATCGCGGAGAAGTAGATCGCGTTGCCGTCATGCAGCTTGAGCAGCGTGCGCGAGATATCATTCATGACGATCCTGTTCTCACGGGCGTGAAGCAGCGGAAGGAAGTGCTCAAGGCGGTTCTGATACCTGGCGGCAAGCCCCTTCTTGATGTACGGCTCACATTCCTCGAACCGGATCGACGACACCCACGCGCGCCGGAAGGGAATGCGTTTGACGAGGTAGAACTCATGGGGGCGGCAACCGCTGACCACGATGCCGTTGTAGGGAACGTCCCGAATCGTGTTGTGGGTGATGTCGTTGTGCCCGCTTTGCGCGATGAAGATGGCGGCGGAATGCAACAGGAGCTCGCCGATGTGGTGGATGAAATTATCGTGCACCACGTTCTTTTTGTTCACGTCTTTCGTGCCCGGGCCATAGCCGCTGAGCACGATGCCTCCCCCACCGAGATGGTGCAGGTGGTTGCCGGCTATCCTGATCCGCTGACAGTGCAGGTCCAGACGGATGCCGGTGCCGCTGCTCGCCTTGATGACACATGATGAAACCACGCAGTCCTCGGCAAAGCGGAACCGGATCACGGCATTCGCCTTGTCATACATTTCCCAGTCGTGCTGCAGTCCCCTGTCGCCTTCCAGCAGGGTGTCGCGCACGCCGTGGGTGAAGGTGAGACCTTCGAACCAGAGGTGCGATGCGAAGGGCCCGTCTTCCGTGCCTTCAACCCGGATGAATTCCTGGAGAAACGGGGCGACCACATTCATGTCGGCCACGTCCTTCCCGGGCCACAGGTAAATCCGACCTTCCCGCGTGTTCACCACCCACTCGCCCGGTTCATCGAGGTATTCGATCGCGTTTTCAACCCAGTAGCGATTGTTCGGATTGATCGCCTGATACGTCGGATCCACCGCCAGATGGGCAACCTTGTTCCTGGTATCAACCCGCTCGAGCGCAATGACATTCGCCAGCCACGGGCGGTCCTTCAGGATGAGCTCGATGTCGGAAGGGTTGGGCCAGTCCCTGAGGTCGTCATCCCGGTAGTGAACCGTCCGGTCAAACGGCGGAAGCGGATCCCCTTCGTAGTCCAGCACGCTTGTCAGCTTCTTGCCCTGACGGTTGGAGTCATTCTCCTTTTCGACATCCCTGTATTTGAAACTGCCCGACCGGGCGCGCTGGAGCAGAGCCTCTCCATCGTAGAGGGAGCGGATCACCCACGGCTCCCGCGTGTGCGTTGGAATCTCGGCCACCCACAGTTGTCCCCAGGCCTTAGGTGAAACTCCGGCCGGATCCTGCGCGCACCTGGCCCACTTTGAAATCTCAACACCGCCACTGAACACCGGCTTTTCCCCGGGGAACGCCTTGTAAACGACCGGAGCTTCCTCACTGCCCGAATCCGCAAGCCCGAAAACCACCGTCTTATCCAGATGGTATTCACCGCCCCGAATCAACACCTCGACCGACTCCTTCGCGTTCGCCTTGATCGCCCGCACTTTCAGGCGGGCGGCTTCCAGCGTAGCCAGTGGTCCATCACCGCCTTCCGGATCAGCCGAACGTCCCGACCACTGGTCGTTGCCGTGCGGCGACACATAGAGAACCGTCCTGGCCACCGCAGCGACCGGCATCATCATGAGTAGCGAGAACAACCCCGCCATGCACGTCATTCCCGAGCCACTCGACCGCCGCATTATTGTTATCATCAGGGGACGACGCTAAAAACCATCCGACCACTTCGCAAGACTCCAGAAACTCCATCCGCCGGACGGAAAACCCGCGCAATCCCCAGCCCCCCCTGAATCCCTAACGCGAAGACATCCCGCCAGCAACGGCATGAACCCGTGCCCGGGAAAAACCACGGGACCTCCACCCACGGAGCCAACTCCCTGGGCTTCAGATCAAGAAAACAACTTCCGGTCGAGCGAGCGGTATTGGATCGCCTCCAGCACGTCGTCGCTGCGGATTTCCGGTGAACCCGCGAGATCCGCCAGCGTCCGCGCGACCTTGAGAATCCGGTCGTGCGCCCTGGCGCTGAAACTCATCTCCTCCATCGCGTGTTCCAGAAACCCGTTCGCCTCCGCGCCGATCACGCAATGTTCCCGCATCTGGCGCGGACTCATCGTCGAGTTGGTCGTGCTGCGCGTCCCGGCAAACCGCTCCTGCTGGATCTTCCGCGCCGCCACCACCCGCTCGCGGATCGTTGCCGAGCTCTCTCCGCTGGCCGTCGTCTTCGACAACTCCTTGTAGTCGACCAGCGGCACCTCGACATGCAGGTCGATCCGGTCCAGCAAGGGCCCCGAAATCCGCTGACGGTAGTTCTCGATCTGCCTGACAGAACACCGGCAGTCGCGCTTCGCGTCACCGTAAAACCCGCACGGGCACGGGTTCATCGCCGCGACCATCATGAAGCTCGACGGAAACGTCAGCGTGCCCGCCGCCCGGGAAATCGTCACCTCGCCGTCCTCCAGCGGCTGGCGCAGGACCTCCAGCGTCGACCGCCGGAACTCCGGCAGTTCGTCGAGAAACAACACGCCGTGGTGCGCCAGCGACACCTCACCCGGCCCCGGATTGCTCCCGCCGCCCAACAGACCGGCGTCCGAAATCGTGTGGTGCGGCGAGCGATACGGCCGCGTCGTCAGGAACGCCCGCTTCGGATCCAGCATGCCCGCGATCGAGTGAATCTGTGTCGTCCCGATCGCCTCCTCCTCGGTCATGTCCGGCATGATCGTCGCAATGCGCTTGGCCAGCATCGATTTCCCCGTTCCCGGAGGACCGACCATCAACAGGTTATGGTTTCCGGCCGCCGCCACCTCCAGCGCCCGCTTGACCACGTATTGCCCCTTCACCTCGTCGAAATCCACCTCATAACTCCGGTGCGACTCGAAAAACGCACGCCGGTCGAGTTGATAGGCCGGAATCGTCAGCTCTCCTTCCAGAAAATCCCACGCATCGCGCAAACAACGGATCGGATGCACGTCGATCCCTTCGATCACCGCGGCTTCGGGCGCGTTTCGCTCCGGCACGAGAAGTCGTTTCCGGCCCCGCCGTTTCGCCTCCAGCGCGATCGACAGCACGCCCTTCACCGGCCGCACCGCGCCATCCAGCCCGAGCTCGCCGACCACACAGCAATCGCCGAATTCAAACGGTTCGCTGCGGCACGCCGCAACCATCGCCAGCGCGATTGGCAGGTCGAATGACGGCCCTTCTTTTTTCAGATCCGCCGGCGCGAGGTTCACCGTCTTCACTCCATCCGCGAGAAACAAGGCCGACGCACCGATCGCCGAGGTCACCCGCTGCGAACTTTCCCGCACCGCCGCATCCGGCAAACCGACGATCATCACCATCGGCTTGTCCGCGCCGCGCGCGTTCACCTCCACCTCGACTTCCTGGGCCTCCACTCCACGAAGCGCCGCTGAATACAATCTGCTGATCATGAGCAATCCCAAGCTGTGATTTTGAACACCTCATGACAAGTCCAAAGCACCGTGATGATCCGCATGGCGATCAAGTCAGGGAGAAACGCATGATCAGATCGGCAGCTGAACCACTGATGGCACTGAAATCACTGATGGTTCCCTATCCGGGAAGGCATGGAGCTCCGAAGGTCTCGCGAGTTGGGACATCTTCAACCTCAGACGTCTTAAAAAAATCAGTGCAATCCGTCTAATCAGTCTGAATCCGTGGTTCTTAGTGGCGCTTCTTGAGTGACTTGTTCCCTCGCTTGGTCGCACCGTGATGATCCGCACACCCGCCAATCCGGGCACCACCGCGCGCGCCCTCCCCGGCGGATTTCCGGGGTCCCCTGCCACGCGCGGCCCCGGCATCAGGCGCCGTGGTCGTCCTCCCCAGGGAGCGGCTGATGGGGCAACTTCGCCGACTTTCGCTTTCGCGGGCACCGGCTCTTGATGACGCCATCCTGATAGACCGGCCGCCGGAGTTCGCGCACCAGGTATCCACTCCAAAAGACCGCGAAACCGACCCACAGCACGGCGGCGTAGGTGAAGTGCGAAATGCGGACCGTGGGCACGAAATCCGACGTCAACCGGGTGGCTGCGGTGAGCAGGATGAGGAACCACAAGGCATGCCACCAGCGCAGCGGCGAGGCGAGCCGGTCGTGGCGTTCGTTGTGCCCGAGGATGACCCGGGTGGCGGCAGCGAACATGAGGAGACCGGCACCGCCGATGAACATCAGGTGGAGCATGCCGATGCGCAGCGGCTGGAACCATGCCGCGAGCAACCAGCCGCCGGCGGCACAGGGAACCACCCAGCGCAGGGCGAGCCCCAGGCCGTTGACCTTGCTCCAGGAAACAAGGCCGGGAACCGAGCTGGCGAGATGCACGGTGACGGCCACGGCACGGAGGATGTGGCCGGCGCGGGCGTATCCCCACGCTTCCAGCACGAAGCTGACGAGCACTAGCACGGCGGCGGCGAGCGACTCCAGAAAGCGGCGCATCCAGCCGGCGGGAATGGTCAGGCTTTCATCGAAGGAATGCGGTGAGGGTTTCCCGAAAAAGCGCGGCAGGAGGTAGGGGGCCACGCCGAGGATGGGCAGCCAGAGGAACCCCTGAAAATAGAGCAGCCGGAGAAAATGGTGCACGGAGGCGCTGGTCGACATGCCGGCGCCGAAGACGAAACCCGCGGCCGCAGCACCACCGAGGCCGAGAACGGCGAACGGCAGACCCGGTGGCGGCACGTCCCTGCGGGCGAAAAGGAAGCGGCCGAGCAGGCTGGCAAGCACGCCGAGCATCCACAGACCGACGAGCAAGTCGGCGGTGGCGATGCGGTTTAGCCACAGGCAGGTCATCATCGCCAGCGCCAGCGCGAGGTGGACGAGAAACTCCCAGAGGAAAAACGGCCGGGTCCCGAGCAGGCGCGGCCCAGCGGTGCCGAGAAAGCCGACGACCAGCGAACCGCCGAAGCCCAGCACCATCCAGCGGGCGTGGGCCTCTAGCGGATAGTAGTCGATCCAGCCACGGAAGATCGCGGGCCAGAGGAAAACACCGATGGCGGAAGCGAGCAGGCCGAGCGGAAAGAACAGGCGGAACGGCTCATCGGCGCAACGGCGGAGGTGGCGGGTGATGGGATTCATGATATCGGGAAATTCTAGCAGGTGGCCGGCGCGGCACCGGTTTCAGTTTCGGAAAGGACGCAGGCGGGATCGCTGCCCCAGAGGTCGCTGCCCCAGAGGTCGCTGCCCCGCGGGTCGTCATTGGCGAAGGCGGCGCGGGTGCGGAATCCACCGCCGCAGACGCCGGACCACCGGCAGCTGGCGCAGGGGCCGCTCGTCAGGGCCTGGCGCGGACCGCCCTCACGCACACCGACCGATCGGATTTCCTCAAGCCGGGCGGCGGAGGCCACCGTCGTCAGGACGCACGCGAGCCAGAGCATCCAATGGGCATTTCGTTTCATGTGCTTGTCTTAACTGGGTTTGCAGAGCGCCCCAAAGAACGCTTGCAGGCTTTAAAGCCTTGATGCGTTCTTTCTCGACAAGACCACCCCAATCGTCAACTTCGAAACACTCCATCCGATGAAATTACTTTCCGACGCTTCAGAATACGCCCTTCGCGGGGTGGTCTGGCTGGCCCAGCGCAATGGCCGGACATTCAAACTGCGCGAAATCGCCGACGGCACCAAGGCGGCGCCAGGCTATTTGATCAAAGTCCTGCAGAGCCTGACCAAAGCCGGCATTCTTTCCACCCAGCGGGGCAGCACGGGCGGATTCTCACTCATTCGCGATCCAGCCACGCTGACGGCGCTGGAGGTCATCAACGCCGTCGACCCCATCGAACGCATCCACACCTGTCCGCTCGGGCTGAAGTCGCACGGCACCTGCCTGTGCCCAATGCACAAACAAATCGACGAAGCGATGGCCACGATCGAGGGAGCGTTCGAAAATTCGACCATCGCGGATTTGCTCGACAGCAATGCAAGCTCAATCCCCATGTCGAACGGCCCACTCAATCATTCGCCCGAAAGCTGAGACGAACCCGCGGCCGCCACGGTCGCCCTGCATCCCTGCGCATGGCCTGGCGATCGCCGGGACCACCTATCGAAATCACCGCTCTCCCGGGGTTGCAGCCCACGCCATCCTGATATATGACACGGTGCACTTGGCCCTCCCGCTGTCCCGATGCCACCAAAACCCCAATCTCCGGCCGCACGCCGCCGATTCTCCATGACCGCCGCACTCGCGGCCCTGCTCTGCTCGTGCGCTCTAACCGCGCCGGGAAGCCGCATGGCCAGCGTCTCCTCCATGGCGCCGGACTCATGGAACGCCACGCGCCAGGCCAGCGCCGGCATCGACAACGCGTGGATCGACCGCTTCGGCGACCCGCAACTCTCCGCCCTCGTCGACCAGGCCATGGCCGGCAACCTCGACCTCAAGGTCGCCGCCGAACGGGTCCGCCGCGCCCAGGCTTCAGCCCGCCTCGCCGGCGCCGACGCCCTCCCCCAGCTCGACGCCTCGCTCACCGGCACCCGCCAGTCCCAGCGCTACTCGTTTCTCGCCAACAACGCCTTCCAATACAACACCTTCGGCGCATCCCTCAACGTCAACTGGGAACTCGACGTCTGGGGCCGCGTCCGCGCCGGCCAACGCGCCGCCGTCGCCGACCTCCAGGCGCGCGAATTCGACCTCAAGGCCGCTCGCACCTCCCTCGCCGCCCAACTCGCCAAAGCCTGGTTCGCCCTCGGCGAGGCAAACGACCAGATCCAGCTCGCCGACGAAGCCGTCCGCATCCGCACCATCGTGCTCGATGCCTTCCAGGAACGCTTCGACCGCGCCATCAACGAAGACGGCGGCCTCGGCACCCAGATCCGCCTCGCCCAGTCAGACCTCGAAAGCTCCAAAGCCACCCTCGCCACCTGGCAGGGCGAACGCGAACGCGCACTGCGCCAGATCGAGCTCCTGCTGGGCAGCTATCCCGCCGGAAAAAACATCACTCGCAAGGGACTCCCAGCACCCCCTCCCGCCCCGCCCGCCGGCCTCCCGTCCGAACTCCTCATGCGCCGGCCGGACGTGCTCGCCGCCGAACGCCGCTTCGCCGCCAACGCCGAACGCACCACCGAAGCACGCCGCGCCCGCTTCCCGAGCATCTCGCTAACAGGATCTAACGGCACCAGCACCGAAAGCCTCTCCAAGGTGCTCGACAGCAGCTTCGGCGTCTGGTCCGTCGGCAGCGGCATCGCCCAGCCGATCCTCCAGGGCGGCCGCCTCATGGAGCAGGAAAACATCGCCCGCAGCGACCAACGGATCGCCCTCACCGAACTCCAGCAGACCGTGCTCAAGGCCTTCGGCGAAGTCGAGCAGGCCCTCGTCGCCGAGACCTATCTCGCCAAACGCATCACCGCACTCACCAAATCCGCCGAGCGCGCGGAAGCCGCCTCCCTCGCCTCCGCCCAGGACTTCGCCGACGGCAACGTCGACGCGCTCACCCTGCTCACCGCGCAGGACCGCCGCATCCAGTCCGCCCTCCAGCTCGCCAACCTCAAACGCATCCGCCTCGACAACCGCGTCGACCTCCACCTCGCACTCGGCGGAGACTTCAAGGTCCGCTCCAGATAACCCCGCCACCCGACCAGCATGCACGACGACCCACCGGAAACCATGCACAGCATGGAAAACCACCGCCGCGGAGCACTCCACGCGGTGACCGCCTTCGTCGTGACCATCGCCATCATCGGCGTGCTGGCGGCGGTGGCATTGCTCGCCCTCACCTCGCTCGCCCCGCACCTGGCGAACCTCGGGGAAACGCAGCCTGCCAGCGTCTTCTATCTGGGCGGAATGCTGATCGGCTTTCTGGCAGTCGCCGTGCTCGCCGCGACCGCATATTTCCTGATCAAAAGCCACCTCCCGCGGCCCATCGTCAGGCGCACCCTGATCAGCGCCGCCGCCATCATCGTCACCTTCATCGCGCTGATGGCCACCGTGAAGTTCCTTCAGGAAACCGCGCCGCAAGCGGCGAAAAAGGCAACCGAACGCCTCGTCCCGCCCGTCCGGGTCATGCTCGTGGAAACCCGCTCCCAACCGGTCGTCATCGAGACCCAGGGCGTGATCGAGAGCAAACGCGAGGTCACCGTCGCCGCCGAGGTCTCCGGCGTCGTCACCCATGTCTCGCCCAATCTACTACGCGGATCGTTGGTGAAGGAGGGCGAACTCCTCGTCCGCATCGAGGACGCCGACTACCGGGCCGCCCGCGCCCTCGCCCGGACCCAGCTCGCCGAAGCCGAACTCAACCTCGAACTCGAAAAAGCCAAACGCGAGCAGGCACTCCGGGACTGGGAGAAACTCGGCCGCGGAACCCCGCCCAAACTCGCCCTGCGCGAACCCCAGCTCGCCGCCGCCGAAGCCCGCCTCAACTCCACCCGCGCCGAACTCGACCGCGCCAACCGCAACGTCGAACGCACCGAAATCCGCGCCCCATTCGACGCCATGGTCCGCCTCAAGTCGGTCGAAGTCGGCGGCTTCCTCGCCCCCGGCGGCAGGATCGCCGAGTTCTACTCACCCGCCGAACTCGAAGTCCGCCTGCCGCTTTCCCTCGAGGACTTCGGATTCCTCAAACGCCTCGACGACGGCACCATCGGCGGCACCGTCACCCTGCGCGGCACCGTGGGCGTCACCGAACACACATGGACCGGGCGCATCGACCGCATCGACGGAGAAGTCGACCGCAAGACGCTCTCGGCCACCTGCATCGTCGCCGTCGCCCCCAACCACGAACTCCCCGCCCACCTCCGCCTGCCGCCCGTCGGCTTGTTCGTCCGCGCCACCATCCCCGGCCGCGAACTCGACGGCGTCACCGAGATCCCCCGCGTCGCGCTGCGCGGCGGAGACACCGTGATCGTCGTCAGCCCGGAAAACATCGCCACCGAGCGCACCGTCACCGTGCTTCGCCGCAGCCGCGACAAGGCATGGATCAGCGAAGGCCTGCAATCCGGCGACCAGGTGCTGCTCAAGGGCCTGCGCGGCGTCACCGACGAGGGCGTCAGGGTTTCCATCAGCAACCCGGCCGACGAGACCGAGAAATCCGAACCCGGGAACCACTGACATGGAAGGCGCAATCCGATGGTTCAGCCGCAATCACGTCGCGGCCAATTTCCTCATGCTGGCGGTCATGCTCGCCGGCTTCACCACGTGGTTCAAACTCCGCAAGGAAATCTTCCCGGAAACCTCGATCGACACCATCGCCATCACCGTGCCCTACCCGAACGCCACGCCCGAGGAAGTCGAGCGCGGCGTCGCCATCCCCATCGAGGAAGCCGTCTCGGACGTCAACGGCATCAAGAACCTCAACTCGAACTCCATGCAGAACGTCGGCAACGTCATGATCGACGTCGAGACCGGCTACAAACTTCGCGACGTCATGGACGACGTGAAAACCCGCATCGACGCCATCGACAACTTCCCCGAGGAAGCCGAGTCCCCCGTCCTCGAGGAAATCCTCATCAAAACCCCGGTCATGAGCGTCGCCGTGGTCGCGGATACCGATGAAACCACCCTCCGCCGCATCGCCGAAGACATCCGCGACGGACTGCTCACCTACGAACCACCGCCGGCCGCCAACCCGATCGAACTGCTCGGCCGCATGATGCGCGGCACCCAGACAATCTCACAGGTCGAACTCACCGGCACCCGCCCATACGAAATCTCGATCGAAGTCCCCGAACAACGCCTGCGCGAACTCGGCCTCACCCTCGCCCAGGTCGCCGACGCCATCCGCCGGACCTCCGTCGACCTGCCCGGCGGATCCATCCGCACCAGTGGCGGCGAAGTCATCCTCCGCGCCCTCGGCAAGAAATACCGCGCCGCAGACCTCGCCAACGTGCCGGTCACCTCGAAACCCGACGGCTCGGTCGTCCGCCTCGGCGACATCGCCGACCTCGTCGACGGCTTCGAAGACATCGACCTCCGCAGCAGCTACGACGGCACCGATGCGGTGATCGTCAACGTCTTCCGCACCGGCGAGGAAGACACCACCCTGCTCGCCAACATGGTCGAAGACTTCGTCGCACGGGAAAACCAACAACTCCCCGACGGCGTCCGGCTGGAAATCTGGAACGACCAGAGCGTCTACCTCAAGGGCCGCATGGACCTGCTCGCGCGCAACGCCACCTTCGGCCTCCTCCTCGTGCTGCTTGTGCTCACCCTCTTCCTCCGCCCCTCGCTCGCCCTGCTCGTCGGCCTCGGCATCCCGGCCTCCTTCGCCGGCGGCATCTGGATGATGCCCACCCTCGGGATTTCCATCAACATGATCTCCCTGTTCGCCTTCATCCTCGTGCTCGGCATCGTGGTGGACGACGCCATCGTCACCGGGGAAAACGTCTACTACCGCATCCAGCAGGGCGAACACCCGTCCGTCGCCTCATGGAAGGGCACCCATGAAGTCGGCACCGTCGTCATCTTCGGCGTGCTCACCACCATCGTCGCCTTCGTCCCCATGCTCATGCTCAGCGGAGTCAGCGGGAAAATCTGGCCCAACATCCCGCTCGTCGTCATCCCCACGCTGCTGTTCTCCCTGCTCCAGTCGAAATTCGTCCTCCCCGCCCACCTCTCCCTGCTCCACCCGAGCAACCGCGAAAAGAAAGTCGGCCCGATCCTCCGCCTCCAGCGCAAGGTCGCCGACGGCCTCGAGTGGTTCATCACCCACTTCTATCGGCCCGCCGTCCATCATGGCGCGAAGTGGCGCTACATCCTCGTCGCGGTGTTCGGCGCCATCCTCATCCTCAGCCTCGCCATGGTCGCCACCGGACGCATCAAGTTCATCTTCTTCCCCAAAGTCGAGGGCGACCTGCTCACCGCCAAAGTCGAACTCGCCCAGGGCGTCCCCTTCGAGGAAACCCAAAACGCCGTGCAACGCATCGCGGATGCCATGGCTGAAATCGGCCACGAATTCCACGCCGACGACGGACGCCCGGTGGTCGAACACATGCTCGCATCCTCCGGCACCCAGCCGTTCAAAACCGGCTTCCAGGTCGGCGGCGCCGCCAACGCCACCCACGTCGGCGAAGTCACCGTCGAACTCGTCCCCGCCGCCGAACGCGCGATCGGCTCGGAACAACTCGTCGAGGAATGGCGCAAACGCGTCGGCGAAATCCCCGGCATCGTCGAACTCCGAATCCAGGCCGAAACCGCCGCCGGCGGAAACGCCATCGACGTCAAACTCGCCGGCCCCGACCTCAACCAACTGCTCGCCGCCACCGAATACGCCAAAGCCGGACTCGCCGAGTTCGCCGGCGTCATCGACATCTCCGACTCGAACCGCGCCGGCAAGGAGGAAGTCCGCTTCATCCGCCTCACCCCCGCCGGCGAGGCCCTCGGCTTCCGCCTCGGCGACATCGCCACCCAGGTGCGCGACGCCTTCTACGGCAACGAAGTCCAGCGCCTCCAGCGCGGCCGCGACGAACTCAAGGTCATGGTCCGCTACCCGAAAGCCGACCGCCGCACCCTGCGCTCGCTGGAAGACATGAAAGTCCGCACACCCGCCGGCGACGCCGTGCCCATCCAGCAGGTCGTCGAATACGAATACGACCGCGGCCCGTCCACCATCACCCGCAACGAACGCAGCCGCTCGGTCCGGATCACCGCCGACGTCGACTCGAAAACCAATGCCAACGAAGTCGTCGCCCGCTTCACCGACGAAATCCTGGCAAACATCGGAACCAAATTCCCCGGCGTCCGCTACGCCTTCGAGGGCGAACAAAAAGACCAGGCCGACAGCACCCGCGAACTCGGCGTCGGTTTCCTCGGCGCACTCGTCATCATGTACGTGCTCATCGCCATCCCCCTCCGGTCCTACGTCCAGCCGCTCATCATCATGTCGGTCATCCCGTTCGGCCTGGTCGGCGCCATCTGGGGACACGGCCTGCTCGGTTTCAACCTCTCGATCATGTCGATGTGCGGCTTGGTCGCCCTCGCCGGCGTCGTCGTCAACGACTCGCTCGTCATGGTCGACTTCGTCAACCGCCACCGCACCGAGGCCCCCAACCTGCTGGAAGCCATCGAAAATGCCGGTGCCCGCCGCTTCCGCGCCATCATCCTCACCTCGCTCACCACCTTCGTCGGCCTCGTCCCCATGCTGCTGGAGCAGGACATGCAGGCGAAGTTCCTCATCCCGATGGCCGTTTCCCTCGCCTTCGGCATCCTCTTCGCCACCCTCATCACCCTGTTCCTCGTGCCCTCCGTCTACATGATCCTCGACGACGTCCAGCGCATCGGCGCTCGCATCCTCGGCATCCGCCGGATCGATAGATAAGCCCCCCGCCCGGGACGCCACTCGGACTCCTGACACGGCGTGGCGCAACGACCACGCCATCCAGCCCCCACGGCCCCGGAAATCCCCCTATCCTTCGAAATCGCCGAACTCGCCGCCGTCCCCCACATCGTCAAAGTCCATCTCCCGCACCCGCTTGCTGTCCCGCAGCGCCTCCACCTGCTTGCGCAGAATCTCCCGAACCGACTCGCCATCCGGAATCGCCGGAATCGTCAGCCGCGGCATCGTCCGGTCCGAAGTCTCCAGAACCAGCGACGCCAATCCCGTCAGCCGCATCCACCACTGCCGCTCCAACACCGAGTCCTTCACCCGGTAGAGCTCGATCTCGTCGACCTTCTGGTTGATCACCCCGCTGGTCACCCGCAGCCGCTCGTTGGTCAACTCGAACACCAGGCACTTCACCGTGAGATACTTCCAAACCGCGTAACCGATCGGAAACAACGACAGCACCATCGCCGGCAGAAAAAAGATCGATCCCACCACCACCGCCAGATCCACCACGATCGCCAGCGCAAACGGACCGAGATTCAGCCACTGCGAGGGGCTGGATTTCCATAGGGTTCTTTCTTCCTCACTCATGTCCGGATTCTGCATCCTGCCGGCTCGTCCCGGCAAGTGGAGAATCGCGGGCATTTTGCAACGCCGGCACGGACCAACCCGCGCTCACAGGGTCCGCCACGTCCGCGTCACCGACACCCCCACCTCGCCCTGATACCGCTCCTCCTGCCCGCCACCGGATCCGGAATGATAGGTCTGGATCGACTCCAGCTCCTCCCTGAGCACTAGCGGATAGATAAGTGAAACCCAGACCTTCCCCGACTCCACCGTCACATCCTCATCCGTGAGCTGACCGTCGAAACTCGGCATCTTCCGCCGCCGGTAGTCACCCGTCACCGCAAACACCCCGCACGGGTGACCGTCCACCGCCTCCATCGACTCATAGGTCAAATCGAGGTTCCCCACCGCATTTCCCGCCACCAGCACCCCCAGCGAATCGCCGGAAAGCCGGATCGTGTCGCCCGCCTGGAATCGACGGTCCTCCGGAAACCACACACTCCTCGGCCTCAGCCCGTGATCCAGAAGCAGCGTGTCAAACCGACCGGACAGCTCGCGCGCCAGCGCCGCCCCGCGGAAGCCACCCGCAGGATCCGCCTTCCACCCATTGCCCGTCTTCTCAAACACCAGCGGCTTCTCCCCGCCCCCCAGATTCTCCAGCTTCTCCCGTGCCTGCTCGGCGGTCTCCTCCGCATTCGGCGTCACAAACCCGGACTTCTGCAGCGTGTAGCGCACCTGCTTGCCCGCCCCCTCGAGCTTTGACACCTCCACCCGCGTGCCGACCTGCTTGAGCACCTCACGGCCCAGTTCGGACGAGCGGAAAACCCTCCCGGACACCTTGAAATGGCTGTTCCTCACCACATCGACCCGCGTCGGAAACGCCAGATCGCTGCGGAAACGAACCCCCTCCTCCGTCTGGTCCACCAGCGCGGCCAACTTCTCGTCCACCTTCGACTCTTCCTTGCCCTTCCCCTTCTCCACCAGCTCCTCCGTCACGACCTTCGCCGCCTTCCCCGCAATTTCCTTCGCCTGATCACAAGCGACCAACAACACACATGGCGAAAAAACCGCCAACGTCCGGAGTGATTTCATCTCAATCTTCATGTTCGCATTTCAAACTTTGATCCATCTCCATCGCCGGGCTCCGCCCGCTCGACTCACCGACCACCACCGCCGGCACACCCGCCACCGTCTTGTGCGGCGGCACGTCGGATAGAACCACACTGCCCGCTCCCACTTTCGCGCAGGTCCCCACCTCCACCCGCCCGAGCAACTTCGCCCCGGCGCCGATCAACACCCCGGACCGCACGATCGGGTGCCGGTCGCCACACTCCTTGCCCGTTCCTCCCAGCGTCACCTCGTGCAGGATCGACACCTCATCCTCCACAATCGCCGTCTCGCCGATCACCAGCGAAGTCGCGTGGTCCAGCAGCAGCCCGCAGCCAATCCGCGCCGCCGGATGAATGTCCACCGCAAACGCCTCGCTCGACACACTCTGCAGATACAGCGCCAGCCAGCGCCGGTCATCCTGCCATAACTCATGCGCCACCCGATACGCCGTCAACGCCAGAAACCCCTTGAAAAACAACAACGGCTCCAACGGCGAAAAACACGCCGGATCCCGGTCATACATCGCCAGCATGTCGCGCACCGCACTGTAAACCGTCAGCGGATGCTCCTCGAAAACCCCCGTCAGCATCGGCTCCAGCGCCTCCCTCGGCATGTCCTCCCGCCCCAGCCTCCTGGCCAACCGCGCACCAAGCGACTCCGCCAGCGTCTTGCGGGAGAGAATCACGTCATCCACCAGATGCTCGAGCACCGGCTCCGCCGCCACCACCCCCTCCGCTTCCTCCCGCAGGCACATCCACGTGTTCCCCACATCCGCCTTGCCCCGCTCGCAGAGCTTGGCGGGATTCTTGCTCGCCTGACCGGCATCGGTTTGTTGGACTCTGCTCATGAAAATTTCCCAGAAGCTGGAGTACGCCTGCCGGGCGGTTGCCCAGCTCGCGAAACACCATGACGGGCGAACTCTTACACGGCTTGAGGACCTAGCGCAACGTGAAGCCGTCTCCTCCAACTTTCTCGTCCAGATCCTCAACGACCTCCGCCGCGCCGGAATCATCGAAAGCCGCCGCGGAAAAGCCGGCGGATACCTCCTCGCCCGACCGCCCGCAACCATCACCCTCCGCCAGGTCGTCCTCGCCGTTGACCCCACCCTCGTCCAGGCATCCGTCAAAAACGAAGGCGAATCCGGCCCCGCCGTCCACCACGCATGGGACCAGGTGTCCGCCAAACTCCACCGCGCCCTCGACCAAATCACCATCGAAACCCTCGCCAGCCCTCCCGGTTCCTCGATGTACCACATCTGACCCCCGCACCCGGCTCCCGCCCCCCCGCAGCCCCTCCCATCCCCCCACCTCCACGTCCGGACCACCCGCGTCCGGTCCCGTCTCCACCGCGCCACCAAATCCCGAAACTCCGCGCATTCCCGCAAATCCCCACCAAACCCTGATTTCCAGCGATTTCCGCTAAGAATCGCTCCGCCACCGCGTATCAATCCGCCCCATGATCCGCTGGTTCGCCCGCAACGACATCGCCGCCAATCTCCTGATACTCGCCATCCTTCTCGCTGGCGCGTATTCCGCGCTCCACCGCGTCCCGCTCGAAGTCCAACCCGCCGTCGAATACACCCGCGTCGATATTCGCGTCGACTACCGCGGCGGCAACCCCGCAGACGTCGAAAAAGCCGTCGTCATCCCCATCGAAAGCGCACTCGAAGGCCTCATGGGCGTGGATTCCATGCTCTGCAGAGCCCGTAGCAACGGCGCCCAAATCACCGTCGACATCAAACCCGGCGTCGACCCCAAGGACATCGAGGAGGAAATCCGCAGCCGCATCGATACCATCACCACCTTCCCACCGGAAATCGACCCGCCGAAAATCTACGTCCCCGACAGCCGCAAGTGGTTCGACGTCATCAAAATCGCCGTCGCCGGTGACATGGACGAAGAAGACCTCATCCGCGCCGCCCGCCGCGTCCGCGATGACTTCATCGCCATGCCCGAGATCTCACAGGCCAATATCCAGGGCATCTCGCCAATGGAAATCTCCATCGAGGCCGACCCCGCCCGACTCCGCGACTTCGGCCTCACCTTCCAGGACCTCAGCAACGCCATCCAGCGCTCGTCCGTCGACCTCCCCGCCGGCCGAATCCACACCGACGAAGGCAGCCTCATGATCCGCTCGAAAGGCCAGGCCTACTCGCGCGAGGACTTCGAAAACATCGTCATCACCAACCAGAACGGCTCCGAAGTCCTGCTCGGAAACGTCGCCAACGTCGGCGACGGATTCCAGGAGGAACGCAAAACCCTCCGCTTCAACGGCGTCCCCTGCCTGCTCGTCGAAGCCCTCCGCCTCGACGACGAAAACGCCCTCAAAATCGCCGCCAAGGTCAAGTCATACGCCGCCAGCGCCAACGAACGCTTCCCCGAAGGCATCACCCTCCACGTCTGGGACGACTCATCCATCGAACTCGAAGGCCGCCTCGGCACCCTCACCGGCAGCCTCCTCCAGGGCGGCCTGCTCGTCATGATCGTGCTCGGGCTCTTCCTCCGCCCCGCCATCGCCTTCTGGGTCACCCTCGGCATCCCCGTCGCCTTCGCCGGCGGCTTCATCTTCATGCCCTTCTTCGGCATCACCTCAAACGTGATGAGCATCTTCGGCTTCATCATCGTCATCGGCATCATCGTCGATGACGCCATCGTCACCGCCGAAAACGTCTACATCAAACTCCGCGAGGGACTCCCGCCGCTCGACGCCGCCACCGAAGGCACCCGCGAAGTCTCCGTCCCCGTCACCTTCGGCGTCCTCACCACGATCTTCGCCTTCCTCCCGCTCATGGTCTTCGATGGCTTCTACGGCAGCTTCACCAAACAAATCCCCCCGGTCGTCGGCGCCGTCCTCGTCTTCTCACTCATCGAATCGAAATTCATCCTCCCCAGCCACCTCAAACACGTCCGCGTCCACCGCAAACGCTTCAACTCCATCGAACGCGTCCAAAAGAAAATCGCCGACAGCCTCGAGAAATTCGTCAAAAAAATCTACGAACCCTCGCTCCGCTTCACCACCCGCCACCGCTACACCACCCTCGCCGCATTCACCGCCATCGCGCTCGCCGCCTTCGGCTACATGAAAAGCGGAGCCCTCGGCTTCGTCAACATGCCCTCCGTCGACCGCAACCGCATCATCGCCCAGGTCCGCCTCCCCCGCGAAACCCCCGTCTCCGTCACCGATACCTACGTCCTCCGCATCGCTGACAAAGTCGAACAACTCAAAAAGGAATTCACCGACCCCGCCACCGGCCAATCCATCATCACCGGCATGATGAGCTCCACCGGCGGATGGTCCGGCCGCGATGACGTCGACTCGGACACCGGATTCGTCGTGCTCTCCATCCTCGACCCCGGATTCCGCTCCGAACCCGGACCCAAAAACTCCGAAATCGCCAAACGATGGACCGAACTCGTCGGCGAACTCCCGCACGTCCGCTCATTCTGGATCTCCGGCGACAAGGGCGGCGGATTCAACGACGACGAACTCGAATCCCTCACCATCGAACTCCGCGGACCCACCACCGAGGAAAAAGCCCAACTCGCCGAAGACATCGAAGCCCTCCTCGAAAGCTACGACGGCATCGCCGACGCCTGGTCCGACTCCGGCCGCACCCGCGACGAACTCGTCATCACCATCCGCCCCGAAGGCGAAGCCCTCGGCCTCACCCAGCGCGACCTCGCCAACCAGGTCCGCGCCGCATTCTTCGGCGTCGAGGCCCAGCGCGTCCAGCGCGACCGCGACAACCTCCGCGTCATGGTCCGCCTCCCCCGCGAACACCGCTCCTCGCTCTCCACCCTCGACAGCCTCCGCATCAAAACCCCCGCCGGCGGCGAGGCACCCTTCCACTCCGTCGCCAAACTCACCTTCACCGAGGCCCGCTCCGACATCACCCGCATCGACGGCGCACAAATCCTCTCCGTCTCCGCCAAACCCGAGGACGAAGGCGTCAACATCGTCAACATCTCCCGCAACCTCGCCCCCAAGATCAACGCCATGATCAGCGACCACCCCGAACTCACATGGCGCTACACCGGCTACGTCGCCGAACACGAGGAAACCAAAACCCGCGTCATCTTCGGCTCCATCGCCCTCTTCCTCGGCCTCTACGCCCTGCTCGCCATCCCCTTCAAGTCCATCTATCAGCCGTTTTTCGTCATGCTCGCCGTGCCCTTCGGCGCCATCGGCGCCATCATCGGCCACGTCCTCATGGACATCACCCCGTCCTATCTGTCCGTCTTCGGCATCCTCGCCCTCGCCGGCGTCGTCGTGAACGACTCACTCGTCATGGTCGACTTCATCAACCAGCGCATCCGCGCCGGTGACAACCTCTTCGAGTCCGTCATCCACTCGGGAACCCGCCGCTTCCGCCCGATCTTCCTCACCTCCGCCACCACCTTCGCCGGCCTCATCCCCATCCTGCTCGACCGCTCGCTGCAGGCCCAGTTCCTCATCCCCATGGCCTGCTCGCTCGCCTTCGGCATCGTCTTCGCCACCACCATCACCCTCTACCTCATCCCCTCCGCATTCGTCGCCGCAGAGGAAATCAAAGCCCTCATCATCAAATCCTGGGGCTGGTACATGAAACCGTTCAAACACAACGACGCGGAGTAACAGACACCGCCCCCCGGGAGGCCCCACCCCCGTCCCGCCATCCCCGGCGGCACACCCGGAAACCCCGCCTAACGGAGAGCGCATCCACCACCCGCCGCTTCCGATTTCCCCATAAAACTTCAAATCATTTTGTCAAGAAAAGTGTAATATTTGGCTGGATGAACGTTGTGCTTTACGCTATGAAACCCGGCAGGTTTACCACCACCTCCCAGCCATGGCCGCCAACACCGAACACACCCATCACATCAAAATCCGCTCGACCCAGATGGAAATGCCCTCTGGCGGCAACAGTGGAAAAGGCCTCGACTACGACCGCAAACTTCAGGATGCCCAACAGGAACTCGAACGCATCCAACACGAACGCGAAGAACTCGAACGCAAAAAAAAGGAACTCGAGGAACTCACCACCCGCAAACGCAACTTCGTCTCACAACAGGTCGAACTGAGCGAAAAACTCACCTCCGCCCTCACCCTCATCGACCGCGAACTCTACGAAATCCGCAGCGAAACCGAGGACCTCGAACAATGCCGCGCCTGCTTCGCCGCACACCTCGATAAAGTCGAAAAATTCGAACCCGAAAACTGGACCAGCGATTCCCTCCAGGGCAAACTCGAAAAAGCCACCATGATCATCGACATCGCCGCCGATGAATACGACCAGGCCGCCGCCCACTTCGAAGGCACCCGCAGCGGCGCCATCTTCGGCCGCGCCTCATCCAAACGCGGCCGCAGCCTCGCCCGCAACCAAGCCGCCGAAGACTTCTACACCAACCTCCGCAACGGCTTCGCCTTCAACCTGCCGGTCATCGTCCTCGCAACCATGGCCCTGTTCATCTACCTGCTGAAGTAGCACCATGAAATCCCGCAAAAAGCGCCTCGCGGAAGACGACCAACTCGAACTCATCGACCGCCAGGCATGGGAACTCGCCGAACGCGAGGCCGCCAGCGAAGCCATGCGGATCAAACTCCAGCGCGAACGCGAGGAACAGGCGGTCACCATCCCCCCGTCGGACATCGTCATCTCACGCACCGAACAGCGCCAACACGCGGAACGCGCGTCCCGCGGGGAAATCGCCAACCAACTCCGCACCCAGAACCGCAGCCTCGCCCTGCTCTTCCTGCTCGCCGCCGCCACCTGCGCACTCATCTGGTGGGGCCTCACCCTCATGCAGGGACTCTGACTCCGCCCCCCGTCTGATCACCCCCCGCGTGAGCACCCCCCGCGTGATCCCCCGTCCGCCCCTCCTTCCGGAAAGACTAACGGACCTCTGACAAGCGGCCGGCCCGGGCTCCGGACCCGCCCCCGTCATCACACCCCACCGGCACTCAGCCCTCCGCCAGCAGCGTGCGGAAATACTCCACCGTCGGCTCCAGCCCCGCCTCCAGGGACACCTTCGGCTCCCAGCCGAGCGACTCCTTCGCCAGCGTGATGTCCGGCTGCCGCTGTTTCGGGTCATCTCCCGGCAACGGCATGAAGGTCAGCTTCGACTTCCCGCCCACCTTCTTCAGCACCAGCTCGGCCAACTCCAGCATCGTGAACTCGCCCGGATTGCCGATGTTCACCGGCCCGGTCAGCTCCGGATGATTCATCAGCCGCACGAACCCTTCGATCAAGTCATCCACATAACAAAACGATCGCGTCTGGGTCCCGTCACCATAAATCGTCAGATCCTCGCCGCGCAGCGCCTGCACGATGAAATTGGAAACCACCCGCCCGTCATCCGGCAGCATCCGCGGACCATACGTGTTGAAAATCCTCACCACCCGGATGTCCACGCCGTTCTGCCGATGATAGTCGAAAAACAAGGTCTCCGCACAGCGCTTGCCCTCGTCATAACACGCACGAATCCCGATCGGATTGACACTCCCCTTGTAGTCCTCCGTCTGCGGATGAATCTCCGGATCCCCATACACCTCGGAGGTCGATGCCTGAAACGCACGCGCCTTCACCCGCTTCGCCAGCCCCAGACAATGAATCGCCCCCATCACCGATGTCTTCGTCGTCTTGATCGGATTGTGCTGATAGTGCGGCGGCGACGCCGGACACGCCAGGTTATACACCTGATCAATCTCGAACTTGAACGGCTCGGTCACATCATGCCGGACCAATTCGAAATACGGATTACCTAACAAATGCGCGATGTTGCGCTTCCGCCCGGTGAAAAAATTGTCCAGACAAATGACCTCATGACCTTCGTTGAGCAACCGCTCGCACAAATGGGAACCGAGAAACCCCGCACCGCCAGTTATCAAAATTCTCATGCGGCAAAAACCAACAGCTTTCCCCGCAAACGCAAGCCCTAACAGACCATTCCGGACAAATAGTTCAATTTTTTTTGAATCCGTTCATTTTCAATTGAACAATCCTCCGTTTCCCTCTAGTTCTCGAACTCATGAATCAGGCTCAGGACAAGGCCAACGAATCACTCGACCCTCTTGAACGGCAGGTGGTCGATGTCTTCGTCGACGGCGTCCGCGTGCTCGGCCTCCCCAGATCCATCGGAGAAATCTACGGACTGCTCTTCATCTCCCGGGAACCGCTCTCACTCGACGACCTCGTCATCCGCCTCCACATCAGCAAGGGCTCCGCCAGCCAGGGCCTCCGCCTGCTCAAAAGCCTCGGCGCCGTCCGCGAAGCCGCCCAAAACGGCCACAGCGAACGCAGAACCTATTACGAACCGGCCATCGAACTCAAACGCCTCGTCGGCGGCTTCATCCGCGAACAAATCCGCCCCCACCTCAAAAGCGGCAGTATCAAAATCGACCGCATCGCCAAATCCGCCAGCCAACTCGAAAACCCGGAACAACGCCAGTTCCTCTCCGAACGCATCGAACGCCTCAACCAATGGATGAACAGCGGCTCCAAAGTCCTGCCCATCCTCCAGAAACTCCTCGGCCAATGAACCCATCCGAACAACACCTGCCAGAGTGGTTCTGCGTCAAAGCCCAGACCAAACGCGAACACATCGCCGCAAACCACCTCCGCGAACTCGAAGGCGTCGAGGTCTTCTGCCCGCGCCTCCGCTACCGCAAGGCCACCCGCCGCGGCAAAATCTGGTGGGTCGAACCACTCTTCCCCGGCTACCTGCTCGCCAAGTTCTGCCGCTACGAAATGGAACGCGCCGTGACCTACTCCCAGGGCGTGCGCGGACTCGTCCGCTTCGGCACCGAAGTCCCGCCAATCCCGGAATCCTTCGTCAACGCACTCCGGCAGGAAGTCAAATCCCGCTCGGAAACCGACGACGAAACCTACTCGGTCACCCCGACCATCGAAGCCGGCGACGAAGTCGAAATCGCCCACGGCCCGCTCCAGGGCATGAAGGGAACCATCGTCTCCGTCGCCCCGGCACACGAACGCATCAAGGTCCTGCTCGACTTCCTCGGCAGCGAACACCCGGTCGACGTCGACCTGTTCTCGATCCTGCTGCCCCGCCGGCCCGTCCCCTGATCCCCGGGCCCTTTCCTCCCCCGCTGCTTTCCTGCCGCCTCCATACGGCAGACCCATCCCACCGACACCCCGCCTGAAGGTCTCCTCCCGCACACAAAACCGGGGCGATCGACCAAGGGCGGCAGCGTGCCGGAAAACACAACCGACCGCCCACCAGCAACTTGCAAGCCGACGCCAACACCGACTTCCTCATCATCGGCGCCGGCTTCGCCGGACTCACCATCGCCGAGCGCCTCGCATCCGCCGGCTGGAAATGCGTCGTCGTCGACCGCCGCACCCACATCGCCGGAAACGCCCGCGACCACATCGACCGGGCGGGCGTCCTCGTCCACGGCTACGGGCCCCACTACTTCCGTAGTAACTCACCGAAGGTCGTCGACTACCTCTCCCGCTTCACCGGCTGGCACCGGGTTTCCTACACCATCAAAAGCCACGCCCGCGGCCGCTACTGGTCCTTCCCCGTCAACCTCAACACCTACGAGGAACTCACCGGAAAACCCGCCACCACCGCGGCATTCACCGCCTGGCTGGAACAAAACCGCACCCCCGTGGAACACCCCGCGAACTCCGAGGAAGTCCTGCTCTCACAGATCCCCCGCGAACTCTACGAACTCTTCTTCGAAGGCTACACCCTCAAGCAGTGGAAACGCCACCCGCGCGACCTCGACGCCTCCGTCTGCGGCCGCATCCCCATCCGCACCAACCGCGACAACCGCTACCTATCGGAGGATTTCCAGGCACTCCCCGCCCGCGGATACACCGCACTCTTCGAAAACCTCCTCGCCGCCACCCCCAACATCGAACTCCATCTCGGCATCGACTTCGCCGAAGCCAAACAGCGCTGGAACTGCAGACACCTCGTCTACACCGGCGCCATCGATGAATTCTACGGCCGCCGCTTCGGCCCCCTGCCCTACCGCTCGCTCCGCTTCGAACACCAATCCTTCACCGCCGGACAACTCCGCACCCGCGAACCCATCTCCGGCAAACCCGGCTTCTGGCAGCCCGCCATGCAGGTGAACTACCCCGAACCCAAGGTCCCCTTCACCCGCATCGTCGAAATCAAACACGCCACCGGCCAAGCCGTCGACGCCACCACCATCGTCCGCGAGTTCCCGAAAGACTGGACGCCCGAAGACGAACCCTACTACCCCGTCCCCGCTCCGGACTCCCGCGCCATCTATCAAAAATACGCCGGACTCGCCGCCGCCGAACCCCGCACCTCGTTCATCGGCCGCCTCGCCACCTACCGCTACTACAACATGGACCAGGTCACCGCCATGGCCCTGACCGAAGCCGACAAGCTCCTCGCCCGCCACGGCACCCCCTGACCCACCCCAACTCTCCCCTCTCCCCTCTCCCCTCTTCGACTCTTCGACCTTCGACCTTCGACCTTCGACCTTCGACCTTCGACCTTCGACCTTCGACTCTTCGACTCTTCGACCTTCGACCAATGAAAAAAATCTACATCGCCGGCCATCGCGGAATGGTCGGTTCCGCGCTCGTCCGCCATGCCCGGATCACCGGTGGATTCGATGTCCTCACCGCGTCCCACTCCGAACTCGACCTCTGCAACCAGCAGGCCACCTTTGACTTCATCGCCGGCGAACATCCGGACCTCGTCATCATCGCCGCCGCCAAGGTCGGCGGCATCCACGCCAACTCCACCTACCCGGCCGACTTCATCTACGACAACCTGAGCATCGCCGCCAACCTCGTCGAAGGCTGCCGCCGCGCCGCCGTCCCCCGCGTCCTGTTCCTCGGATCCTCCTGCATCTATCCCAAACTAGCGCCCCAGCCGATGCCGGAAGACTGCCTGCTCACCAGCGCCCTCGAGCCATCCAACGAAGCCTACGCCATCGCCAAAATCGCCGGTCTCAAACTCTGCCAGCACTACCGCGCACAGCACGGCCTGACCTACCACAGCGCCATGCCCACCAACCTCTACGGCCCCGGCGACAACTACCACCCGCAGAACTCCCACGTCATCCCCGCCCTCATCCGCCGCTTCCACGAAGCCACCGAACGCGGCGACCCCACCGTCACCATCTGGGGCACCGGCACCCCGCGCCGCGAATTCCTCCACACCCACGACCTCGCCGCCGCCTGCTTCCACCTGCTCACCCTCGACAACCCGCCGGACTGGGTGAACGTCGGCACCGGCCGGGACCTCACCATCCTCGAACTCGCCCAAGCCGTCGCCAAAACCGTCGGCTTCACCGGCGAAATCCTCACCGACCCGTCCAAACCCGACGGCACACCCCGAAAACTCCTTGATATCTCAAAGATCAGGGAAACCGGATGGCAACCGGAAATCCCCTTCATCGAGGGACTCGCCGGAGCCTATCAGGACTTCAAAACCTCCCTCACCACCGGCGACGCCAGGCTTTGAGACAGGTCTCAATGTCCAAAGGTCAAAAGCCAAAAGTCGACCTTCGGACCACTCTTCAACTCTTCAACTCTTCAACTCTTCAACTCTTCAACTCTTCGACCTCCGACCTCCGACCTCCGACCTCCGACCTCCGACCTCCGACCTTCGACCTTCGACCTCTCAGCCTTTCAAAGCCATGCCCACCGCCTGCATCCAGCAACCCGGCGCATCCGTCCGCCTTGAGTCCGAACGCCTCCTCGTCTCGTTCGCGGACGAGGACCTCCACCCACAGAAACGCGTCATCCCGCTCCACGATGTCGACCGCCTCATCCTCACCGACGCCGTCTCACTCAGCTCTCCCGCCCTCGCCGAGCTGCTCCGCCGGCAGATCCCCGTCAGCCTCACCGACACCCGCGGCCGCTTCCTCGGAGCCTTCCACCCCGCCAGCCCCGCCCACGGCGCCTCCCGCCTCCACCACTACCAGCGCACTCTCGATCCCTCCTTCACCCTCGCCACAGCCACCCGCATCATCGTCGCAAAGATCTACAACCAGCGCCGCCTGCTCCAGCGCGTAGCCGCCAACCGCAGGGCCGCCAATCGCCCGGTCCCCGAGTCCGTGGACCCCGCACTCGCAGCTCTCAACCGCTCCATGGCCGCCGCCGGCCGCGCCGCCAGCCTTGACTCGCTCCGCGGTCACGAAGGCACCGCCGCCGCCCGCTACTTCTCCGCATGGGCCTCCCTCCTGCCAGACTCATTTCCCTTCGAGCGCCGCTCCACCCGCCCGCCGCTCAATCCCGTCAATGCCGCTCTCTCCTTCTCCTCCACCCTCCTCTACAACGAAATGCACGCCTTCCTCCACGCCCACGGCCTCGATCCCGCCCTCGGACTCCTCCACACCACCGAAAACAACCGCTGGTCACTCGCCCTCGACCTCATCGAGCCATTCAGACCCGTCGTCGCAGAGGCCCTCACCCTCGACCTCTTCTCCCACAAAATACTCTCCACCGACCACTTCGAACCGAAAAACGGCGGCACCTACCTCACCCGGCAGGGTCGTGGCAAACTCCTCCTCCAATACGAAAAACGCATGGAGCGCCAGTTCATGAGCGAGTCCGCCGGGCACCGCACCACCCTCCGCCGCCAACTCGAAAACCAGGCCACCCTCCTCAAGACCGCCCTCGACCGACCCGACTCCTTCGAACCCTTCCTCATGAATTGAGCCGTAAAAACCGGAAAAGCAGCCCCCCCGGCCCGCCCCCTCCAGCGTGACCCCTCGTGCAGACCGAGTTCCAGCCAAGCCAACTAACCGCTGATCCCGCACGACGCCCATTCAGCAGCCTGCCCGCCCTGCCTGCCTCTCCCGCCCAGTCCCACTTCCTCCGCGTTCTCTTTCCCGTGCCATCCCCATCACCCTCCACTTGGTTCGACGAAGCCTTCCCCCGTCTCCCCTACCGTCACAACAAAACCCCAGGCGCTAACCAAATGCTCATCCTCGTCGGCTACGACATCGCAAATCCCAAACGCCTCGCCAAAGTCGCCAAAACCTGCGAAGACTTCGGCCTACGCGTCCAGTATTCCTTCTTCGAATGCCATCTCGACGACGACACCTTCGAAACCCTCTGGCTCCGCCTCCTCGACCTCATCGACGAGGACGACGACCGCATCGTCGCCTACCGCATCGACTCCCGCAGCGCCGCCAACACCCTGACTGCCGGCACCATGGTCTGCGCCGAAAACGTCGTCTGCTACCTCGTCTGACCCCCACCCAGGTCGGGAGCCCCGCCGGCCCCGCAAGCCCCACCTCCCATCCTGAGACCTATCCCATTCAGCATCATACACTTGTGAAAGATCAGCTCCTTCCAGAGAAACGCGCCACCGCCACCACGGAGCGCCCTCAAAACCCTCCCGACCTGATACCCTCCTTGCATTCTGGCAGCCAGCAGGTTACAACCCCCGCTCTCCCAACCCAACTCCCTGCCGAAAGGCACTGATGACCTCTTGATGAGCCGCACGGCTGCGGCCTTGGTGTCCGGCACTCCCAACCCAACTCCCTGCCGAAAGGCACTGATGACACCGCCTGCGCCTGCTCGATCTGGCAAACAAAGGCACGCTCCCAACCCAACTCCCTGCCGAAAGGCACTGATGACATTTGCGCAAGGTGAGGTATCCCTCTAGGATGGTGGCTCCCAACCCAACTCCCTGCCGAAAGGCACTGATGACATCCTCGGCAATCATGCGTGCCCGGCGCTCTGCTGCCTCCCAACCCAACTCCCTGCCGAAAGGCACTGATGACGTCGAGAGGATAGGGGTAGTGGTTGCGGCGATTGTGCCCTCCCAACCCAACTCCCTGCCGAAAGGCACTGATGACGCTCTGCTGCGCGCTCGATGCCTCGGCCGTCGAGCGGCTCCCAACCCAACTCCCTGCCGAAAGGCACTGATGACCCTGGGTGATGCGCTTGGCTCCCTTGGTGCTCTTGATCTCCCAACCCAACTCCCTGCCGAAAGGCACTGATGACTTTTTCTCCTGTTGAGTTTACCTCCTATTTTGAAACCTCTCCCAACCCAACTCCCTGCCGAAAGGCACTGATGACCACGGATGACATCACGTGGGATGGCGAGGCTGGCGTCCTCCCAACCCAACTCCCTGCCGAAAGGCACTGATGACTAGGGGTAGCGGTAGCGGCGGCCGTGCCAGCGGCCAGGGACTCCCAACCCAACTCCCTGCCGAAAGGCACTGATGACCAACCGTGTTGAGGGAGCATCCGCGGCCCTTGGCCACCCATCTCCCAACCCAACTCCCTGCCGAAAGGCACTGATGACTGCCGGGGAGGCGCGGTGAGTAGCCAGAGGCGCAATTCTCCCAACCCAACTCCCTGCCGAAAGGCACTGATGACCCAATGTTTGAGGGCGCAACGCCCTTGCATGCAATCAAGGACTCCCAACCCAACTCCCTGCCGAAAGGCACTGATGACTCCGCTTGTCCCGATAACCGGCAAAGCGTTCGGCGCGGTCGACTCCCAACCCAACTCCCTGCCGAAAGGCACTGGCGTGGGTCATGGATGGACCATCCGGGCACTCATTCGTGGGGCTGCGACTTGCGCTGAAGGCGGGCCCGCGAACGGGACCGCTGCTTCGTCGCCTCCACGTGCTCCATGTGGCGGAGCAGGGCGGCGGCATAGGCGAGAGAACACCTGAAATACACGTTGAGTTCGGTGTAGAGCGCGCTCTGCCACGGCGCGTCCGGAAAGGCCCCGCGGAGCATCCGGGCGAAAGCCCAGTCCTCCTCCATGATGCGGTAGGTCATCCCCTCCGAGTGCTTCGCCATGATCCCGCTGCGGAGGTTGTAGATCGTCAGTGTGCCCTTCTCACCCAGGGGCGGGATGGTCAACTGGTGCGGAAGCAGGTTGTGGAGGTCGCTGAAGTGATGGCTCATCGCAGGATGTATCGGGGGGGTTGGGAGTTGGTAACTTGGTATCACAGGAATGGCGGATGGCGGGTGCTCCGCTCGAGGGGCCGGCGCCGGGTGGCCCGGGCTCCGCGGAGGGAACGTTTCGTCCGCACGGCACTGACAGGATGCCCGGTCCGGCCGCCGCCACAATGATGGTGCCGGGACTTGTGTCATAACCGACCGCATGGAAACCGACCGCCGCCGGATCAACCGCAGGCATCGGATCACGCCGGGACCTCCGCATGATCCGGCGACCGATGCCGCGACGACCAGCGGTCGAAGAATCCGGAAAACTCCAGGTAAAGCAGGATCAGCCGGTCCCGGTGCCTTCTGGCTTGCACCACGTTGTCGGTATGCAGCGAGTTGCGTATTTCGGTCTTTCCGCCGTCGGCATGAACGAGTGTGAATTTACAATACCAGATGCCGTTGTTGTTGGTGATGTGGTGGTTCGGGTTGTCCGCCACAGCACGCATCTTGAGGCGGTAAGCGGTGGACCCCGCAGGCGGCGATGAACCCGCCTCGGCGGCCGCCGGAGCAGGCCGTGGACGGTCAGGCTTGGCCGGCACTGCCACGGCTGCCCGGAGCGCCGGGGCCGCCCCCCTGCGGTCCTTGGCCTCCACATAGGCACGCACTTTCTCCAGCGCGGACTTGCGAATCTGGCGCACCCTCTCACCGGAAACACCCAACCGGATTCCAATTTCCCTCAATGACCGCTGGGGTTCGGTTTTGAACTGCATGTAGACAGTGCGCTCACGACCGTCCAGGGTCTCCTCGGCCTCTGCAACCAACTCCAGCAACCCGGCCCGGTCCGCGACCATTTGGGGGTCCATGGCGGATGAATCCTCGATGACCTCGCCGATGGTCAGGCCGCCTCCATCTCCGAGCGGAGTATCCAGCGAGACAAAGGAATGCCGACTCACTGCACGCAGGACGCCCACCTTGTTCACCGGGAGATCCATTTCCCGCGCGATGTCTGCGACCGACGGTTCGCACCCGGTTTCGTTGAACAACCGGTCCTCCAGCTTCTTCAACTCGCGGATCTGCGCCTGCTTGCCCTCGGGAATGTAAATGCAGCGCCCACCCCTGGAGAGCGCGCGGCTGATCGCGCTTCGGATCGGATTGGTGGCATAGGTGGAAAGACAATAACCGCGGTGGAAGTCGAATTGGTCGATCGCCTGCATCAAGCCGATGGTCCCCGCAGCCGTGAGGTCCTCAAGGTCCAGCCCGAAGTGTTGATACCCCTTTGCAATGGAAACCACCAACCCGCGATTGGACAACACGAGGTGGTCCCTGGCGTTTTGCTTTATTTTTTCCCATTTCATGAGCTCACAGGCCCGGGCGTCCGGATTCCCCCTGAGTTCACTGAGGCGGTTTGTTGCCGTTTCGAGGAGTTGGAAGTGTTCGATGTTCTGTTGGTGGCTGGGCATGGCGATGCTGGCGGATGGTTTGCAGTGTTTCATGGGGACAGACTTGGCTCATGATAATGTGATTTTAATCATTCTCCGCCATGCGGGCATGAGTGTCCGGGTCAGGCCGGCAGGCCCCGCCGCACGGCGCACCAACGGCGTGCTTGCCATCGCGCCCGCCACTCAGCCCGCGCATGGTGCGGAAACCGGCAACCAATCCACGTCATAACCCGTGAACCCGCACAATTTCCGGCAATACTCCAGCCATGGACGAATCCACCACCCCACACATCTGCGAGACCTGCGGCCAACCATACACAGTCGATGACACTGTGGATCAGCACATGAACCCGCCCGACGACTACCGCCGGGGCTGCCAGCGCTATTGCCTGGCCTGCTGGCTGGGCGTGGGACCAATGGATGAAACTGATCCGGCCGCTGGTGCCGGCAGGCCGGTTCGTCGAAACCATGCCACGCCACGGCACATGAGGTGGATGGAGCGGACCCGGCAGTCATCCGGGGTCTACCTCTGGTTCTGCTGCGAAGGCTGGATGAAGTTCGGGCCGTTTGAGTGGCTTAGGTTTGACGATGAGTGCCAGTCGATCATCGGGCCGAATGGCGACGAGGTGGCGACCAAGGTGGATGGCCGGTGGCGGGTGCCGGGAGAAAAGTGGCAAGGCTGGGGATTTTCCAATCCAACCATCACGACCACGCCGCGCCATCCGCACCGCAACAGCAGCGCACACCCCGCCAGGAACCATTGAGGCCCCGCCGCTGGAAAATGCCACGGTTCCGGCCGTTTCCCCGTGTCATGCCGATGCCCTCGATCAAGTGAGTGACGCCCGGATCGAACCCGGTCCGGGACACGTCGGCATCATGCGGTCATCGCATGCCGATCGTCTTTCCCGCGGTGCATGGTTCCCTGCTCGCGCTGCAAATCATCACCCCGCACCCGCGAAAGGCCGATCGATCCATTAGCCGCTCAGGCAAATCCGCTCACGCTGCGGCATCCAGCGCTCGGCCACCTTTCCTCCGGTGCCTCAGCGGCGCACGCCCTGAAACGCGATGAATCCGGCGAGGATGCCAAGCGCGGCGCGCCCCCCGAACAACACGGTTTCGCTGGTTCCGTTCATCCACGCGAACCACGGGCTGTCGAACGCAAACTCCCGCGGAATCAGCATCACGAGGAAAAACAACGGAAAGCCGATAATGGCGGGTCCGGGATTGGGGTCATCGTTGGGCTTGAGGAGCTTCGAGTAGGTCCACGCGCCAAACAGACAAACCGGCACGCCGAGAATATACCAATACCCGGCCAGCAGGTTGCCAGCCATGAAGATCGCCATTCCAACCCACCACGGGAGATCGGCAAGGTAACGGATGGGGCGCATGATTGAGGGATGAGGTGAACAGGGAACTGGCTTCCACAGGATGATGCCACGACGACCCGATGTTCCAAGTCGATCCTGCTAGAAACCCGGGACATGTGTCATAAAGAAAGCCATCCGGACATTCTCGCGAGCTCGCGCAAACCATTCCATCAAAACCGGCGGCCGAGCGGCGATACTTCGTGAGGGACGGTTTATGACCTCCATGGAATTGTGTCATAAACCCGGCCTATTTCGTCGTGGCCCGGTTGATGGAAATGGAATCGCCGACATGCTCCGGGCAACACAAAGAATCATGATATACGGCGACAACAAAATCCTCAAAATCCCCTTCTCCGGAAAACTCGTCAAAATCGAAACACTGATATCCGGCAATACCTGCGGGGCACGCCACTGGTCGGACGGCAAGGCGGAGTACCCCATGTTTCCCGAACGACTGTGGCTGCGCGTTCACCCCGATGGCCGCGAGTTGTTCTGGCTCGATGAATGCGAGACGATTGCCCGGGAAAACCCGGCGAAGAAACCGGGCAAACATGCCAATGTCCCGTTTAGCGAAACACCCAACCTCGACGACTACCGCCGGGCGCTTGAATCCGCCATTTTCGGCAACGAGGAGGAGGAACGCTACATCCGCACACATTTCTGGTGGACTGCGAACGATCCCGTCCGGCACCACCAACCCGATGCGCAACTGCCGGGGGACTTTCGCGAAAACCTCATGAAACTGCAAACCATGCTCAATCCCGCTGAACCCAATGACCGGATCACTGCGTCGGAAATCGCCAGGGAACTCGGCGACTTCGATGCCGCAATCAGATTACTGGATTTCCCGTTCCCTCGCAAACTCTCGTATTACGTTCGCAAGTTCAAGGAATGGAGCGGGGAAAAAGACACATCGGTCCGTGAAATGAGGGACGACAGGTAATCTTGACCGCACGTGACACCGAACCGTAACCGATCCCGAATCAACCACACCGAATCCATCATACCATGCTCCGTATCGTACCCCTGCCTGATGAAATGTGCCGTGGACACCTGTTTCTCGGCTCGATGCCGGGACGCTTCGAACCGCTGGACATCTTCCTTCAAACCATCGTCACCCTGAGGGTCGCACACGTCTTGTGTCTGGTTTCCGACGAAGAGATCGCACGGAAATCCCCGGACTATCACGCGGCAATCCAGCGCAATGAGATCCCGGTGAAGCTCTTGGAATGCTCCCCGAAAATTGAGCCATCTGCTATGAGAGTCCCCGGCGCGAGCCGGGTCTGACTCTCATCATGAAAAGAAAACGACATACCCCTGAACAGATCGTCAAGAAACTGAGGACCGCGAGCGAGGACCAGGCCCG
>JAUTCT010000045.1 GCA_030673875.1 Verrucomicrobiota bacterium JB025 | reverse complement strand
TCGAATCCGTCCGGAAAGCCACCGGAATACTCATCACGTCGTGTTCTGTCAGACATTCCGGCATAGTGGGCCACTACATATAGAGTACAAGTGAAATATCGGACAATATGAACTACTACTCAAAGTGAGGTAGCCCTGCCCGTGTGATAGGCGTTTGGTCTTGTTGATGGGTGTGCGCTTGTGCCAGTGTTACGGTGGAAATGGGGAATTCATCGTCATCGCGGCGCTTTGTGCGCACGAACGTCCCGGCCCGTGAGCAGCTGGTTGGCGGTGTGATTGTGTTGCTGTTGGTGGGGATCGGGACGGGGATCTATGTGAAGGGCGGGCGTTATGATCCGGGGATTTACGAGCTGGATGCGGCGGCGCTGAGTTCGACGTCCGAGGCGGTGGTGGGGGTGGCGGCGACCCTGAAAGGGGAAACGAGTTTGGCGGAGCCGGCGGCTGGCGGGGCCGGGGGGATGCTGAGCGAAATGGTGGACGGGGTGGAGGCGATGGGGCCGGAGGAAAGTTATGTGGCGGACACGCTTTACGAAAAGATCAACGGCCGGGCACCGGCGTATCTGGAGTTCAACTTTGAGAAACTGGTGACCCGGAGTTTCTCCGTGCCGACCGCGAATGGGCAGTTTGTGGATGTGTTCGTGTTCCGGATGGATACGCCGCTGAATGCGTTCGGGATCTATTCGCTGGAGCGCGATGCGTCGGCGGCGGCGGTGGATTTCGCGGCCGACGGCTACCGCAGTGCGATGGGGTATTTTTTCCGTCAGGGGGCGGCGTATGTGCAGGTGATCGCGTCGTCGGCGGATCCGGCGGTGATGGATGTGGCGGGTGCGTATGCGGAGGCGCTGGCGGGTGCGCTGCCGAAGGATGATTCGGGGATGGAGGCGCGGATGAGCCTGCCGGAATACGGGCGGGTGAGCGGGTCGGTGTCGTTCACGGCGCAGAACGCCTACGGCCAGGAGGCGCTGAAGCACGTGTATGAGGCGAAGTATCAATTCGAGGGGGCGGAGTTGGTGTATTTCGCGATGCGGGCGGAAAGCGAGGCGGCGGCGGCGGCGGCGTGGCAGGCCGTGTTTGATTTCAACGCGGAGTATGGCGAGATGGGCGAGTCCGGGGAGCGCGAGGGAGCGGTGGTGTTTGAGGCGGAGAACTTTGGCGACCACACGATCGTGGCGCGCAAGGGTGCGCTGGTTTTCGGGGTGATGAATGTGGGGGATGCGGACAAGGCGCGGGCGTTCATGGGGCATGTCCTGAAGGATGATTTTCCGGCGGGCGGCCCGGTGCCGGCGGAGGAGAGTGAAGCAACGAACGTGGAGGAGGAAGATGGCTACGAATAGGGATGAGATTGATCCGGATCCGAAGGGGATGAGCCGGCGGGAGTTCGTGCAGCAGGCATTGATCACCGGCTCGGTGACGCTGGGGTCGATCGGCCTCGCGGCCAAGCTCTGGCAGCGGCATCACGTGGTGCCGGGGTTTGAGGAAAAGCAGGGGATATCTCTGCCGAGCTACCGGGTGGATGGCTCGAAGGTGCTGCCGGATCTATCGGTGGCGCACTCGCTGGACCGGGTGACGGCGATCCGGGCGGCGGTGGACAATCTCGGCGGCATGGACCGGTTCATCCGCAAGGGGGATGTGGTGTTGATCAAGCCGAACATCGCCTTTGACCGGCCGCCGGCGCTGGCGGCGACGACGCATCCGGACGCGCTGCGGGTGGTGGCGCAGATGGCGCTCGAGGCGGGGGCGAAGGAAGTGATGGTGGCGGACAATCCGATCAACAGCCCGGCCGGGTGTTTCCTCAAGAGCGGGCTGGAGGCGGTGGCGGATGAGTTGAATCTCGGGCTGCTGTATCCGGAGAGCAGCGCGTTTGAGTCGATCCAGATGGAAGGGGAGATCCTGCGCCACTGGCCGTTTTTCCACCGGCCGTTCCAGAAGGCCGACAAGGTGATCGGGCTGGCGCCGTGCAAGGACCACAACCTGTGCCATGCGTCGATGACGATGAAGAACTGGTATGGGTTGTTAGGCGGGCGGAGAAACCAGTTCCACCAGCACATTCACAGCATCATTTCGGACTTCGCGCTGATGATCCAGCCGACGCTGGTGATTCTGGACGGGATGGACGTGCTGATGAGCAACGGGCCGACCGGCGGTCGGCTGTCCGACGTGAAGCGGGTGAACACGGTGGTGGCGGGAACCGACATGGTGGCGATCGACAGTTATGGCTTCACCAGGCTGCTGGAGCGTGATGTGGAGAAACTGGAATACCTGCACAAGGCGCACCGCCGCGGGTTGGGAACGATGGATTGGAAGGATCTCAAGCTGAAGGAGGTGGAGGCATGATCGCCTGGCTGAAAGGATTGCGCGGTCCGAAGCGGCCGGGGTTCCGCATCACGAAAGTGCGGCTGGCGGCGCAGACGTTCTTTTTCCTGCTGTTTTTATTTTTCGTGATCATCACGGACCTGCGGTATCTGAAGGGGTATCCGGTTTCGCTGTTTCTGGAGCTTGATCCGCTGGTTGGTTTCGCGACGGCGGCGACGACGGGAACGATCTACAAGGGGCTGATCCTTTGCCTGCTGTTGTTGGTTCCTACCTTGTTTCTCGGGCGCTTTTTCTGCAACTGGATCTGTCCTTACGGCACGTTGCACCAGTTGATCGGTTGGTTGTTCGGGAGGAAGGACGAGGTGACGCGGATCGACAGCAACCGGTTCCGCAAGCTGCAGGGGCTGAAGTATGTGTTTCTGGTGATGATGATCGTGATGGCGTTTTTCGGCAGCCTGCAGATTGGTTTGCTGGATCCGATTTGTTTGTTCCACCGGTCGATGAGCACGGCGGTGCTGCCGGCCTTGAACGAGATTTTTCCGGACACGTTTTACGTGAAGCAAGCCTATCACGTCGGTGCGTGGGCGATCGGGTTTCTGCTGTTGTTTTTCGTGGTGATGAACGTCTACGTCCCGCGGTTTTTCTGCCGGGTGGTGTGTCCGCTGGGGGCGTTTCTCGGAGTGGCGTCGAGGTTTTCGCTGTGGCGGATCGAGCGCGACCCGAACACGTGCATCGACTGCGACGCGTGTCTGGCCAACTGCCAGGGTGCCTGCGACCCGCACACGCAGCTGCGCAAGAGCGAGTGTTTCGTCTGCATGGAGTGCATCGAGGATTGTCCGGTGGACGCGTTGTCGTTCCAGTTCATGCCGAACCGGAAGCATGAGATCGCGGCGCCGCCGGTCACCGGGCGGCGGGTGGCGATGGCTTCGGTGCTGGGTGCGGCGGGTTATGCGATGGCGCGCTCGGCGGGGGCGTCTGACAAGAATTTCAGCAAGAAGGTGATTCGTCCGCCGGGGTCGCTGAAGGAGGATGAGTTTCTCGAGCGCTGTATCAAGTGCGACCAGTGCATCCGCGCGTGTCCGACCAACGTGCTGCAGCCGACGCTGATGGAGGCGGGGCTGGAGGGGATCTGGACGCCGATCCTGAACATGAAGATCGGCTACTGCGAACTGAACTGCACGATGTGCGGGCAGGTGTGCCCGACCGGGGCGATCCAGCGGATTTCCATCGAGGAGAAAACCGGGATGGGCCGGCACGCGGAGCGCGGTCCGGTGAAGCTGGGCACGGCATTTTACGACCGCGGGCGCTGCCTGCCGTGGGCGATGGAGACGCCGTGCGTGGTGTGCGAGGAGGTGTGTCCGACGTCGCCGAAGTCGATTTTCTCGCGCGAGGTGACGATCACCAAGCGGGACGGAAACCCGATCACGCTGCGCCAGCCGTATGTCGATCCGTCGCGCTGCATCGGCTGCGGGATCTGCGAGCACGAGTGTCCGGTGAAGGACCATGCGGCGATCCGGGTGACCGCGATCGGGGAAACGCGTTCGACGGAGCGCAGCCTGCTGATGGATGGCGGGGATCCGACGAGCGTGCTCGAACTTGTGAAAAAGAAACGCTGAGACCATGGCCGCACGAAAACCAAAGCTGCAACCGGCGACGAAGGAGAAGGCCTGCCAGGTCTGCGGCGAGAGTTATGTCTATCCGGAGCCGGGCAGCGTGGCGACGCGGCATTTCTGCGGGTTGTGCGCCGGGCTGGGCGCGGTGGAGCGGAAGATTCTGACGAGGATGGCGAAACGAATTCAGAAACTGGAACGAACCCTAACCCAACCGACAAGTGATGAAACCTGACCCCAATTGCAATACCTCCCGCCGCAGATTCCTCCGGACCTCCGTGGGGATTCCCGCCACCGTGACCGCGCTTGCCGCGGGGACCGGCACCGCTGCGGCGGCACCGGCGAAGGCCAAGCCCAGGCTGCCGGCCCGTAAGCTGGGCAGGAACGGACCGGAGGTGACGATGCTGAACCTCGGCGGGATGATGGCCGCGCATAGTCCGCAGTATCTGGATCTGGCGTGGAACAACGGCATCCGGTATTTCGACACGGCGGATTGTTATATCAAGGGCAAGTCCGAGCAGAACATCGCGAAGTGGCTGCAGCGGTATCCGGAGCGGAGGAAGGAGTTGTTCCTGGTGGACAAGGACCATCCGACGAAGGGGCCGAAGCAGATGCTCGAGCAGATCGACACGCGGCTGAAGGCGTGCGGGACGGATTACTTCGATTTGTTTTTCGTCCACGGGTTGGGCTCGGGATACAAGGGGGCGGTCGACTGGCCGAAGAGCGACGAGTTCAAGGCGGTGTGCGGGCAGCTGAAGGCATCCGGCAAGGCGAGGATGGTCGGGTTTTCCTGCCACGACAGGCAGCTGATCCAGATCATGCACGCGGCGGCGGAGGGCGGCTTCGTGGATGCGATCATGGTGAAATACAATCCGTTTCACGAGAAGGGCGGGGCGTTCGACAAGGCGATGGACGCGTGCCACAAGGCGGGGATCGGGATTGTGGCGATGAAGGAGATGCGGCCGTTTGCGAAGGCGCCGAAGAAGAACCCGGCCTTCGACAAGCTGGGGATCACGACGCACCAGGCGGTGCTGCAGGCGGTGTGGAGCGACCCGCGGATTTCCTCGATTTGTTCGGCGATGGAGAATGTGGGGCAGATTGAGGAGAACTGCGGTGCGGCGATGGCCTACAAGGCCGCGCTGCCGCGGGAGCAGATGAACGCGCTGCAGGAGGTGGCGATGCTGCAGCCGGCGCCGATGTGTCCGGGATGTCCGGGCTGCGAGAAGTGGGCCGGGCGGACGGAGTTCGCGTTTCAGGACATTTCCCGGTATGTGACGTATTACGAGCAGGACGGCAGCGATGAGGCGGCCGGGTTCTATCGGGAACTGGCGGCGAGCCAGAGGACGTGGGACGGGGTGGACCTGGATGCGATCCGGGACGAGTGCCAGTATCACGTGGACTACGGCCAGATCGCGATGCGCGCGGAGCGGTATTTCGCGTAGGCGCGGTCCGCGGGCGGGGTGTGGCGGGGGAGGCGGTTTCGATGGAAGCCGTCCTCCGGGGGGGATTTGTGGCGATGTCCGGCGCGGCGGGTGATGAGGCCTTGCCTTGCGGATCGGTGACGTGAGAAGTTTTCTTTGTGATGAGTCGTCCGATGGTGCTGTGGTTGATTGTGGATGGGAAACCGGGGCATGAGAACCAGTCGGTGGGGCTGGCGGAGGCGATTGGTCGTCGGGTGGAGTGCGGGGTGCACCGGGTGTCGCTGGCGGGGCGGCGCGGGGTGGTCGGCCGGGTGCGGGCGGCGGTGGCTGGGAGTGCGGGGCTGCCGACGCCGGATGTGGTGATCGGCGCGGGGCATGCGACGCACGGGGCGATTTTATGGTTGGCGCGGAAGCACGGGGCGAGGTCGGTGGTGTTGATGAAGCCGAGTTTGCCGCTGGCGTGGTTCGATGTGGTGATCGCGCCGGAGCATGATTTTCCCGCGGGCAGGGCGGGCGGGAACGTGATCCTGACGAAGGGTGCGCTGAACCGGGTGACGGCGGGCGGCGGCGGGCGGCGCGGGAAGTTGATTTTGATCGGCGGGCCGTCGAAGACGCATGGCTGGGACGGGGAGCAGATGCTCGGGATGCTGGCGAAGGCGACGGACCGGGGCGGCTGGGAGCTGACGGATTCGCGGCGGACGCCGGCGGGGTTTCTGGATGAGGCGGCGGGGACGCTGGTGGGAGTGGAGTGCATTTCCCACGAGGACACGCCGGACGGATGGGTGCCGGAGAAGCTGGCTGCGGCGAAGGAGGTGTGGGTGACGGAGGATTCGGTCTCGATGGTGTATGAGGCGCTGGCGGGCGGTGCGAAGGTCGGCTTGCTGCCGGTGCCGCGGCTGAAGAAGCATTCGCGGGTGCTGGCGGGGGTGGACCGGCTGGTGGCGGAGGGATTTGTGACGGCGTTTGCGGATTGGGAGGAAACGCAGCGCCTGCGGGAGCCGCCGGAGGTATTGGCGGAGGCGGACCGCTGTGCGGGTGAGCTGCTGGCCCGCGCATGATGCGGCAGCGGGCGTGGTCGGCTGGTGGTCGGGGGAGGGATCAGCTGGTGGCGGAGACCAGCCACTGCATGAGTTCTTCGATCTCATCGTCGGCGTCGATGGCCTGCACGCCGGAGGCGGAGTTGAGGTCGAGGATGTAGCCGTTCACTTGTTGGCGCATGCAGCTTTTGGTTTTGTCCGGGAGGACACCGGCGTTGATGAGGTCCTGCTCTGAGGCTTCGGCCTTGGTCGGGAGGGAATTGACGTTTTGCACGCGGATTCCGTAGTTTGCGGTGGGTTTGGGGAATCCGTAGATCGCGCAATGGCGGACGTGGACGAAGCCGTGGGTTTTTGGTCCGAGTCCGGCGCGGTGGAGGCGCTCGGTGATGACGTAGTTTTCGACGGTCCGGCGGAGGCAGCTCGTTTGATAGGCTTTTTTCCATTCTTCGGCGTCGTAGCCGGCGAATGTCTGGTGATCGAGTGAGCCGTCGAGCAGGGGTGCGCGGAGCGGGGCGTTTTTCGAGCGGCAGGCGAGGAAGCCGCCATCCGAGTAGGGGAGTTTGATCTCCCGGGCGGGGAGGTAGAAGCTCCAGCGTCCGCGGAGGAGCCGGTTGGGGCCGCGCGAGTGGAGGCAGCTGCGATGGAATACCACCATCCATGAGAAAGTTTGGATATCGATGTTCATTGCTTGTGGGTGGATCCGGGAGGCGGGTATCGATTCGGGGGGGAGTGGGGGTTATTTCCAATAATCCATGATCCAGCGCGCCGGGCGGAATTTCTTGTAGAAGCGTTTGAGGCGGGATTCCTGTTTGGCGTTGGTGGGGCCCTGCCAGCGGCCGGCGATGGCGTCCTGGATGTTCGGGTTGCCGTGGAAGGCGAGCACGAGGGTGCCGGGTTTGGGCATTTTCGGGGTGACGAAGCGGCGGATGAAGATGGGGGCGAGGCAGTGGAACTTGAATGACTGGAACCATTCGGCGGGCCAGAATTCCATCCTGCCGAATTTTTCGATGACCTTGGCGGAGAGGTATTGCTGGGTGGCGGTCCCGTAGCGGGCGATGACGGCGTCCTGGTTTTGTTCGAAGTGTTCCTTGATGTAGGCGAGGCTGCCGACGATGAACGAGTAGCAGGTGGCTTGACCGACGTGGTCGCCTTTGGTGTTCCAGTCGTTGATGATGTAGAACCGTTCGTCCTTCGGGTAGTCGAAGAGGGCGTCGAGGTTGGACATGATGACGATGTCGATATCGAAGAAGAAGACGCGTTTGCCCTGGAGGTCGGCGAGGTTTGGGGTGCAGAGGCCGACGGTTTTGCGGTAGTTGAGGTTGCCTTTGGCCTGGGGGAGGTCGACTCCGGGTTCGGGGTGTTGGATGATCTCCGGTGCCAACCCCGGCAGGTTCTCATTGCTGAAGAGGTAGAACCGGAGCGGATGGGTGGTGTGGCGCGAGACCATGGAGAACAGCCGGTTGATGTCTTCTGCCAGATAGGCGGTGCCCCACTGGATGCAGATGACGTTGACGGGTTCGCGTGTGTCGGTGGTGAGTTGGCTCAAGGGTTGGTGATCTATCGGTTGAGGTGGGGTGGGGAAGGCGGCGGGCGGGTGGTCATTCGAGGCCGGCCTGTTGGCGGGCGAGGCGGGCGATGTGGTCGAAGGATGCCTCGATGCGCTGGCGGGCCTCGCGGGTGAACTGGCGGATTTCCGGGGCGAATTCGCGGGGGGCACCGGCGATGGCTTGCTGGCGGGTTTCGAAGTGCAGCTGAGGCACGCCCATGTCCTTCATCATGGCGCGGGTTTTCCAGGTGTTCGAGTCCCAGGTGGAGAACGGGATTTCGAGCACGGAGGCAGCGACTGCGGCGTGGAACCGGCCGATGCAGAGCCGGCGGTAGCTGGAGAGTTTGGCCAGGTAGCCGGCGGGGGTGGGGAAACGGGTGCTGAAGCCGATTTTTCCGCGGATTTTCAGGGGCCCGAGGCGGAGGTAGTGGCGGCGGACGTTGTCGGTCTCGCCGAAGTCATGGGACGGGGCGGGTTTTTGAAACGAGTGGAGTTGGGAGGAGGCGAAGAGGGCGTCGGGCACGATGACGCAGTTGGCGCCCTGGGAGTGGATGGCGGCGGCGCTGGAGGATTCCCGGGCGGAGATGTAGAGGAATTTGCGGAGGCCGGGGTGGGGGTCGTTGGCCTCGTAGACGCAGTTCATCAGGACGGTGGGGAAGCGGTCGGGCAGGTCGAGGAGCTGGCGGTGTTTGTTGTGGTGGAGCGAGCCTTCGCCATTGATGACGACGAGGTCGACGTCATCGAGGGTGCTGCCGGCGCCATCGAGTGAGAACTGGCGGTGGAGGCTGAGGTGGAGGTCGAGGCCGACGCGGGCGAATTGTTCGCGGAATGCCTGGCACACCAGCTGGCAGCCGAAGTGAGGTTCGGTGAGGCTGGTGTCGTTGACGAAGGCGATTCTGGGGCGGCGCATCATGGGGTGGTGGCGGGAAGCGGGAGGCGTTGGGTGAGGGTGGCGGCCATGTCGCCGAGGATGTCGAGCGGTGGTTTGGGTGGTGAGTTCCGGAAGCATCCGGGAGCGGTCATTGTGGCGATGGGGACGCGGGCAAGGCGATCCATTTTTTCGAGATGGTCGAGGTAGCCGGGCAGGAAGCTGTCGGCGGGGAATGGGGTGTGGGCGGGGCTGAGGGCGACGACCGGTTTTCCGGTGGAGACGGCCTCGGTGAGCATGGAGACGCTGTCCTGGGTGCAGGCGATGAGTTCGGCGGCGCCGAGGTAGGCGGCGTATTTTTTTTCCGGTTGGTGGCACCACCAGACGGCATCGGCGATGACTTCCGGCGGGAGGTGTTCGATGAGCAGGGTCTCGGTGTCGCGGCCGGTGCGGCGGGAGCTGGTGACGAGCCAGCGGATGCCTTCGCGCCGGGCGATGGTGGTCATGCCCCGGGCGAGGGCGATCCAGTCCGCGGTGGTGAACTGGTGGCTGCGGGATTTGCCGCCGATGAGGAGGGTCCAGAGGCGGCCGTGGGGGCGGTCGGTCCATGCGGCGGCGGCGGTGGTGACGGTCTGGAGGTCGATTTTGGTGGGGATGAGGTCGATCCGGACGTCGCGGCTGCCGGTTTCGAGCGCCGAGGGGGTGAAGACCGTGTGGAACCACTCCGAGGGATAGGGTTTTCGTTCGCCGATGAAGACGAAGGGGACCGCGTGGCGGCGGGCGAGGCTGAGTGCGGCGAAGACGCTGCGGCCGCCGCTGGAGATGATGAGGTCGGGCTTGGGTTCGTTGGCGGGGATGGGTTCCAGGGCGAGGATGTGTTTGAGGAACCAGGTTGGCAGGGCGCGGCCCCGTGGGCCCATCCAGAGCAGGCGGATCAGGTGGCGGAGGTAGCCGCGGAGGCGTGGGCGGGTTTGCCACTGGCGCGGGTGTTCCTCTCCGAGGGCGCGAGCCAGGCCGAGGGATTGGCTGACGTGGCCGGGGCTGCCTTCGCTGATGATCCAGATGCGCATTTCACAGGGAGGATTCAATGACGGTCATTCGCGCCAGTGGTCTTCGACCCATTTTGTCGGCATGATGTAGCGGGAGATGAAGCGGCGCCAGCGGCGGTCGGTTTTGCGCTGGGCGAAGACCCATTTCAGGTGTTCGAGTTGTGGTTTGTGTTTCCGGACATGGGACCAGCGGCCGACGATGGCGTCCGGTGGTTTCGGGTGGCCGGGGAAGGTGATGATTCTGGCGCCTTTGGGGAGGACGGGTGGGCGGAGGTAGCGGAGCGGCCAGATGCCCTGGCTGTGGATGCCGAAGTGCTTGGTCCAGGGTTCGGGCCAGAACTTGACGCCGCCTTTGACGTGGTCGGTGACGTAGTTTTGCTCGAAGCGGTATTTGCGGCTGATTTCGGCGGGGTTGTTTTGGAGGTCTTCGAGCATGTAGGAGTTTTCTCCGATGGGGAAGCGGAAGACCGAGGTTTGTCCGTGTTTGCCGAAATGGCGGACCCAGTTGCGTGCGGTGTAGACCTGGTGGGGATCGCCGTGGGTGAAGTAGCAGTCGATGTTGTCGACGATGACCGAGTCGAGGTCGACAAAGAGGGCGGTGCCGGTGAGTCCGCCGAGTTGTTTTCCCCAGAGGGCGATTTTCGGCCATTTGCCGGGGACGTCCGGCGGGATTTCGCAGCCGAGGCTTGGGAGGGGCATGCATTCGACTTCGGAGCGGACGCCGGAGGAGTCGTCGGTGAAGCAGATGAGGCGGAAGTCACCGGTGATGTTGCGGCGGAGCATGCCGAACATGACGTTGACGTATTCGGGGCCGTAGGCGGTTCCCCATTTCATGCAGATGACTTGTTTCATGGTTTGGAGGCCTGAAGGGTGGTGGTGGGTGCCGGATCGGCGGATTGGATGAAGGAGCGCATGCGCGGGTGGGCGGGCTGAGAGATGGGTGCCGGTGGGTGGCTGGGACGGTTGAGGATTTCCGTGGTGAGGTCAATGGCGGTGGTGGGGGCCGGCGGGGTGCCTGCGGGCGGGTGGCTTGGCGTGGTCGTCATGGCAGGCTGAGGATTCTGATGGCGGCGCGTTCGGCGGCTTTGGCGAGGGCGCGGTCGGCCGGGCCATGGGTGAGGATGAGGTCGACGGGAAGGGCCTGGGAGAGGTCGATGCGGGACAGGACGGTCTGGACCGCGCTGCGGTTGGTGAGGGGTGGTTCCTGGTGGATGGTGGCGTGTGGAGGGAGCCAGTCCGGCGGGGTGCGGCCGGTGTCGAGCAGGACGTCCCAGGTGACGTCGGGGTGGAACCAGCCGTCGTCGGGGCGCTGGGGCCGGGTGGCGGCGAGCCACAACAGGATGCGGTGTGGTTTTCTGCCGGTGGCGGTTTCCAGCCAGTGGGAGATGGTGCGTTTTCTGCCGACGAAGACTTTCCACCGGTCCTGGAGCCAGAAGACGTCGATGGGCGAGCGTTTCATGGCGGTTTCGAGGGCGCGCATGGCGTGGGTGGTGTCGTGGGGTTCCTCGACGGGGACGAAGGTGGCGGTCCAGCAGCCGGGGGAGGTGGTGGCGACGGGGAGTGCGAGCATGGCACTTTTTGAGCGCCGGGCGAGGAGTCTGGGGAGTGGGCTGGCGCGGGTGACGCGGCCGAAGAACTCGACGATTTCGCCCTGGGGTCCGACGCGTTGGTCGGCGAGGATGCCGACGATGCCGCCCTGGCGGAGGAAGCGGGCGACGTGGAGCGGGTTGTCGCGTTTGGAGAACATGCGGGTTCCGTCGGCTTCGCGGCGGTCGAGGACCTGCTGGTTCATGTAGGGGTTGTTGAGCGGGCGGTAGAAGGCGCCGGTTTTGGTTCCTGGCGGGAAGAAGTGGACGATTCGGGTGAGGAGTTCCCAGTTTCCCATGTGGGAGAGGATGATGACGACGCCTCTGCCGCGGTTGATTTCGTTGGTGAGGAGGTGGAGGTTTTCGATGGTGACGACCTCGGGGAGTTGCTGCGGGGTGAGGCGTGCGGTGCGGGTGGCGGAGATGAGGTTGCCGATGGAGCGGCGGAATGTGGCGCGTGCGAGTTGCTCGAGTTCGCGCGGGTTTTTTTCTCCGGCGAAGGCGATGCGGAGGTTGCGCAGGATGATTTGTTTGCGGGTTTTGAGGAACGGGTAGGCGAGGCGGCCGAGGGTTTCGCCGAGTTTGAAGGCGGCGGGAGCGGAGAGCCGGGCGACGAGGCTTTCGATGATGGAATGCCCGAGGCTTTCCATGCGCCATTGCAGGCGTTTTCCATGGGTTTCCGGTACCTCGCTCACTTTCTTAAGGGTTAGCTGGTTCGGATGGTGGATGCAAGGGGATTGGCGATCCGGGGGGATGTGGGGTCCGGATGGGGGGGCGGATCGGGGGTGCCCGGTGACGGGCCGGTCGGTGGCGGGCGGGGCGGGTGGGAGTCCGGCGGCTTCGGCGCGGTGGCGGGTCAGCGGGTCAGGCGTTTCCAGAGTTTGGTGCCGAGTCGGGATTTTTTGGCCGCGGAGGATTTGAACCGGTAGTTTGCGGCGGTTTGCGCGGGCATGCTGGAGGGGGGGATGCCGATGGCCTGGATGAGTGCGGGGAGGATGTCGGGTTGTTTGTCGTAGTCGATGATGTGGAGGTTTTCCCGGCCGAAGGCGTCGGCGTAGACCTGGATGAGGGCTTCGTAGTCGGTGAGCCAGGTGTCGTCTTCGACGTAGAGGCAGGACCAGTAGTCTGTGGAGGGTTTGCGGCCTTTTTTCTGGAGCAGTTGTTTGCGGTAGCGGTCGAGGAAGGTGGCTTTGTCGCGGAGGACGAGGATGATCCGGATGGCGTCGTAATCGGAGCCGATGAGGGTTTTGAGGCGTTCGAGTTCGTCCGGGTGGCGGAGTAGTGAGAGGCCCTCGCTGGTGAAGACGAGGTGGTTTGCGGTGCTGCCGGCGATGAAGGACCGGACCTTGTCCGAAACCGAGCGGGTGTATGCGTCGTCGAAGGAGATTTCGGGGCGCTTCAGTTTGGCGAACGAGTCGCGTTCCGGGCGCATGGTGGAGAGGTAGAGTTCGACGTGGTTGTCGGGCCGGTGGATCCCCTGATAGATGTCGTGGCCGTTCTGGCTGAGGAGTGTTTTGTTGTCGTGCAACCACCGTTGGATCGAGGTGGATCCTGTTTTATGGGTCCCGATGTGGAGGTAGACGGTTTTCAAGCTTCCGGTGGTTTGGGTGGTTGGGGTCAGTGGCTGGAGGGTTTGCTGCCGGCGAGTTCCTGGTAGATGGTCTCGATGGACGAGAGCATGCGTGAGAGGGTGAAGTTGGTGATGGGGGCGGGGGATTCGTGGTGGCCGTTGAGGATTTCCCTGGTGAGGTCGATGGCGGCGGCGGTGTCACCGGCGGGGACGCAGCCCTGGGGGAAGACGGCGCGGAGTTGTTCGGAGACGCCGCCGTGGTCGTAGCCGATGACGGGTTTTCCGAGGGCGAGGGCTTCGAGTGAGACGCGGCCGAAGGCTTCGGGGTCGCGTGAGAGGGAGTAGACGATGGAGGATACGGCCATGATTTCGCGCATGTCGTTGCGGTGGCCGAGGAAGGTGACGGAGTCGGAGACGCCGAGGGTTCGGGCGAGTTGTTGGAGTTCGAGGAGGAATGCCTGTTTTTTCGGGTGGGGGTCGCCGACGATGATGCCGTGGACGGGGAGGCCGGCGTTGCGGAGGGCGGCGATGATTTCGATGAAGTCCTGTTGGCCTTTCCAGCGGGTGAGGCGTCCGGGCATGAGGAGGGGGATGCGGTTTTTGAGTTGGGGCATGTCCGCCCACCAGGTGCGCATCCAGTCGAGGGAGGGTTTGAAGCCGGGGTGGTAGTGGTGTTCGTCGACGCCGCGGTGGACGACGGAGATTTTGGCGTCCGGGGTTTTGGGGTAGTTTTCGAGGATGTAGTGGCGGACGCTTTCGGAGACGGCGATGACGCGTTCGCCGCGGGTCATGATGGCGGAGTAGGCGTTGACGGAGTAGAATCCGTGGACGGTGGTGACGAGGCGGGGTCGTTCGGCGGGGTTGAGGCCGCGCCATGCGAGCCAGGCGAGCCATGCGGGGACGCGGGACCGGAGGTGGAGGATGTCGGGTTTTTCCTCGCGGAGGAATTTGCGGAGTGGGAGGACTTGGTTTAGGCTGGCGATGCTTTTGCGGTGGACGGGCATCGCGATGTGGCGTGATCCGGCGTTTTCGAGGGTCTCGACCATGCGTCCGCCGTTTGAGATGACGATGGATTGGTGGCCGTGTCGGACGAGGTATGAGCCGAGTTCGAGGGTTCCGCGTTCGACGCCACCGGCGTTCATTTCCGGGAGGATTTGAACGATTTTCATGGATTGGAGGCGAGGCCTGCGATCAGGGAGGGTCCGGGTGATTCCGTGGGCCATTTGAGGTGTTTTTCCAAGGGTTTGCGGGGCCGCCTAGCTCACTTTCGTGAGGGAGGTAGCGGGTTCGGGCGGGGCATGCAAGGGGATTGGCTAGTCGGAGGAGAGGCTGGTGCGGACGGTGATGGTGGTTCCGTTGAGCCAGTTGCGGATGACCTTGGGGTCGGCGGTGAGGTTTCCGAGCATTCGCCAGTTGGATTGGCGGAGGACGCCGGCGTGTTGCGGGGGTTCTTCGACGACGCACCAGGGCCTGGATCCGGACGAGTGGATGCAGTGGAAGGTGCCGTTGCCGGTGGCGACGATGAAGGCGACGTGGGTATCGAGCCCGACGAGGAGGATGCCGCGGTCTGATGCGGAGACGGATTTGACGAAGTCGGGGTAGGGCTGGCCGACGGTGAGGTGGCAGTCTGGTTTGGCGAGGAAGGAGCGGAGGATGTTTTGGGACGGTTGTTGGGCGAGGCGGTAGCGGTTGAGTTTGAAGCCGGCGTCCTTGAGGACGGTGGCGACGAAGTATCCGCAGGCGATTTTGCCGCCGCCGGGTTTGCGGGCGGTGCCATTGAAGTCGTAGGGGGTGCCGAGCCAGCAGCGCATCATGGCGGGGAGGGTGTGTTCGAGGATGATGCGGGCGTCGCGTTCGATGGCGGATTTTTCGGCAGGGGATTGGGCGTGGGTGTGGAGTTGGGCGAGTTCGGTGCGCCAGCGTTCGAGTTCGGCGACGAGGGTGGCGTAGGTTTGTGGGTCGGGTTGTGGTTTTTCCGAGAGTTCGATGCTGTCGGTGGACCGGTGGATCCAATTGGCGACGGGTTTGCGCAGCAACCACAGGGCGGCGGCCGCCCAGATGAGGGCGATGAGGAGCAGCAGCCAGCGGATTTTCATCGCGGGCAGGCTAGGCTGGGGCGGCAGGTCCGGCAAGCGTTGGGGCGCGGGGCGGGTTCAGTCGCGGTCCGGGGAGAGGCGTGCGGTGAAGAGTGCGAAGGCGCTGAGGATGGGGCCTTCGACGAGGAAGAAGGCGGTGCAGTAGATGACGAGGTCGGGTTTTTGCAGGACGGTGAAGCCGAGGAGTGCGGCGATGGCGAGGTTCCGGCAGGGGAGTTCGAACATGACGGCGGTGCGTTCGGGCCGGCGGAGGCGGAATGATTTGGCGACGAGCCAGCCGAGGGTGACGAGGGAGGTGGTGAGGATGACGGCGGCGGGGAAGAGTTCGCGCAGGCGGAGGATGATGTCCCGGGGGTGGTTGAGGATGATGAGGGCGATCATCGAGGAGAAGAGGATGATGCTGGTGATCCTGGCGCGGTGGAGGTTGCGGCGGGTGAATGCGGGGGCGTAGTGGCGGATGAGTGCGCCGAGGGCGACGGGGACGGCCATGAGCGGGATGAGCTGGCGCAGCAGCAGGGGAAGGGGGATGGTGAAGGAGGTGGTGAGCTGGGTGCCGAAGGCCTTGCTCCAGCAGGCCATGGCGACGGGGGTGAAGACCATGGCGGCGATGCAGGATGCCGCGGTGAGGAGGACGGAGAGGGAGGTGTTTGCCTTGGCGATGAAGCTGAAGGTATTGGAGACGGTGCCGGAGGGGCAGATGCTGAAGAGCAGGAGTGCGGTGGAGGTGGCGGGGGGCAGGCCGAGCAGGAGGGAGACGGCGAGGGCGACGCCGGGGATGAGGGCGAACTGGATGAGGGTGACGGTGGCGAGCAGCGGGGCGCGGGCGACGCCGTAGGTGGCGTCGGATTTCGTGCAGTCGAGTCCGACGCCGAACATGAGGGCGAAGGTGGTGAAACGGATTGCGAACTGGATGATTTCCGGGAAATGCTGCATGCGGCGGCGCGGGTGGGTGATGGACTGGCAGGAGGAGGGTCAGCCGAAGGTTGAGCCGTTCCAGCCCCACATGTGGCGCTGCGGGTTTTCGAAGCGGATGTAGATGCGATCCGGCGGGATGCCGAGCTGGGTGGTGGTGAACTGGCAGAGGGCGGCGGAGAGCGAGCGGGTTTTATTTTCGGCGAGGCCGAGCGAGTGGAGTTCGAGGAAGGCGGCGGGGTTTTGGTTGCCGGCGAAGGAGATGGGGGTCTCTGGCTGGAGGGTGACCATGACGTATGATTCGGGTTTTTCGAGGAGCTCGGCGACGAGGGCGGAGGCGACCCGGAGGATGTCGGGTTGGGCGCCGGGCTGGATGGGCTGGTTGGTGCGGATGTTGAGGAGGGGCATTGGTGGGACGGTCGCAGGGGGTTGATGAGTTTCGGTGATGGCAGGATAAGAAAGAGCTATGGACGGGCGGAGGAGAATGAACATTGGGAAAGCGGGGGTGGAAAGGGATAAAATTGAAAACGGCCGGGGGTCTTGAACTCGGCGCTGGTTGGCCGGAGACTGGGGGCATGAGAAAGCAGGAGCGGGCAGACCACGTGAGGCGGCGATTGGCGGAGTTGTATCCGGAGACGCCGATTCCGCTGGACCATAAGGATGCGTACACGCTGCTGGTGGCGGTGTTGCTTTCCGCGCAGTGCACGGACGTGCGGGTGAACCAGGTGACGCCGGCGTTGTTTGAGCTGGCGGACAATCCGGCGGCGATGGCGGAGGTGGAGGTGGAGGAGATCCGGCGGATCATCCGGCCGTGCGGGCTGGCGCCGCGCAAGAGCGAGGCGATTTCCGGGCTTTCAAGGATTTTGCTGGAGCAGCATGGGGGCGAGGTGCCGGAGAGTTTTGAGGCGTTGGAGGCGTTGCCCGGGGTGGGGCACAAGACGGCCTCGGTGGTGATGGCGCAGGCGTTTGGTGTGCCGGCGTTTCCGGTGGACACGCACATTCACCGGCTGGCGAAGCGGTGGAAGCTGACGCAGGGGAAGCATGTCGAGCAGACCGAGCGTGACCTGAAGAGGGTGTTTCCGCGGGAGGAGTGGAACCGGCTGCACCTGCGGATCATTTTTTACGGTCGCGAGCACTGCACGGCGCGGGGGTGTGACGGGCGGAGTTGTCTGCTTTGCGGCGAGTTGTTCGGCTGATCGGGAGTCGCCGGGGGTGCGGTTCGGGTTTGGCTTTCGCTCCGCGGGTGAGTCCGGAGGGGGCTGCCGGGGGTGCGGTTCGGGCCGGGGGAGTGGGGGGCGGCGATTGTTGATGGCGCTGGATCAGCGTTGCGAGGGGAGGCCGCCGAGCAGGAAGGAGGCGACGGTTTCGTGGAACCAATCCGGGTTTTCCCATGGGATGCGATGGCCTGCGCCCTTGGCGGTGACGAGGGTGCCGTGGGGGAGGGCGGAGGCGGCGCGTTCGGCGAGGGGGAGGAATTTCGCGTCGTTTTCCCCGGCGATCCAGAGCACGGGGATGTGGATTTCCGGGAGGCGGTCCCAGAGGGGTTGCTGGGTGCCGAGCGACCAGTCGACGAAGCTGCGGGCGATTTCGCGCCGGCGCATCATGAGGCGGCCGTTGGCGCCGCGTTCGCGTTCGATGGCGGCGGCGAGGGTTGGCTGGGAGTTCCAGTCGGTGAGGAATGTCTGCCATTCGCCGGCGAGGGCTTTGGTGGCCCAGCGGGCGTCGCTGGCGCGGCGGGCGGTGCGTTCGTCGTCGTTTTCGAGGCCCGGGTGGGCGGAGACGATGACGGCGGCTTTCCACGGGTGGTTGTTTTCGAGCAGGGCGTGGAGGGCGAGGCGGCCGCCCATGGAGTAGCCGAGCAGGGCGCGGGCGGAGCCGCGGAAGGCTTCGTTGCCGGCGTCGGCGTTGAAAGCGGGGCCGAACTCGGGGAGCGGCATGGGGCAGCATTCGAGGAAGCGCCAGAGGTCGACGGAGCGGGAGCTGATTTTGCGGTCGGCGAGGTGTTTGCCGAGGTGGCGGAAGTCGCCGGCGAGTCCGACGGCGCCGTGGAGGCTCCAGAGTTCGATTTGGCCGGCGTCGCGGGTTTCGTCGGTATGTTTGGATTGGCGGAGCACGTGGGGGAAGCTGGTATTTTCCGGCGAGCAGTGGAAGCCCCGGTTTTGCGGGTTACATGCCGGGTGTGGGTTCCGGTTCGGGAGCGGAGGTGGAGTTGATGAATTCCTGGAGTTGTTGCTGGATCTCCGGGTTGCTGACCATGCCGAACATGAGGAGGACGGTGAGCACGATGGCGAGGATGACGGCGATCAGGGTGAGCCAGTAGATGATGGCGAGGAAGATGCCGGGGCCGTCGAGTTTCTTGTGGAAGGCATAGCCGGCGGGGCAGGCGAAGCAGCGGTAGCCGAGCCAGATGTTGAGGAAGGGCACGAAGTTTCCGAAGAACCACCAACCGCTCATGCCGAGGTTGATGATGCGTTGGACGCTGAAGTTGATGATGACGATGAGGGGGACGAAGGTGGCGATGACAAGGGCGACGCTGCCGGTGTCCGGGCCGAGGGCCTCGAGGATGTGCTGGCCGAAGGCTCCGATGATGAAGTTCCAGACGATGGGGAAGACGATGGTGGCGAGCAGGTAGATGCGGCGTTTGGCGCCGGGCCAGCCGGCGTCCTTGCCGAAGTTGATGCTGGCTTTTCTGGGGGTGCTGTAGGGGTTGGCCCCCGGGGTCGCGGTTTTCTGGAGGTTCGACTTTGGGGGTTCGGATTGTTCCCGGCGTTCGAAGAGTCCTTCGATTTGGCCGGTCGGGACCCAGTGTTGCTGGCCCGCGGTCCATGCCATGTCGAGGCGTGGATTGAGCCGTCCTTCCTTTGCTTCGGCCAGGAGTTCCTTGAAACTGACCGGGCCGTGCTGGAGGCCGTTGCGGGTATAGAGCCACTCGCTGCCTTTTTGGGGGACGATGGTGTCCGGGTCGGATGGGTGTTTCTCCGGGGCGGCTGGTTGTTCCTTTTTCTTGTCCTGTTTGGCTGCCTTTTTCTCCAGTTTGGCGGCTTTTTTCTCCGCTCTGGTTAGTTTGGCGGGTGGTGCGGATTCGGCCGGGGAGGTGGCGGGTGGTGCGGATTCCCTGGACGAGATGCCCGGGTCGACAAGGTCCTGGGGAGTGGTGCTTGTGACGAGTGGGACCGCTTCGGGTTGAGGCTCCGGTTGAGGCTCTGGTTGGGGCTCCGGTTGGGGCTCCGGTTGGGGCTCGGGTTGAGGCTCGGGTTGAGGCTCGGGTTGAGGCTCGGGTTGAGGCTCGGGTTGAGGCTCGGGTTGAGGCTCGGGTTGAGGCTCGGGTTGAGGCTCGGGTTGGGGCTCGGGTTGGGGCTCGGGTTGGGGCTCGGGTTGAGGCTCGGGTTGGGGCTCGGGTTGGGGCTCGGGTTGTGGCTCGGGTTGTGGCTCGGGTTGAGGCTCTGGTTGAGGCTCGGGTTGAGGCTCGGGTTGTGGCTCGGGTTGAGGCTCGGGTTGGGGCTCCGGTTGGGGCTCGGGTTGAGGCTCGGGTTGGGGCTCGGGTTGTGGCTCGGGTTGGGGCTCGGGTTGAGGCTCGGGTTGGGGCTCGGGTTGGGGCTCCGGTTGGGGCTCCGGTTGTGGGTCAGGTTGAGGCTCCGGTTGAGGCTCCGGTTGGGGTTCCGGTTGGGGCTCCGGTTGGGGCTCGGGTTGGGGCTCCGGTTGGGGTTCCGGTTGTGGCTCCGGTTGTGGCTCCGGTTGAGGCTCCGGTTGAGGGTCCGGTTGGGGTTCCGGTTGGGGTTCCGGTTGGGGTTCCGGTTGTGGCTCCGGTTGTGGCTCCGGTTGTGGCTCCGGTTGGGGTTCCGGTTGCAGTGCCACTGCGGCGGCGAGCGAGGCGAGACTTGGGATCTCTGTGAATGGCTGCCAGTTGGGGAGGGTTTTGGTCCAAACGTGTTCGACCGGTGGGTCTTGGTTTGGATCGGAGATTAGTGCCTTCAGTTCATCGAGGCTGACGGGGCCGAACCGTTTGCCCTGCCGGGTGTAGAACCATGGTTCGGGTTCCGGGGCGGACTGAGGTCCGCGCTCCATGGAGGATTCTGGTTCGGGGGTTGGAACGGATGAGGCGAACTCCGCGATTTCTTTGATCGGAGTCCAGTTATTGAGTCCAGGGCTCCAGACGAGGTCGACGGGAGTGGTTTGTGCGATGGTTTTGAGCTCGCCGATTGCTACCGGTCCGAGGCGCTGGCTGCCGCTGGTGTAATACCACGGTTTTTCGGTTGGCGCGGGTTCGGGTTCGGGTTCGGGTTCGGGTTCGGGTTCGGGTTCGGGTTCGGGTTCGGGTTCGGGTTCGGGTTCGGGTTCGGGTTCGGGTTCGGGTTCGGGTTCGG
>JAUTCT010000044.1 GCA_030673875.1 Verrucomicrobiota bacterium JB025 | reverse complement strand
GTGGGTTGCGAAGTGGGTTGCGAAGTGGGCTGGGGGACGCGTGGCGGGGTGGTGGCTGTGGTTTGAGTGAAGCCAGCGGTTGCGAAGTCGATCAGGGTGTCGAGGTGGGATTCAAGCGTTTGATTGGCTCCATCGATCGTTTGGAAGATCGACTGGGAGTGGGTGAGGAGGTTGGAGGTTGCGCCGCAGGTGAAATGGTAGCGCATCGCACACTGGTCGTGGCTTTGCTCGGGATGGGTGCGCTGGAGGAGCTCGATGATGCGGCGGTCAAGGGCGGATTTCCGCGATAGAATGGCATCCGGAAGCAGGTTCCAATCCATCTGTAAAATGAGGCCGATCAGGCGGTAATAGAGTGGGTTGGGAAGCTTTGAAGAACGCTCGTTGGTGACGATCGATTGAATGGATATTTCGAATAGTTTTCTGCAGTCGGGTGGTTGAATGGAACGATTGCTTGCAAGCGAGTCGAGTGCGGATTCCTGAGCGGCGAGCAGAGGGGAGAGGTTTTGGGTGATGACGAGGTCGACGAGGTCCTCGCGACTGGAGAAGTGGTAGTTGATGGCGGCGACGTTGGCCTTGGCGGCGCTGGTGATGTCGCGGATTGAGATGGTGTCGAAGCCGTGTTCGGCGAAGAGTTTTTCGGCGGTGGTGATGAGTTTTTGTTTGGCCTTGGATCGGGGGGATCTCGGTTTTCTCATGGCCTGAGTGAAGCGTTTGGGCGAACGGCTTGTCAAACGAACGATTCAATCAATCCGTGATTTTCGATTCGGGCAATCGCGTGCTTTACGGTGGGGTGAGGGGCGTTCAAGCTGGGGATGAGATCAGGCCATGAGGGAACGCGAGAAACTGGATACGTTGCAATCGGTGGAGTTGGCCGAGGGGGTGGAGATTCGGCTGCGGATGGCGGGGCCGGAGTTGAGGGCGGGAGCGTATTTGATCGACCTGTTGATCCGGATTTTCGTGATGATTGTGGCGTTGGTTTTGTTTTCGATATCGGGCAGTGCGATTGGCGGAAAGGTGGCGGGCGGTTTGATGTTGCTGGTGTGGTTTCTGCTCGACTGGATTTACCCGGTGGTGTTTGAGGCGGGGCGCCGGGGGGCGACGCCGGGCAAGCGGGCGATGAATCTGCGGGTGGTGCAGGCGACGGGTTCGCCGATCACGTGGGGGCAGGCGGTGGTTCGGAATTTCCTGCGGTTTATCGATGGGATGCCGTTGTTCACGTATGTGTTCGGGATGGCGAGTTGTCTTGCGACCAAGCGGTTCCAGCGGTTGGGGGATTTGGCGGCGGGCACGGTGGTGATTTATGACCGGATGGCGGTGGAGGTGCCGCAGCAGGGGCCGCCGCCGATCGAGCCGGTTCCGTTGCCGGTCGGGATTTCGGCGGATGAGACCCGGGCTTTGGTGTTGTTTCGGGAGCGCGCCGGCTCATGGACTGAGTCGAGGCGGGTGGAGATCGCGGATCAGGCGAGTGCGTTGAGCGGGTTTACCGGGCCGAAGGGGGCGAGTCGGTTGATGGCGATGGCGCACTGGGTGCAGGAAAAGCGGGATTGATGGCGGGGGCGCCGGAGCGGGGGCGGAGCGGGAGGCTCTTGCAGTGGCAGGTCTGGTGCGGGTGGAACCTGGTGCGGGTGGGGTGGCTGGATCCGGGCATAGAAAAAGCGCGCATTGGATTTCCCCCCGGTCATCACAACGCGCGCTTTTTGCTTTTCTAGCCTGGAGATTTTCGGAAGAGCTCACTTGCGCCCCCCGGCAGCAAGTGGAGTTGAGAAGGAACCGAAAAGGTCCGTGCTGTTGTTCCTGAGAACGGGGTCAGATTGCCATATAGTCAGGAAATCGAAAGAATGAATGGGGGCTGAATACGGCCATATGGTCCCGTTATCGGCCTTAGGCGGGGTGATTATTGGAAATTACGGGGATTTTCGTCAGCCATGGGTCATTCCGGTTCAGAGGTCGTCGAGCATGCCTTTGATGTCGCCGAAGAAGTCGTCGAGTTCGTCGGCTGTGGCTTCGGCGCCGAGGATTTCGTCGTAGGAGGTGAAATTGACGAATTCGTCGTCGAGTTCGCCGATGAACGAGCTGGCCTGGCAGGATGTGAGTTGTCCCCATTTCATGCGGGTGTCGCAATAGGTGAGGGTGAGTTCGTCCTGGGCGCGGGTGATGCCGACGTAGAGGAGGCGGCGTTCCTCGTCCTTGGTTCCCTCTGCGATCGAGCGGGTGTGGGGGAGGAACCCTTCTTCGAGGCCGATGAGGAAGACTTTGGAGAACTCGAGGCCTTTGGAGGCGTGGAGGGTGATCAGGGTGACGCCTTGTTTTTTCTCGAGGTCGTCGTCTTCGCGGTCGGATGCGAGGGCGGAGTCATCGAGGAATTTCTGCAGGGATTTGCCTTTGGAGACGTGGTCGCGGAGTGAGTCGACGACCATGAAGATGCCTTCGCCGCGTTGTTGTTTTTCGTTGTCGGTTTTGCACCCGCGTTCGATCCAGGCGCGGTATTCGATCTCGGTGAGCAGGCCTTCGAGGACCTCGGCGGGGTTGTCGTGGTTGAGGTCGATGCGGTTTTTGGCGCCGGCGACGAGGGCGACGAATTTCTCGATGGATGCGCGGACTTTGGCGGAGAGGGTGGCGGTGAAGTTCGGGTCGCAGAGGGCATCCCAGACGGATTCGTGGTGTTCGCGGCTCCAGTCGGTGGCGAGCATGGCGGTGGACTGGCCGATGCCGCGGGGTGGGGCGTTGAGGACGCGGAGGAGTGGGACGTCGGCATCCGGTGCGGCGAGGATTTGGGCGTATGCGAGCACGTCGCGGACCTCGCGGCGGTCGTAGAAGCTCTGGGCGCCGACCATGCGGTAGGGGATTTTGCGTTCGCGCAGGGCGAGTTCGATTTTGCGGGACTGGCCGTTGGTGCGGAAGAGCACGGCGAAGTCCTCCCATTTGGTGCCGTGTGCGCCCATGCCGGCGAGGATTTCCTCGGCGATGAACTCGGCTTCTTCGTCGTCGCCGGGCATGGCGACGATGCGGATTGGTTCGCCGCCCTTGCGGGTGGCGCGGAGGATTTTCTCACGGCGGCCGACGTTGTGTTTGATCAGGCTGTTGGCGGTGTGGAGCACGGCGAGGGTGGAGCGGTAGTTTTCCTCGAGGCGGACGACGGTCGGGTCCGGGAAGAATTTTTCGAACTGGAGGATGTTGGCGACTTCCGCGCCGCGCCATCCGTAGATCGACTGGTCGTCGTCGCCGACGACGCAGACGTGGTATGGCGGGCCGACGAGTTGCTGGAGGAGCTGCATTTGCAGGGCGTTGGTGTCCTGGAATTCATCGACGGTGACGCGGGTGTAGCGGGCGCGGAAGATATTCCGGACGTCCTCGTGTTCGGAGAGCACCTTGCGGGCGAGGAGGAGGAGGTCGTCGAAGTCGACGGCATTCTGGGCGCGCAGTTCGTTTTCGTATGCGACGGCGAGGATGGAGATGAATTCGTCTTCGATATCGGCGGGGTCGATGCCCTTGTTTTTTGCCTTTGAGATGGCGGAGAGCACGGCATCCGGTTTGATTTTCTCGTCTTTTCCGCCTTTGCGGACGAGGAGTTGTTTCATCATGCCGGTTTGGTCGGACTGCGAGCAGATTGAGAAATTGTTTTTGTAGCCGAGGCGGTCGATGCCGCCGCGGAGCACCCGGACGCAGAGCGAGTGGAAGGTGCAGACGGTCATTTCGTTGGCGGCCTTTTTGGAGACCATGCCGCCGATGCGTTCGCGCATTTCGCTGGCGGCCTTGTTGGTGAAGGTGACGGCGAGGATTTCCTGCGGGGGCACGCCGCGTTCGAGCATGTGTGCGATGCGGCAGGTGACGGTGCGTGTTTTTCCGGTGCCTGCGCCGGCGAGGATCATGACGGGGCCGTCCTGTGCGGCGACGGCCGAGCGCTGGGCTGGGTTGAGCGAGTCGAATGAAAAGTTGGATGCCATGGGTGCGGCGGATGAAAGCGGAATGGGTGAATCTCTGGAAAGCTGAAATACGGAATGGCTGAAATAATTTCCCCGCCGGCGGTCGGGATTGGCCGTCGTACATTAGTCTTGGCAGGGGGGCGCAGGACGGTAGGGTGCCGCGCGTGCGGGCGGAAGTCATTGCCCGACTGGAAAAATCCACTACCCACTTGAAATCATGGCCGATACCAAACCTGTTCAAAAAGTCGCCATCCTTACCGCCGGCGGTCTTGCTCCCTGTCTTTCATCCGCGATTGGCGGTTTGATCGAGCGCTACACCGAGCTTTATCCGGATATTGAAATCATTTGTTACAAGAGCGGCTACAAGGGGCTGCTGCTGGGTGACAGCATCAAGGTGGACGATGAGATGCGTGCCGATGCGCCGATTTTGCACCAGCACGGTGGCAGCCCGATCGGCAACAGCCGGGTGAAGCTGACCAACGTGAAGGACTGCGTGAAGCGTGGTCTGGTGAAGGAAGGCGAGGATCCGCTGAAGGCGGCGGCCGACCAGCTGACCAAGGATGGCGTGGATGTGCTTCACACCATCGGTGGTGACGACACCAACACGACCGCCGCCGATCTGGCGGCGTATCTGGCGGAAAACAACTACGCGCTGACCGTGGTTGGCCTGCCGAAGACGATCGACAACGACGTGTTCCCGATCGCCCAGAGCCTGGGTGCGTGGACGGCGGCTGAAGAGGGTGCGCGCTACTTTGAGAACGTGGTGGCCGAGCACAACGCGAATCCGCGGATGCTGATCATTCACGAGGTGATGGGCCGCAACTGTGGCTGGCTGACCGCCGCGACCGCCGCGGAATACCACAACAGCCTGGGCATGCACGCGTGGGCGGACGGTCTGGGTCTGACGGCGATGCGCAAGGATGTGCACGCGATTTTCATCCCGGAGATGGAAGTGGACATCAAAGCCGAGGCCGAGCGTCTCAAGGCGGTGATGGACGAGCACGACAACGTGAACATCTTCATTTCCGAAGGTGCCGGTGTGGAAACGATCATCAAGGAGATGGAAGCCGCCGGCGAGGAAGTGCCGCGCGATGCGTTTGGCCACGTGAAACTGGACGCGGTGAACCCGGGCAAGTGGTTTGGCGAGCAGTTCGCGGAAATGCTGGGTGCGGAGAAGGTGCTGGTGCAGAAGAGCGGATACTTCGCGCGTGCCGCGGCCGCCAATCCGGACGACCTTCGCCTGATCAAGAGCTGCACGGACCTCGCCGTCGATTGTGCGGTCGCCCGCAACAGCGGCGTGATCGGTCACGATGAGGACCAGCGTGGCATCCTGCGCGCGATCGAGTTTCCGCGCATTGCGGGTGGCAAGCCGTTCAACATCGACGAGCCGTGGTTCGGTGAGTTGCTCGAGTCCATCGGCCAGCCGAAGGGCAAGAACATCGCCAAAGCGGGCCACTGAGGCGGCCAGGCTGACGAATTCAACAGGCGCGTCCCGGGTTTGGGGCGCGCCTTGTTTTTTTCCTGAAATCCGCAGTTGGTGGCCAAGCCGCATGAAACTGAACCACGGATCATACGGATTTTTACGGATTACACTGAAAGTCGCTGAAGATTTGGAGAGCGATCCATTATGGAAAATCCACTCCGCACATCAAAAGTGCCGGATGAGATTCAAGAGCAAGAGAACCGCGAATGAACGCGAAAGTTTTCTCAAGAAATGGCGCGATCCGGGGGGGCTGGAAATGCGTTCCGAAGCGGAGCGGACCTGCGGTGAGGTCAGAAGTTGACTTCGAACCAGAGGCCGCCGAAGAGGCGGGTTGTCTGGGGGCCGGACTGGAGCGGGACGGAGGTGCCGGCGAAGGGGGTGAGCGAGACGCGCGAGTTGATGACCTGGGTGTAGCTGAGGCTGGCGTAGGCGTCGTTGAAGCCGTCGCGGCCGTAGTAGGAGTCGACCCAGCTGAGGCCGGTTTCGGCGTTGATGAAGCCGGACGAGTGGAGGGTTTTCGACCAGCGGATTTCGGTGAAGAGGTGGAGGCCATCGGCGCCGGTGTTCCAGGCGGAGCCGGCGGCGAGGTCGAGGTCGTCGTGGAAGTTCCACGAGAGCGAGGCGGCGAGGTCGAGGCCGGATTCGAAGAACGGGTCGTCGATTGCGAGCCAGGTGGATTCGATATCGGCGATGAGGGTGTCCGAGACGGCCCACTGGAGGTTGGCGAAGGCGGCGGCTTCCTCGTATGAGGCGCTGCCGGTCGCGGTGCCGAACCAGCCGCCGAAGCCGAGCATGAGGTCGTTGGCGAGGGCGAGTTCGGCGCCGGCCTGGACATCGAGGAAACGGCCGCTGCGTTTGAATCCCCGCTGGATGTATTCGGAGCGGTAGCCGGTGACGACTTCGATGCCGAGCGGGATCTCGTTTTCCAGTTCTGCCAGGGAGATGGCGGAGCTGGCGAGGAGGCATGCCGCGACCGGTCGGGTGGCTTTCACTGGTGTGATGTTACAGGGGTTTGATGACCACGAAAGGCACGGGTGTTTCACGCGGGTGGGGGCGTGATTCGCGGCGCCCGGGGAGCGCCGCGAGTGTGGCTGGGTCACGGTGCGTTGGCAGCGGCTTCCGCGGCGATTTCGGTGGCGCGGACGTCGGCGCGGATGTCACCGCCTTTGCGTGAGCTCCACCAGAGCACGATCGGGGTGGCCACGAAGATCGACGAGTAGGTGCCGACGATGAGGCCGATGAGGATGGTGACCGAGAAGTCGCGCAGCGCGGAGCCGCCGAAGACCGAGAGGATGGCGACGGTGGCGATGGTGGTGGCGGAGGTGAGGATCGTGCGCGAGAGCGTGGCGTTGATGGACTCGTTCATGATTTTCATGATCGATCCCGAGCGGACCAGCAGGGTTTCGCGGATGCGGTCGAAGACGACGATGGTGTCGTTGACCGAGTAACCGGCGATGGTGAGGATGGCGCCGACGTGGATGAGCGAGAGTTCGCCGCCGAGCAGGATGACGATGCCGATGGAGATGATGACGTCGTGGAGGATGGCGACGAAGGCACCGACGGCGAAGGCGAACTCGAAGCGCACGGTGACGTAGAGCAGGATGGCGATCATGCCGACGATGAGGGCGATGAGCGACTGGCTGAGGAACGAGCTGCCGATGAGGGCGGAGACTTCCTGTTTCGAGACGTCGATGAGGTAGTTGGTGTCCGAGCCTTCGGCGGTTTTGCCGAGTGCGGGGATCTGCTCGCGGAGAGCGTTGGTGATTTGCTCGGTGTCCTTGGCGTCACAGCGGACGGTGAGGAGGGTTCCGCTGGCGGGGTTGGATTGTTCCTGCGGGTAGGCTTCTTTGGTGAGTTTGAGGCCGTTGAGCGTGTTTTGCACGTCTTCGAGCGGGACGACGACGTCGCCGAGTTGGAACTCGATGAGCGAGCCGCCGGTGAAGTCGATGCCGAAGGCTTTCTCGCGTTTGGCGCCGAAGGCACCGAAGGCGACGACGAGCAGGGCGAGCGAGACGAAGGCGCAGATGCGGCGTTTGGCGAGGAAGTCGTAGTTGGCGGACTTGATGAGGTTGAGGAACGAGAGTTTCTTCAGCAGGCCGGTGTCGAGCATCCAGCGGAACAGGACGCGGGTGACGAGGATGGCGGAGAACATCGAGGCGAGCAGGCCGACGGTGAGGGTGATGGCGAAGCCCTTGATGCTGCCGCTGCCGAGTGAGAAGAGGATGATGGCGGTGATGAGCGATGTGACGTTGGAGTCGAAGATCGCGCTGAAGGCTTTTTCGTAGGCGGAGTTGATGGCGTTTTTGAGGGATTTGCCGTGTTCGATTTCCTCACGCAGGCGTTCGTAGATGAGCACGTTGGCGTCCACGGACATGCCGATGATGAGGACCATGCCGGCGATGCCGGGGAGGGAGAAGGCGAAGCCGAACATGGCCATGACGCCGAACAGGATGGTGCCGTTCACGAGCAGGCCGAGGAGGGCGATGATGCCGGCGGAGCGGTAGTAGAGCAGGACGAAGACGAAGGTGAGGCTGAGGCCGACGAGGCCGGCCCAGACGCCTTGTTCGATGACGGCCTTGCCGAGCAGCGGGGAGACGGTGCGTTCCTCATCGACGACCAGCGGGTTTTCCAGCGGGTTCATGAGGGAGTTGGCGAGGCTCTGGACTTCGCCGGGTTCGGTGAGGCCCTCGATGATGAAGTTTTTGCCGAGCGGGACCTGGTTGACGACCGGTGCGCTGATGACCTCGCCGTCGAGCACGATGGCGATGCGGCCCTGGCGCGGGGTCATGTCCTTGGTGAGGTTGATCATCTTGTTGGTGCCGTCACCGTTGAGGGTGATGGCCACGGCATCCGCCTGCTGGGGTGAGGGGACGGCCATGGCGATGTCCGAGCCGCCGAGGGCCATGCGGCGGTTGAGGAGGATGGGCGAGGTCATTTCGTTGCCGTCCTCATCCTTGCGGGTGTGGTTGTAGGCGCGGTAGCCGGGGACGATTTCGTCGCCGCTTTGGACGCGGGCGGCGAGGGTGCGGCCGTCGGGGCCGATTTCGTCGGTGCGCAGGCTGACTTCGCGGAGTTCGAGTTTGGCGACTTTTTCGAGGGTGGTGCGGACTTGAGCAGATTCTTCTTCGGAGACGCCGGGCATTTGCACGAGGATGCCGTTGTCACCCTGGCCGGCGATGAGCGGTTCGGTGGTGCCCATCGAGTTGAGGCGTTTCTCGATGACGAGGATGGCTTGTTCGACCTGTTGGGGAGTGACGGGGATTTTGTCGCCTTCGTCGTTTTCCTTTTCCTGCACGCGCAGCGAGAATGACGATCCGCCGACGATGTCGATGCTGCCCTTGAGTTTCTTGCTGGGCGGGGTGGCGGCGACGATGCAGAGGCCGACGATGCCGACGGTGAGCACGGTGCCGACGTTGCGTTTGCGGCTTTCGAGTTCGGTGGCGAAATACCAGAAGAAGAGGATCATCAGGACCAGCCCGACGGTGAAGACCGTGAGCGGATCGGCGAAGAGCGAGGTGAGGGCGAGCATGACGGTGGTGCGATGAACGGGGAGGTGGGTGGTGGAATCAGTTCGAGGATTCCTTTTTCTGGACGGATGCGACGGCCGGTTTGTCGAATTCGATCATGGTGCCTTCGGCGACCTTGATGACGACGGTTTTTTCCTTCACGTTGTGGACGATGCCGTGGATGCCGGCGGTGGTGATGACTTTATCGCCATTCTGGAGGGCGGCGATGCGTGCTTCCTGTTCCTTGCGCTGGCGCTGTTGCGGGCGGATGAGGAGGAAGTAGAACATCACGATCATGATGCCCATCATGATGAGCGGGTTTCCGAGGAGTCCGGTGGACTTGCCGCCGGTTTGCGCCAGAAGGGTGAAGGTGGTGAGGGCTTCGGTGAGGTTCATGATTCGTCGTTGTGATGGTAGCGCCGGATAAAGGCGGTTTTGTATTCGGTGAAGTTGCCCGAGGCAATGGCTTCTCGCGCCCCGGTAACAAGGCGCAGGTAGAAATGCAGATTATGGAAGGAAAGCAACCGCAAAGCGAGCATTTCACCCGCCTTGAAGAGGTGGCGGAGGTAGGCGCGGGAGAATCCCGCGACGTGCGGATGGCAGGATTCGCAGATCGGCGAGGGGTCCTCGGCGTGGATCAGGTTTTTGATCTGGAGCGGGCCGTCGAGGGTGAAGGCGACGCCGTGGCGAGCCATGCGGGTGGGCATGACGCAGTCGAACATGTCGACCCCGCGGGCGATCATTTCGAGGATCTGCGGCGGGGTGCCGAGGCCCATGGCGTAGCGGGGTTTGTCGTGCGGGAGGAAGGGGACGGCGTTTTCGATGGCGCGGAACATTTCCTCTTCCGGTTCGCCGACGGAGACGCCGCCGATGGCGTAGCCGTCAAAGTCGAGGTCGACGAGTTCGCGGGCGGACTGCTCGCGGAGGTCGGCGTAGATGGATCCCTGGACGATGCCGAAGTGCATTTGGCGGCCGTTGCCGGAGCGTGGATTGTTGGCGGTGACCCAATCCTTGCAGCGTTTGGCCCAGCGGGTGGTGAGGGCGAGGGACTCGGCGGCGTATGATTCCTCGCAGGGGTAGGGCGGGCATTCGTCGAAGAGCATGGCGATGTCCGAGCCGAGGGCGGCCTGGATTTCCATGGAGAGCTCCGGGGTGAGGAGCATTTTGCTGCCGTCGAGGTGGTTTTGGAAGGCGACGCCCTGTTCGGTGATTTTGCGGAGTTTGGCGAGCGACCAGACTTGGAAGCCGCCGGAGTCGGTGAGGAATGGTTTTTGCCAGGTGGTGAAGCCGTGGAGGCCGCCCAATTTGCGGATGAGCTCGTGTCCGGGGCGGAGCCAGAGGTGGTAGGTGTTGCCGAGGATGATCTGGGCGCCGAGTTCGTCGAGTTCGGCGGGGTGGAGGGTTTTGACCGACCCCTGGGTGCCGACGGGCATGAAGATCGGGGTTTCGACGGTGCCGTGGGCGAGTTCGAGGCGCCCCGAGCGGGCGGAACTGGCGGGATCTGTGGCAAGAACGGAGAATGACACGGCGGGGCGGGGTTGATAGGCCGGAAAAAGCGCGTGTCCAAGCCAAAAACAGAGACGAAAGCATCGAATGGCGGCGTTGTATGGGGGATGATCGGAGAAAGTTTTTTCAGGAATTCGTTTTTTTCGAATAAAAATCACTGGAGAAACTCTGATCATCGGTCACTTTAGGTGGCTACCAGACCCAAACTCCAAAACAACTACTACAATGAAACTCCTCCTCACCACGCTTTGTGCATCGTTCCTGATCGCCCCGCTTTCCTATTCCGCCGAGTGCGGGAAGAAGAAGGGCTGCGACAAGGAGAAAGAAGAAACCCTGCTCGTCGATTGCGGCAGCTGCGAGAAGAAGAAAGACTGCGACAAGGAAAAAGAGTGCGACAAAGAAGAAGCGACTCTTGCCGATTGTGGCAGCTGCGAGAAGAAGAAGGACTGCGACAAGGAAAAAGAGTGTGATAAGGAAGAGGCAGCTCTTGCCGATTGTGGCGGTTGCGAGAAGAAGAAGGACTGCGACAAGGAAAAAGAGTGTGACAAGGAAGAGGCAGCTCTTGCCGCTTGTGGCGGATGCGAGAAAAAGGACGGCGACAAGGAAAAGGATGAAGAAACCCTGCTGGCCGGCAAAGAGTGCGAGAAAAAGAAAGAGTGCGATAAGGAAGAAGAACCTGCTCTCGCCTGATTTTCCGCAAACCAATCAGTTTTTGATCCAAGCAACCGCCGGGCGAAATCCGGCGGTTGTTTTTTGTTCGGAATCGGCAGAGGACTGTGGTGGAAGAGGGTGTGATTGATGTCGTTTGCGGGGTGATTCGTGATGCGGAGGGGGCGTATCTCGCCTGCCGCAGGCCTGCCGGGAAACATCTCGGTGGATTGTGGGAGTTTCCGGGCGGCAAGGTGGATGCGGGGGAGTCTCCAGAGGCGGCGCTCGCGCGCGAGTTGCACGAGGAGCTGGCGGTGCATGTCGAGGTGGGGGCGGCGCTGGAGCCGGTGGAGTGGCACTACGAAGATGTGTCGATCCGGTTGCTGCCGTTTGTTTGTGTGATTCCGCAAGGTGAGCCGCGTGCGATGGAGCACGAGGAGTTGTGTTGGGTATCGGTCGCGGATTTCGGAGGTCTGGAATGGGCGCCGGCGGACGTGCCGGTTTTGGATTGTCTGAGGGCTGGCGGATAAGGGGCTGGGGAGTGCGGGGCGGGTCCGCCTGATCCGGCAAGAAACGCGGAGACCTTTCGGGAGCGGCAAATTGACGGCCTATCGGTGGGAGGGTAGCTTTTGAGGATGCACGGGAATCTTCGAATGACTGGCTGCGGCCTGTTGCTGAGCGGGCTGGTGGTTTTTGCCGGGCTGTCGGGGCGGGCTGCGGGGGAGGTCGATCCGGGGTCGCTGAAGAAGCACGCGCTGGAGATCGACCGGCAGGTGGCGGAGTTTTACCGTAGCAGGAAGCTGTCGGTGCCGGAGGTGGCGGACGATGCGACCTTCCTGAGGCGTGCGTTTTTGGTGGCGATCGGGAGGATTCCAAGCTCGGAGGAAGCGTTGTTTTTCCTCGAGATCGAGGATGCGGGGAAACGGGAACAACTGGTCGATTACTTGCTGAAGTCGCCCGGGTTTTCGAGTCACATGTCGAACTGGGCGTTCGACCTGGTGCGGGTGGTGGACCGCAACCGGGGCAGGTCGCACAACCTGCCGTATCGCCACTGGGTGCGGGAGGCGATGGCGGACAACATGCCATGGGACGAGTTCACCACGCACTTGCTGGCGGCCGAGGGCAACGGCTGGGATCCGGCCACGGCGGCGGTCGGCTACTACACGCGGGACAAGGGGATGCCGCTGGACAATCTTTCCAACTCGATGCGGATTTTCCTCGGCACCCGGATGGAGTGCGCGCAGTGCCATGATGATCCGTTCGGGGACACCGAGCGGTTCGACTTCTATCAACTGGCGGCCTTCACACACGGCCAGGGGTTCATGGCGGAGGGGTTGCTGCGGCCTCTCTATCAGGAGGTGAGGGACGCGCGCATGGAACGGCCGCAGGAGAACCGGGCGATGGAGGTGCTGTGGGACCAGGTGATCGGGATGTCGCTGGATGGCGGCGGCAGCGGCAGCATTTCCCTGCCGGGTGACTATCAGTATCGCGACGGGGACCCGGGCGAGGTGGTCGGGGCGCGGACGCCGTTCGGCAGGACGGTGCGCATGTCCCCGCGGCGCTCGGAGCACGACGGGCGGAGGAAGCTGGCGGATTGGGTGGTGCACCGGACCGACGCGCAGTTTGCCGAAGTGATCGCGAACCGGATGTGGAAACGGGTGATGGGCAAGGGCTTGTATGAACCGGTGGATGATTACAAGCCGGCGGCGCAGAGTCCGCACCCGCGGATGATGGCGTTGCTGGCATCGATCATGGTGGATCTGGACTATGATCTGAAGGCGTTCCAGCACACGCTGCTGCTGACGCGCACGTTTCAGTTTGCGACGAATCCGGAGGTTTCGAAAGTGGAGGCGGGGGATGATTTTCACGGCCGGAAGATCCAGCGGCTTTCCGCGGAGCAGATTTGGGATTCGCTGGTCACCCTGGCCGTGGGTGATCCTGACGGCAAACCGCGGCGCGGTCTGGACACCCGGATCCATGTGGGGAACCGGCCGGTGCTGGTGGGCACGAAGGACATGGTCCAGCTTTCCCGGGAAGTGCTGGCGCTCAAGACGAGGGAGGAAATGCGCGCCTACTTCGATGAGTTCGTGCGGGCGACCGGCGACTCCCGGCAGAACCCGCGAGGGCGGAATGAGATGGCGGTGATGTCATCGGGCGGTCCGTCATACGGGCGGGGTGCGATGGTGCGGGCGTCCGAACTGCCATCGCCGGCGCCGCGTGACCATTTTCTTTATTTGTTCGGGGCGTCGGACCGCGAGGTGGTGGAGGCGGCGAGCCGGGAGCCGAACGTCGGGCAGGTGTTGTCGTTGATGAACGGGGTCGTGCAGGACAAGTTGGTGAACGATCCGGATGCTCACCTTTACAAGTGCCTTGAAGGGGCGGGTTCGGCTGAGGAGAGGATCCGGCGGTTGTATATTTCCATTCTCAACCGTCCGCCGAACGAGCGGGAAATGGAGTGGATGACGGATGAACTCGACGCGCGCGGCGGGCAGGGCATCCGCAACGTGGTGGCCGCCCTGGTGATGTCCTCCGAATTTCTCTTTCTCCAGTAAAGCCATGAGCAACAATCCATTCCTGAAATCCGACGAGCCGACGCGCCGCCGCTTCATGGCGACTGCGGCGGGAACCTTTCTCGGGGTGCATCTCGGGCCGGTGGCCGGGCCGATGGTGGCTGCCGCCGCGCCGCTGAAGGTGCCTGAAGGAAAGGCGAAACATGTGATCTATCTGTTCATGGCCGGCGGGATGAGTCATCTGGATACCTTTGACCCGAAACCGAAGAAGAAGGAGGTGATGGGGAAGACCACGGCGATCGCGAGCAATGTGGATGACGTGATGGTCGGCCACTATTTGCCGGAGACGGCGAAGGTGATGGACAAGGTGTGCGTGATCAACTCGATGAACTCGACGCAGGGTGCGCACGAGCAGGGGAGCTATATCATGCATACGAGTTATGGCCTGCGCGGGACGATCAAGCATCCGTCGCTGGGTTCGTGGGTGACGAAGCTGGGCGGGCGGATTCATCCGGAGCTGCCGGGGTTTGTGGCGATCGACAGTTCGCCGGAGCTCACGGGGGGCGGGTTTTTCGGGGCGAAATACGCGGCGGCTCCGATCGGGAGTCCGGATGAGGGGCTGAAGGATTCGCACCGGGGGACGGAGGTTTCCGAGGAGGATTTCAAGCGCCGGCTTTCGCTGGCAGACAAGCTGAACCGGCAGTTTCACGGGCGCTATCCGAACGCGGACGTCAAGGCGTATGAGGAACTCTACCGCGAGGCGGTGGCATTGATGAACTCGGAGGACCTGAAGGCCTTCGACATCCGGAAGGAGTCCGGGGCGACCCGCAGGATGTATGGCGACGGGCGTTTCGCACAAGGGTGTCTATTGGCGCGGCGGCTGGTGGAACACGGGGTGCGGTTTGTCGAGGTGCAGCTCGGTGGCTGGGACACGCACTATGACAACTTCACCGGGGTGGAAGGCCGCTGCAAGCAGTTCGACCGCGCCTATGCGGCGTTGCTGACGGATCTGGAGAAGTGCGGGAAACTGAAGGATACGCTGGTGGTGGTGGCGACCGAGTTTGGCCGGACCCCGGAGATCAAGGAGGAGCACAACGGCGGGCGTGACCACCATCCGTCGGCGTTTTCCTGCCTGCTGGCGGGCGGCGGGGTGAAGGGCGGAGTGAAGCACGGACTCACGGATTCATCCGGCAGGAAGGTGAAGAGCGGAGCGGTCACGGTGCAGGATTTCAACGCGACGATCGCCTACGGGCTGGGGCTTCCCTACGACAAGGTGCTGATGTCTCCGACCCGGCGGCCGTTCTCGATCGCCGACGAGGGCAAGCCGGTGAAGGAGTTGTTCGGGTGATTGGTTTTCGGTCCCCGGTGCTCTAACAGTGGCGGTGGAGGAGCGGAGGTTTTGCTATGCATGCGGCATGGAAGTCAGGGAGTTTCGTGTGGATGAGCCGGTCTATCAGGAGTCGCTGGACCTGCGTGACCGGTTCTTGAGGATTCCGCTCGGGCTGAGCATTCATGACGATGATCTGACGGATGAGGGCGGGCAGGTTCACGTCGGCTTGTTTGACGGCGGGGAACTGGTGGCGAGCGTGATTCTCAAGGACCTTGGCGGCGGGTGCGGGAAGCTCAGGCAGATGGTGGTTGAGGAGTCGAGGCAGGGACGGGGGCTTGGCAGGAGGCTGATTGAAGGGCTGGAGGATGTCGCGCGGAGCAGGGGGTTTTCCTTCATTGAGATGGCGGCGCGACTGACGGCGCGGGGGTTCTATGAAGCGTTGGGCTATGTGGCGGAAGGTGACGTGTTTCCGGAGGTCGGGATTGATCACATCCGGATGGTGAAGCGGCTTGGAATCCGTGGGGCGGAGTGAGGTCCGCCGGACGGCGAACGCTGAGCGGCGGGGGCTCATGCCGGGGGCGGGCGGGGATGTTGGGATCCGGCGTTTGCTGGTGGAGCGATCCCGCCACCGCCGGACCTTTCGGAGAAGCGTCCCTGCCTTGCGGCTTGCGGGTGCTTAGAGCGCGCGGGCGATTTCGCGGGCGAGGCGGCCGAGGGCTTCGTTCATGGCGGCGGTCTGGGCGCCGTGGGTGGCGGATGTCTGCGCCGGGTCCGGAGTGATCGCCGGCACGGTGGTGGAGAACGAGCGGGTGTCGGCGAGCCGGCCGGTCACGGGCTGGAGTTTCCAGGTGCATTCGAGGATCAGGTTGCCCGAGGCGTCCGGCTCGAACCGCGAGATCCGGATTTCCAGCAGGGTCTGGTAGTCGAGGGTGATGAAACTTTCGACCGGCTGGACGTTGAGCGAGTTGGTGAGGCGGGCCAGGTTGAGTGCGGTGACGCGTGAGATGCCGGTGGCGAGGGGCTCGGCCCAGACTTGGTTGGGGTTCATCCGCAGTTCGCCGCCGCTGCTGCGGGAGACGAGTTGCTGGCGGTCGAGATAGCCGGGCAGGGCCGGGCGTGCGATGGCGACGGCCGGGCTGGAGCCGGTGATCCGGCGCTCGGGCACCACGGGGTCCAGCAGCAGGGTCACCGCGTTGTCCTCCACGGGCTTGAACACGCCGCACGAGGAGATGACCAGCGGGATGATGATGGCGATGAGGAGTGTTTTCATTTCGGTGTGGCCTTGCCGCGAAGCAGGGCGCTGGGATCGCGTTGGAGTTCGGCGGTGAGTTCCTTGAGCGCGCGCGAGGCGCGTTCGGTCTCGGAGAGCACGTCCTGGAGCCGCAGCATGGCGGGTGCGCGGGGATTGGAAACTTTGGAAATTTCGGTGGCGGCTTCTTCGATCCGGGCGATCCCGGCTTCGGTTTTGGCGATGACGGCGTTGAGCTCGGCGAGCAGCGGGTCGATTCCGGCATTGGCCTTGGCGGTGAGTTCGTCGATCTCGGCGAGCGCGTGGTTGAGGTTGTCCACGGCGTCTCCCAGTTTTTCATTCGATGTGATGTTGCGCACGTCGCGGGTGATCCGGGTGAGGTTGTCGTTGATTTCCCTGACTTCGATTCCGTCGATTTGTTTTTTGGCGCTGACCAGCACGTCGCGGAGCTCGGTCATGACGCTGTTGAGGTCCAGTGCGTTGAATTTCTTCAAGCCATCCGAGATGCCGGAAATGAGTTCGTCCATCTCGGTGCCGATGGTCGGCACGACCGGATAGGGCGGTTTGTTGCGGGACTGATAGGTGAAGCCGGGGGTGTCCGGGACGATGTCGAACTCGATGTAGAGCTGGCCGGTGACCAGGCTCTGTTGCTTCATGCCGGCGCGCAGGCCCTCCTTGACCGCGCGGGCCACGCCGTCGCGGGTGGAAAAGTCAATGCCGCCGCCCTCCTCGGTGTTGATCAGCTTGAGGTCCTTTTCGTTCAACTCGACGAGCACCGGGATGATCTTGCGGTTTTGTTTGCGGTCGACGAGCACGTTGATGGATTTCACCTTGCCGATGCGGACGCCGCCGAAGCGGACGTCGGATCCGACCTGCAGGCCGTTGGCGCTCATTTCAAAATGGAGCAGCACCGGATAGGTCTGTTTGAAATAGGTTCCCGCGCCGAACAACATGAGTGCGACGCCGGCAATGACGAGCCCGGCGAGAGTGAAGATGCCGATGACGGTGGGGCTGGCTTGCTTGCTCATGGGGTGGATAGGAGTGAGGATTCCGGCTCTGCGCCGCCACGGCGCAGGAAGGTGCGGACGGTCGGGTTTTCAGAGTGGCTCCGGAGGTCCGTCGGGTTTCCGGTGGCTCCCTGGGTGCGGGTTTCAGTATCGAGGAAAATCGAGTTGTTGGCGATGGCGAAAATACTGGCGAGTTCGTGGGTGACGATGACCACGGTGGAGCCGAGGCTGTCCCGCAGGCGGAGGATCAGGTCATCGAGGCGGCGCGAGCTGAGCGGGTCGAGCCCGGCGCCGGGTTCGTCGAGAAACAGGATGTCCGGGTCGAGCGCCATGGCGCGGGCGATGCCGGCGCGTTTTTTCATGCCGCCGCTGATCTGCGCCGGGTAGTAGTCGTCATAACCGGAGAGGCCGACGAGCGAGAGCTTGTAGGAAACGAGATCGCGAATCGCCCCGGGCGGGAGTTCGGTGTGTTCCTCGAGCGGCAGGGCGACGTTTTCGGCGAGCGTGAGTGACGACCAGAGCGCGCCGGATTGATACATCACGCCGAAGCGCCGGATGAAGCTTGCGCGGTCGTCGGGATCGGTGGCGGTGAAGTTTTCCCCTTCGTAGAGGATGCTGCCCTTTGCCGGTTCGCGCAGGCCGATGAGGTGGCGCAGCAGGGTGCTTTTGCCGCAGCCGCTGCCGCCCATGATGATGAAGATGTCCTTTTCCGCGACTTCGAAGTTCAGGTCCCGCATGACGACGAAGGAGCCGTAGGCCATCGTCAGGTCGCGGACGGTGATCTTGGCTTTGGTCGGTCGGGTATCCGTGGCTGCGGGCATGGTCGTTAGATTCCGAGGACGGTGAAGATGGCGGCGAACACCGAGTCGATCACGATCACGGCGGTGATGGAGGCGACCACCGCGCGGGTGGTGGCCTGGCCGACGGCGGCGGAGGAATTTCCGGCATGCATGCCCTGGATGCAACCGCTGATGGCGATGGCGGCACCGAAGAAGAAGCTTTTGAAGACGCCGAGCGAGGCGTTGGTCAGGTCGACGGTGGTGAGGGTTTCATGCCAATAGAGGATGGGGGGGACGCCGACGGCGGCGCCGACGAGCATGCCGCCGAGGATGCCGACGAGGTTGGCATAGATGGTGAGCAGCGGCATGGTCAGGACGAGGGCGATCACCCGCGGCAGGACGAGGAAGTCGAAGGGGTCGAAGCCGAAGGTTTTGAGGGCGTCGATTTCCTCGTTGGCCTTCATGCTGCCGAGGTGTGCGGCAAAGGCGGCGCCGGTGCGGCCGCTCATGATGATGCCGGTCATCACGACGCCCATTTCACGGACCATGGCGATGCCGACGAGATCGGCGACGTAGATGCTGGCGCCGAAGTTGGCGAGTTGGGCCTCGCCGACGAAGGCGAGGATCATGCCGATGAGGAAGCTGATGAGCGTGACGATCGGCAGTGCCCGGGGGCCGCATTCCTGGACGATCTGCCAGAAATCGCGTGCCCGGAAGCGTGCCCGGCCGGTGAGGAAGTGACCGAGCGCGAGCACCGTCATGCCGCAGAATTCGGTGAGTGTCTCGAGGCTTTTCCACACGGCGATCGTGGTTCTGCCGATTTTCGAGACTTCGGAGGGTGGTTTGGATTTCCGGCCGGCTTCGCTTTCTTCCGGCACGGCGAGTGCGAGTTCCATCAGGCCGTGGAGGTCCGGTGCGAGGCCGTCGAGCGGCGGGCGGGCGGAGGTGTCTGGCGGTTCCCCGGGGGCCGGTTTTTCCAGCATCCGGAGGCGGGCGAGGATGAATGCCGGCAGGGTGGAATCGAAGCGGCCGAGGTCATCAGTGGCGTAGCGGTCCGGGGTCTGGTCCGGTGGGTCGCCGGTGATCTCCGGTGGCGGCCCGCCCTGCAGCCAGTCGCCCGAGAGTTCCAGCACCACGGATGCGCCATGCCGCCGCCAGCAGGCACGGGGTGGGCGGGCATGGTCGGTGGTGTCGGACATCGGGGGAGAAGCGGGATTTCGAGGTGGCTGCCCGGGTGAATGCCAGGCCGCTGGCATGGGCATGAGGTGAACCGGCGGGCGGGGCGAGCCGGCCCTTGGGCACGCTGGATGATCGCACATCCGGAGCGGATTGTCACCGCGATCTCCGAAAACTTCAGCCGCGGTCAGGGGGCGGAATCAACCGGGAACGGCCCGGGGGCGGGACGAGTGAAAATAGGGGTTTTCAAGGTGGGGAGTGTGGCTTAGACGGTGCGGGTGAATTTGAAACTGAATTTTGACGAGGCCCGGATCGAGGGATTGGTGCTGGCGAAGGTGGGAAACCCGTCGCGTGACGAGGCGTTGCAGACGTCCAAGCAGGTGATGCGGGTGAGTGACGCGGACCAGGAGGTGTTGGTGCCGATTTTCGTGAAGCCGTTCCGGACCTTGAGCGGGCAGCGTTTCGAGCATCATGCGTCGTTGGAAAAGCACGAGGTGAACGTTGCTGCCGACGGGATTTTCACCGATCCGGAGAGCTTGCTGGAGCACGGCTGCGCGCTTGCGAAGCGGTTGTATGCGAAGAGCAACCACCCGAACATCAAGTCCGGCGATCTGTGCATTGCGCTGATTGACGGGGTCGGAGTGGGTGAGGACATGAAGCGGGCGATCTGCATTTTGAAATCGGAGAGTGTGACGCCGTTTCTGAGTATTTCCGCGAGGGACGGCGATTTGCAGCTTTCGACCGAGCACGGGATCAATCCGGAGAAGATCGACAAGGGCTGCCTGATCGTGGACCACCACGCGTCGAAGGGATTTTACGTGCTGACCTTTGACCGTGCCGGTCACGAGTCGCGGTTCTGGGTGCGGGATTTCCTTTCGGTGGTGCCGATTTCCGACGCGGCGATGCTGAGCAAGCGGGTGGCCGAAATGGCGGTTGCGGCGGTGACCGGATCGCGGCCGGCGAAGACGGAAGGTGAGGGAGCGGAGGGTGCCGAGGGCGCCGCGGTGGATGATTCTCCGCCGTGGGAGACCAACGCGGCGGCTGCGGAGGCCTTGTCGTATTTCGACGGGAAGAAGCAGTTCAGCCTGCAGGAATTCGAAGAGCAGGCGCTGCGCACGCCGGAGGCGAGGGCGAAGTTCGCCGAAGAGAAGAAGCGGATCGAGGAGGAGGAGGGGGTGACCCTGACCGAGGGCTTCGATATTTCAGCGAAGGACGTGAACAAGGCGAAGAAGTTGATGAAGTCCGTGATGAAACTCGATACTGGGGTGGAGATCCGGCTGAAGCCGAAGGTGATCGACAAGCCGGAAACGGTGATGGAGAAGGGCTATGACGAGGAGCGGGGGATGAAATACATCAAGGTGTTTTATCACAAAGACCTGATGGCGTGATCGTCAGGCCGCTACTTCCGGTCGGCCTTCGGGTCGTCCGGCCAGGGGTGCCTGGGGTAGCGGCCCGCGATTTCCTTTTTCATCTGGGGATAGCCGGTGGCCCAGAAGCTTTCGAGGTCCTTGGTCATTTGCCACGGTTTCTGGCCGGGGGTGAGGACGTGGACGAGCAGCGGCACGCGACCGCCGGCGACGGTCGGGGTTTCCCACATGCCGAAGAGGTCGGCGACGCGGGCGCCGAAGAACGGGTCCTTGTCGACCTGATAGGTGATTTTCGCGGAGCGGCCGTTCGGCAGGGTGATGCGTTCCGGGCAGTAGGAGTCGAGCGCGCCGCGCTGGGCGTGGCTGAGCCATTCGTTGAGCACGGGCCAGACTTTGGCGTTCTTGATTTCCTTGTAGCTGACGGCGCCGTGGCAGATCTGGGCGACGGCGGCGGAGCGGTCGTCGTCGGACCAGCCGGGCATTTCGAGTTCGGGCATGGCGTTGCCTAACAACAGTAGGCGGGCGGTCCATTGTTCGACCGAGTGGTCCCAGTTCTTGAGGGTGAGATCGCCGGAGAGGACGCGCTGGGCGAGGAGTTCGGCGGCTTGGTCGAGGTTGACGTTGTGGTCGGATTCGCGGGATTCGAGGACGAGGTCGCGGAAGCGGGTTTCCTTGCGGGCGACGGCGCGGCGGCGGGTTTCGTCCCATGCGGCGCCGTCGGATTCGGTGAGGTCCCCGGGGAAGAGTTCGCGCAGCCAGGCGGGGTCGATGGCGGTGGCGCGGCGGAGGTGGGTGACGACCTCGCGCGCTTCGACTTCGGTGATTTCCGCGGCGACGAATGCGGCGGCTTGTTGGGCGCACGAGTCTTCGTCGAGTTTGCCCTTGCGTTTGCCGACGAGGCGGCAGGCGAGGGTGGCCTTGCCGAGCACGATGGCGAGTTGGTCGGAGAATCCGGCGAGCATGGCGCGGCCGACGGCTTGGTGGCGGGCATCGAAGTCGACGGGTTGCCAGCGCCAGCCGTTGCGTCTGGCGAGGCTGCGGAGGCGCTCGAAGCTTTGGGCGGTTTCGCGAGCGCCGCGGGCGAGCACGCCGATTTGCGAGCAGCGGCGGGGGTCGAATTTCATCGCTGCGGCGGAGTCGAAGGCGCGCCACTCGCCGGCGAAGTCGGTGTGGTCGTCGGGGAAAATGAAGTCCTTGCGTCCGGTGTCTCCGCGTTTGTTGGTGAAGATGCCCTCGCCCTGGACGGCGGCGGCGATGAAGGCGGCCTCGGCGACGCAGCCGTGTTCGTAGCCGGCGAGGAGGAGGCGGGCGAAGCGGGGTTCCAGCGGCAGGGCGGCCATTTTGCGGCCTTCGTCGGTGAGGTTGCCGTCGGCATCGAGGGCGCCGAGGTCGTGGAGCAGGTGTTCGGCGCGCTGGAGCGAGTCTTCGGCGGGGGAGTCGAACCAGCGGAAGTCGCGGATTTCGGCAACGCCGGAGGCCTTGAGCAGGAGCACGGCTTCGGCGAGGTCGAGGCGGCGGACTTCTGGGGCCTCGAATTCGTCGCGCCGGGCGTGGTCGGGCTGGGACCAGAGGCGGATGGCGCGGCCGGGGGCGGTGCGTCCGGCGCGGCCGGCGCGTTGGTCGGCGGCGGCGCGGGAGATTTTCCGGATGTGCAGGGTGTTGAGATTACGACGTGCCTCGTAGCTGGCGACGCGGGCGAGGCCGGAGTCGATGACGGTGCGGACGCCGTCGATGGTGAGGGAGGTTTCGGCGACGTTGGTGGCGACGATGATTTTCGGCCGCGGGCCGGGTTCGATGGCGGCTTCCTGGGCGGCGGGCGGCAGGGCGGAGTAGAGCGGGAGCACGTCCCAGCCGCGGGTGGCGTTGTGCTTGGCGAGCAGTTCGATGGTGCGGCGGATTTCGTGGGTGCCGGGGAGGAAGACGAGGATGTTGCCGGGGTCCGGCATGGCGATGGCTTCGCGGGTGGCGGCTGCCATTTTCTCCCAGACGGGGGTTTCCCGGGGTGGGCCGCCGCGGCGGTCATGGGTGGTTGGTTTTTCCGCGCGGTGGAGGATTTCCACGGGGAAGGTGCGGCCGCCGGCTTCGAGGGCGGTGCAGGGTGCGAGGAAGTCGGCGAGTCCGGCGGTTTCCAGGGTGGCGGACATGACGACGACGCGGAGGTCCGGTCGGGTGGATTCCTGGAGGTCGAGGCAGCGGCCGAGGGCGATGTCGACGGCGAGCCGGCGTTCGTGGAATTCGTCGAAGACGACGGTGCCGACGCCGGTGAGGTCGGGGTCGTCCTGGATCCAGCGCTGGAAGACGCCGTCGGTGAGGTAGATGATTTGCGAGTCGTCGCGGTAGTTGGAGTCGAAGCGGACGGCGTAGCCGACTTCACGGCCGAGTGTGGCGTTGCGTTGTTTGGCGACCCATTTGGCGAGCAGGCGTGCGGCCATGCGGCGGGGTTCGATGACGAGGATGGCGCCGGGCACGCCGGCGTCGGCGATCATTCCGGGGACGGAGGTGGATTTTCCGGATCCGGTGGGGGCCTTGAGGAGGACGCGGTCCCGGTTCCCGGTGGAGACGGCGGAGCGGAGGTCGGCGGCGATTTCAAAGACTGGCAGCGGCACGCCGGAGGAAAGCGCGAATGGGGGAAAACTGAAACGCTGAAATTTGGATGATTCGGAAGGTGCCGGGGGATGTTTGGAGTGCGGCGGCATGACGCCGCTTTGGATTGGTGGGATTGGTGGGATTGGTGGGATTGGTGGGATTGGTGGGATTGGTGGGATTGGTGGGATTGGTGGGATTGGTGGGATTGGTGGGATTGGTGGG
>JAUTCT010000043.1 GCA_030673875.1 Verrucomicrobiota bacterium JB025 | reverse complement strand
CCTTGGGAAGTCGCATCAGCATCTGGAGTCGGCAGGTGAATAGAAGCTGGGTTCAACCGCCGGATGCGGAAAACCGCATGTCCGGTGGTGTGGAAGGGTCATGGGGCGCAATCCCCATGACCCCATCCGATCCTGTTGATGAATCCATGAAGCAAGGGATGAAGAACGGCGCTGGCATCCCTGCCGGGATGCGATGAGTCCGGGGGGGGCGCTGCGCTTGACCCCCGGCTACTGGCTGTGATCCCTCCGGGATCTTTTTGTGGCGGGGCTTTGTCAACAAGCTGCGGCGATTCGGAGGGCGGCGTTGCTTGAGGTGCTTTTTGGGGGCGGGTTGGATTTGGCGGTGGATTGCGGGGGTTTTTGGTTGTTCGGCGGGGGATCCTGATTAGGTCTTTTGCAGATGTCTTCCGTCCGCAGGGTTTCCGTTTCCGCGCTTGTTTCATTGAAGCGCGGTTTGTGGCTCAAGCCGGACCGGTTGCTGGCGATCAACGTGACGGTGGTGATGGCGGTGCTGCTGGTGCCGTTGTTGTTGCTGGATCATGCGTTTGCCGGGGTTTGCCTGACGCTCGGGGCGCTGGCGGGCGCGTTGTCGGAGACCGACGACCACCCGCGGGGCCGGATCAAGTCGCTGAGCCTGAAGGTGGTCGGTTTCGCCGTGGCGAGTGCGTCGGCGGAGCTGCTGAAGTTCAATCCGGTTCTGCTAGGGGCGGGGTTCGTGCTTTCGACGGTGGTGTTCGTGATGCTCGGCGGGGTGGGTGAGCGCTACCGGGGGATCACGTTTGGCGCGCAGCTGGTGGGGATTTACACGATGATCGGGTCCGAGATCAGCCCGAACTGGTATTTGCAGCCGATTCTGCTGACGACGGGGTCGCTGGTTTACGGGTTGTATTCGCTGTCGCTGCTTTACGTGCGGCCGTATCGGCTGCTGGAGCAGCAGCTGGCGGGCGGGTTTCTGGCGTTGTCGCGCTACATGGAGGAGAAGGCGCGGTTGTTTCCCAGCGAGGCGGCGGAGCAGGATCAGATCGTTTCGCGGCTGGCGTTGTTGAACGTCGAGACGGTGGGTGCGCTGGACCGGATTCGCGACGTGCTGAACAGCTATCGGAATTCCGGGGCGGACGAGAGCGCGCTGAAGTCGTATCTCTATCGGTTCATGGTGCTGCAGAGCCTGCACGAGCGGGCGGCGTCGAGCCACGAGCGTTACGAGTTGCTGAGTGACCAGCCGGAAAACCGGGAGATTTTGTTCGGGATGGGTGAGCTGATCCGGCAGTTGGCGAAGGCGGTGCGGCACTATGCGGACTGTCTGCTGACGCACGATGCCTACACGCATCCGGCGGCGCTCGCGTGGATCGTGGAAACGCTGAAGGACAAGCTGGAGGGGAGGCACTTCGAGAAGAGCCACCCGCTGGAGCTGTTGATCAAGAACCTGAGCCGGTCGAGTGAGTCGTTGTCGTTGATCGATGATCTGGAACGGGCGTCGTACATGCCGCGGCTGGCGGAGGACAAGCGGAGCCTGTGGCGGAGGTTTCGCGACCAGATGAGCATGGAGCACCCGCGGATGCGGTATGCGGTCCGGCTGAGCACGGCGCTTCTGGTGGGCTACGTGGTGGCGGAGGCGTTCGATGTTTCCAAGGGTGCGTGGATCGTGCTGACGGTGTTGTTTGTGATGCAGCAGAGCTACAGCCAGACGCGGCGGCGGCTGGGGCAGCGGATTCTGGGGACGTTTTGCGGGGTGGTGCTGGGGGTGCTGACGGTGCAGTTCCTGACGCCGCCGGGGCAGGTGTTGTTCATGCTGGCGTCGGCGTATTTCTTCTTCATTTGGCTGAAGCGGAAGTATTCGGTTTCGGTGGTTTTCATCACGACCTTCGTGTTGTGCGCGTTCAACCTGATCTCGCAGGCGGGTGTCGAGGTGATGCTGCCGCGGATGGTGGACACCTTGATTGGTTCGGTGGTGACGATTCTCACGGTGCGGCTGCTGTGGCCGGCGTGGCAGTCGAAGCAGCTGCCGTCGTTGCTGGCCGCGGCGCTGGTGAAGAACACCGAGTATTTCCGGGCGATTTTGAAGGAATACCGGGAGTCCGGGGCGTCTGACGACTATGACTACCGGGTGGCTCGGCGGGCGGCGCACCGGGCGGACAACGCGTTGGTTTTGGCGTGGCGGGACATACCATTCGAGCCGGGCGGCCGGCAGAAGGCGCAGTCCGAGGCGTTCCGGCTGACGTATCTGAATCACGCGTTGTTGTCGTATCTATCGGCATTTGCGGCGCACCGCGAGACGCCGAACGAGGATCCGGTGGTGCTGGGGTTTGCGGACGACATCCTGCAGGCGCTGGAGGGTGCGGCGAGATGGCTGGCGACGGACGTGCGGGAGGCGCAGAGCAGCGACGGGTTGATCGATACGCTCAACCGGATCCGGCAGCATTTGGACCCGGGGGCGCGGGAGCGGGAGCAGGTGCAGTATACGATGCTCTACAATCTGGCGGATGTGACGCGGCAGTTGCTGGAGGAAGTGCGCAAGACGGAGAGCAAGACGGAGACCGGGGCGTGAGGGCGGCGGCGTGAGTCAGGCGAGTTCCTCGAGGCTTTCGATGAGGCGGTCGATGACGGCGGAGTCGGTTTTCGGGTTGAAGAAGACGGCTTTCCACGCGGGGATCCTGCGGCCGGCGGGGCTGTGGCCGATGGAGGTGGTGTAGCTGAGGCGGGCGTCGCAGGACGGGTCCATGGTATCCGCGCGTTTGTGGAAGAGGTGTTCGATTTCGTGGAAATAGCGGTGGATGTCGGCTTCGGGCAGGCGGTCGTCGACGAGTGCGGAGTGGATGGCCCCGGCGTCGCGGCCCTTGGGGAGGACCCACCAGAGGACGGCGGGTCCGACGGTGTCCGGGTTGAGGACCTTGCAGTAGGGCAGGGCGGCGAGGCGGTGTTTGAGGTCGCGGGCTTTTTCGAGGGCGTCGGCGATGAGCAGGCGGTAGCCGTTGAGGCCGATGGCGTTGAGCGAGGCCATGACGGTGTAGGGGCCGATGGCCGGGCGCGAGCATTCGAGGGTGAAGAGTGCGGGGTCGTGGCGGAAGTCGGCCTCGGAGAAATACGGGACGTCGGATTTCTCGCGGCGGAGGCGGGTGAGTTGGTCGCGCTGGTTGACGATGAAGGCGCTGGACGGGTAGTGGCCCCAGCCCATTTTGTGGAAGTCGATGGTGACGGAGTCCGCGGCGCGGAAGCCGACGGTGAGGTCCTGGGTCTGGCGGACGACGGGGAGGAGGTCGGCGGGGAAGCCGAGCGGGTTGGCGGCGGTGTCGTAGTCGGTGAGGAAGCAGCTGATCCAGCCGACGGCGGCGTCGACGTGGAGGTGGGGTTCGGTGGCGTGGTATTTGGCGGCGACTTTGGTGATGGTGTGGCGGATGGCGGTGATGTCGTCGATGCCGTAGGCGTCGGTGGTGCCGAAGGTTCCGATGACGAATGCGACGAGCGCGCCTTGCTGATAGAGGCGTTCGAGTTCCAGTTCGAGGAGGTCGATGCGCATGGCGAAGCGGTCATCGGTGGGGATCGGGACGAGGTTGTCGGTGCCGATGCCGAGCCATCCGGCGAGGGTGGCGTTCGAGTAGTGGCCGGCTTCCGAGACGATGCCGGTGATGCGTTTGCCGTCGAGTCCGGTGTGCATGGCGCCCGGGGCGACTTTTTCGACGCCGAGTTTGCCGCCGTAGAGGTTGGAGATGGTGCCGCCCATGGTGAAGACGCCCCATGGCGAGTGGGTGTTGTAGAAGACGAGGTTGGCGAGGGCGGTGATGGATTTGACTTCGAGTTCGTTTGAGCGCAGGCAGTAGGTATCGACGCAGAGGTTGGGGTTTTTGAGGAGGCAGGCGAGGGCGCCGACGAGTGAGGCGAGGTTGGCGGGGCCCTTGACGTTTTCGAGGTGGAGCGGGGAGTGCCAGCCATCGGTTCCCCAGAAGAACGGGAAGATCGAGTCGCGGGCGTCCTTGAGGTTGCCGGGCAGGGTGTGGATTTCCGGGTTGGCCTGGGCGGTTTCGTAGTTGCGCGACATGAGGCTGCCGGGAGGCAGTCCGTCCTCGGCCTGCATGCCGCGCAGGAGTTCGCCGAAGATTGCGGTGATTTCCTTCGTGTCCCATTCGAAGAAGCGGCGGACGATATCCTGGACTTCGTTTTTCACAACAGTCCTTGTTAGCACGCATGGGGGTGGGAGTGAACCGAAGAATTCAGGCGGGCAAGGCGGCGGGCGGAGGGGGAACGTGCGGCGCGTGGCGTGGTGTGGCGGGCGACTGTGATCCTCCGGGTGATAGATGGCGGTGGATATCCGGAGATTCGGTGGGGCGGGGCGGAAGAACGGGCGGGAGAGGCGGGTAATCTGTAGCGAAACCGCGCGGGCGGGGGCAGGAATCGGCATTGGCTTTTTCCGGCCTGTGACTACCGTGACGGCCACAAATTCCATTCAGAGCATGAGCGAAAATCCAAATACCCCATCCGCCTATCAATTTGCCAAAGAACGCTATGCCGCGCTTGGCGTGGACACCGAAACCGCGATGCAGCGGCTGGCAGCCATTCCGATTTCCCTGCACTGCTGGCAGGGCGATGACGTGGGTGGATTCGAGGCGGGTGAGTCCGAGCTGGGCAGCGGGCTGGCGGTGACCGGCAACTACCCGGGCAAGGCGCGCACGGCGGACGAGCTGCGGCAGGATCTGGAGAAGGTGTATTCGCTGTTGCCGGGGACGCACCGGCTGAATTTGCACGCGATCTACGGGGAGTTCGGCGGCAGGAAGGTCGACCGCGACGAAATCGAGGTGGAGCATTACAGCGGCTGGATCGACTGGGCGAAGTCGAAGGGGCTGGGGCTGGATTTCAATCCGAGCTTTTTCGCGCACCCGAAGGCGGCGGACGGGTTCACGCTGTCGAGTGCGGACGAGGGGATCCGCGACTTCTGGCTGGAGCACGGCAAGCGGACGCGGAAGATCGCGGATGCGATGGGTGCGGCGCTGGGGTCGCCGTGCGTGAACAACGTGTGGATTCCGGACGGCTACAAGGATTTGCCGGCGGACCGGCTGGCGCCGCGCAAGCGGCTGGACGGCGTGCTCGACGAGTTGTTTGCCGAGAAGCACGACCATTGTCTGGATGCGGTGGAGTGCAAGTTGTTCGGGATCGGTTCGGAGAGTTATGTGGTGGGTTCGCACGAGTTCTACATGGGCTATGCGATCCGCAACAACACGCTGCTGTGCCTGGACGCGGGGCATTTCCATCCGACGGAGTCGATCGCCGACAAGATTTCCTCGGTGATGCTTTCGGTGCCGGAGATTCTGCTGCACGTGTCGCGCGGCGTGCGCTGGGACTCGGACCACGTGATCGTGCTCGACGACCTGCTTTTCGACATCGCGCGCGAGCTGGTGCGCGGGGATTTCCTCGACCGGACGCACATCGGGCTGGATTTCTTTGATGCATCGATCAACCGGGTGGCGGCGTGGACGATTGGCACGCGGGCGATGATCAAGGCGCTGCTGGTGGCGCTGCTGGAGCCGACGGACACGCTGCGCAAGCTGGAGGCGGCAGGAGATTTCACCGGGCGGCTGGCGATGATCGAGGACTTGAAGACGATGCCGTTTGGCGCGGTGTGGGACGAGTATTGCGCGCGGCAGGATGTGGCCGGGGCGCATGTCTGGCTGGATGAAGTGAGAAATTACGAAAGCGAAGTGCTTTCCACCCGTAGCTAAGCATTCAACGACCGACCCATGACCCGATTTTTCCTCACCAGCATCGTTCTGTTTTCCGCGCAGGCATTCGGCCAACCGCATTCGCTCACGGTGGGCGAGGGGTTTGAGAACCCGCTTGGCTATCATGATGCGACTCCGGCGTTTTCGTGGAAGCTTCCCGACGGGGTGAAAACACAGACGGCCTATCAGGTTGAGGTGGACGGGTTGTGGGACAGCGGATGGGTGGAGTCGGACCAGTCGGTGCTGGTGGGCTATGCGGGCGGCGAGTTGTCATCCCGCGAGCGGGCGGAGTGGCGGGTGCGGTTCCGTGACCAGGACGGCAGGGAGTCGGCGTGGAGCGAGAAGGCGGAGTTTGAGCTGGGCTTGCTGGAGAACGGCGACTGGAGCGCGAGCTGGATCCGGCCGCAGGACGGGTTTGACGGCGAGACCGAGCAGGTGGCGTGGCTGAAGCGGAGGTTCGAGGTGCCGGCGGGGGTGAGCCAGGCGCGCCTGTATGTGACGGCGCGCGGGTTGTTCCGGATGCACCTGAACGGCGCGCGGGTGGGCGACGACCATTTCGCCAACGGCTGGACGCCGTATCTGGACCGGATCGACACGCTGACCTATGACGTGACGAGCCAGCTGAAGCCGGGTGAGAACGAGATTCTGGCGATGCTGGGCACGGGGTGGTATTCGGGGCGGCTGTGCTGGAACAAGAAGAAGCAGTATTTCGGCGAAAAGCCGGAGTTGCTGGCGCAGTTGGAGATGGTGCTGGCGGATGGCTCGGTGAAGACCGTGGTGACGGACGGCGAGTGGAGCGGGACCTTTCAGGGGCCGATTGTTTCCTCGAGCATCTACGACGGCGAGCATGTGGACGCGCGCCGGGAGCTTGGCGGCTGGGGGCCGGTGGCGGCGAATCCGGAGCTGGGTGAGGCGGTGCTGGTGCCGAAGCCGTTTGCGGTGGTGCGTGAGACCGGCGAGCTGGTTCCGGTGGCGATCACCGAGCCCGAGCCGGGGCGCTTCGTGTTTGATCTGGGGCAGAACATGGTCGGCTGGGAGAGGCTGCGGATTCCGATGGTGAAGGATGGCACGGTGACCGTGCGCTTCGCCGAGATGCTCAATCAGGACGGCACGCTGTATACGGAGAACTACCGCTCGGCGAAGTCGACGGACAGCGTCACGGCGGCGGCGACGGGGGTGGTCGAGTGGGAGCCGGTGTTCACGTTTCACGGGTTCCGCTATGTCGAGCTGTCCGGGTTTCCGGCGGGGACGAAGCCGGAGAAGGACTGGGTGACGGGCGTGGTGCTGCACAGCGACCTGACGGCGACCGGGTCCTTCGAGTCGTCGCACGCGAAGCTGAACCGGCTGCAGAAAAACATCGTCTGGGGTCAGCGGGGGAATTTCCTGGATATCCCGACGGACTGCCCGCAGCGCGACGAGCGGCTCGGCTGGACGGGTGACGCGCAGGTGTTTTGCCCGACGGCGATGTTCAACTACGACTGCCACGCGTTCTGGAAGAGCTGGCTGGGGTCGATGCGGCTCGACCAGCTGCCGGACGGGCGGGTGCCGCATGTGATTCCCTCGGTGTTTGCGGCCGGTTCGCCGGGCTGGCAGGATGCGGCGACGATCATCCCGTGGGAAGCCTACGTGCGGACGGGGGACGAGGAGTTTCTCGCGGAAAACCTGGAGATGATGGAGAAGCTCGTCGGCTGGTATCGCGGCCAGGCCAAGGGCCACCGGATCGAGAAGATCACGGCATTCGGCGACTGGCTGCAGCCGTATTCGAAGCGCCAGAAGGGGGATACTCCGGAGGCGCTGATCGGCACGGCGTTTTACGCGCACAGTGCGGCGTTGATCGCGAAGAGCGCGCGGGTGCTGGGGATGGAGGACAAGGCGAAACGCTACGAGGCCGAATCCGCGGCGGTGAAGCAGGCGTTCGTGGCGCACTATCTGGATGCCGACGGCAAGCTCACCAACGCGCTGGAAACGCAGACCGGCTATTTGCTGGCGCTGGAGTTCGAGCTGGTGCCGGACGCCATGCGCGAAAAGCTGGCCGGGCATCTGGTGCGGTTGATTGGCGAGGCGGACGGCCATTTGCGGACCGGCTTTCTGGGGACGCCGTATATCGCCAGCGTGCTGGATGAGATGGGGCACACGGACCTGGCTTACGCGCTGTTGTTCAAGGAGACCTATCCGTCGTGGTTTTATTCGATCAACCAGGGGGCGACGACGATGTGGGAGCGCTGGAACAGCTACAGCCACGACAAGGGCTTCGGGAACGCGGGGATGAATTCCTTCAACCACTATGCCTACGGGGCGATCGGCCAGTGGATGTATGAGCGGGTGGCGGGGCTGGCACCGGATCCGGAGCATCCGGGATACAAGCATTTCTTCGTGCGGCCGACGCCGGGCGGTCCGCTGGACAAGGCGGGCGTGGAGCTGGACACGCCGTATGGCAAAGCCGCGAGCCGCTGGCAGATCTTCGACGGCAAGCTGGTGATGGATGTGGTGGTGCCGGCAAATACGACGGCGACCGTCGAGGTGCCGGACGGACGTGAGGCGGTGCGGGTGTCAGCCGGCAAGCACCGCTTCGAGGCGGACTGGAAGGACCGCTGACAGGATCGATGGCCTGCCGGTGGTGGCCCGGCGGGCCAAGGGGAGGTTTCGGCCGGGCCAGCTGAAAACAGAACCGCCCCTCAGACCGTGACGGCCGAGGGGCGGTTGAGAAGCGGCTTGCCGCGGTGGCTCAGGCCTGGAGGCCGAGGGCGGAGAATGCCATCTGGCGTTCTTCGAGCAGTTCGTTGTTGGAGGCTTTGATCTGCTCCACGGCGTAGTCGGTGAGCTTGATGCCTTCGACGACGCGCCATTTGCCGACGGCGTCGACCTTGATGGGCATGGAGGTGATGAGGCCTTCCGGAGTGCCGTATTCGCCGCTGGAGATCACACACACGCTGTGGAAGTCGCCGCGGGTCGGGTTGACCAGATCACGGACGGTGTCGACCACGCCATTGGCGGCGGAGGCTGCCGAGGATGCGCCGCGGGCGGCGATGATGGCGGCGCCGCGCTTGCCGACGGTGGGGACGAAGGTGTCCTTGAGCCAGGCTTCGTCGGTGATGACGTCGGTGGCTTTCTGACGGCCGATCTTGGTGTTGTAGAAATCCGGGAACATCGTCGGGCTGTGGTTGCCCCAGACGCAGAGTTCGGAGACCTCGCTGACGGGCACGCCGGCTTTCTGGGCGAGCTGGGTCTTGGCGCGGTTTTCGTCGAGCCGGGTCATGGCGAAGAACTGGTCGTTCGGGATGTCCGGTGCGCTGGTCATGGCGATCAGGCAGTTGGTGTTGCACGGGTTGCCGACGACGAGGGTTTTGACGGTGGGTTTGGCGTTGTCGTTGATCGCCTTGCCCTGGCCGGTGAAGATCTTGCCGTTGATGCCGAGCAGGTCGGCGCGTTCCATGCCTTTTTTGCGCGGGACGGATCCGACGAGCAGCGCCCAGTCGACGTCCTTGAAGCCGACGTTGAGGTCGGCGGTTTGCACGACCTCGGTGAGCAGCGGGAACGCGCAGTCGTCGAGTTCCATGGCGACACCTTCGAGTGCGCCGAGTGCGGGTTCGATTTCGATGAGGTTGAGTGCGACCGGTTGGTCGGGGCCGAACATCTGGCCGGATGCAATGCGGAAGAGGAGGGCGTAGCCGATGTTGCCAGCGGCTCCGGTGACTGCGACTCGGATGGGTGTTTTCATAGAGTGGAAGGGTTGCGGATTTGCGGATCTGGGGCTCACTTGAGCTGCTTCATGATCATGTCGGTGATCTGCTGGACGAGGGCTTCGTCCGCGCTGCCGCCGGCCGGGAGTTGGCAGCCGCAGCTGTCACCGGACGGTTGCGGTTTGGTTTGCACGGTGTATTCGCCGCTGTCGCAGAGTTCGCACTCCTTGAGTTCGTCGAGGCGATGGTCGGGCATGCCGAGTTTCTGGCGGATCTGGATGAGTTCGCGGAGTTTGTCGTGGCCGTATTGTTTCGGGCCGCCGATCTGCATGGTGATGGAGACCGTCTGGCAGAAGGCGTCGGTGTTTTCCATTTTCCAGTAGGCGTCCTCGACGTCCTTGCCCCAGCAGATGACGCCGTGGTTCTGCATGAGGATCGACTGGTGTTTTTTGGCGAGTTTGCCGACTTCGCGGGCGTTTTCGGGGCTGCCGGGTGTTTGATACGAGGCAAAGCCGATTTCACCGAGGAAGACTTCCGGTTCGGGGATGAGGCAGGATGGCGGGGTGACGCCGGCGACGGCGAAGGCGGTGGCGTAGACCGGGTGGGCGTGCACGCAGGATTTTGCTGCGGGCTCGTTTTTCATGATGCCGAGGTGGGTGTTGACTTCCGAGGTGCGCGGGCGGGTGCCGGCGACCTGGTTGCCGTCGAGGTCGACCATGCAGATGTCGTCGGGAGTCATGAATCCCTTGGAGATGAGGGTCGGGGTGCAGAGCACGAGGTTGTCACCGACGCGGACGGTGATGTTGCCGCCGTTGCCGTCGACATAGCCCTTGTTCCAGATGCGCTGGCCGATCTGGCAGATGCGTTCCTTGAGGGCCTGGATTTCGGGCGAGTAGAAGAATTTTTCGAGTTCGGCTGCGGTTTTCGGGTCGCCGCCGGGTTTCCATGTGTATTCGGCGTTGGGGAGGACCGGTTCGTGGATTTTGGGGGTCGAGGAGGCGGCGGGAGCGGCGGCTGCCGGGGCGGGGTTTTTCGACTTGTGCTTGCGCATGATGTCGCGCGCCATCGGCGTGAGTTTCGCGTCGGCGGGCACCGTTGAAAGCGACTGGCCGTTTTTCAACATCTTCTCGAGTTCGTTTGCTGTGTAGAGCTTGCTCATGATGGTTGGTTGATTGAAAGGTTAGGGGTTGGGTGGTGTGAACTGATAGTGGTCAAGAAGTGCGACGCTGATGGCGTCCAGCGGGATGGGGAAATCGAACGGCTGCATGGCTTCGGCGCCTTCCACGTAGAGGATGACGTCGCCGATGCCGGCGCCGAGTTTGTCGTAGACGACCGGGGTGGAGGCGTTGCCGTAGCCATCGGCGTCCTTGCCGGATAGCTGGTCGGGGCCCATCGGCGAGACCATGAGCCAGCGAGCGCCGCGGAACTGCGGAGCGGCTTCGCTCATGGTGACTTTGCCGATGACTCGTCCGGGTCTCATGCGATCAATCGATGATGCCCATGACCTGATTGCGGATGGGCGAGGTTTCGTCGTGGAGGGTGTTCTGGCTCCAGGATCCGTCGGTGGTGATGAAGACTCTGGCGTGGAGTCCGCCACCGATGGGATCGAGGGCGCCGAAGGGAGCGCCGATGGCGTCTCCGTGTTCATTGATCGGCGTGCACAGGACGATCTTCTGCCCCTTCAGGCTGGGATGCCCGACTGAAGAGGTAGCGTGACCGTCGATGCGCGCGAGGATCATGATATCAGGCGATGATGTTGAGGTCGTTGACCAGGGTGCAGCGGCGGAAGCGCGTGAAGGTGCGCGGGGTGGTGATGCCCTCGCCGGTGGTGGTGGCGATCGAGTAGCTGATGAAGCCTTCGCCACCCATGCCGAGGCCGGCGGTGCAGGGGCCGTTCTTGACGAAGATGGTGGTGTCCATCAGGCGTCCCATTTCGGTCATTTTGGCGACGTTCATGGTGTGGATCATTGCCGAGTGTTTGTCGCCGTGTTCGGATTTCTTCGCCATGCGGAGCGCGTCCTGGAAGCAGTTGGCGCGGACGATGGGAAGCAGCGGCATCATTTGCTCTTCCTGGACGAAGACGTCGTCCTCGCCGGTTTCGGCGATGAGCATTTCGACTTTCGGGTCGATGTTGAGGCCGGCGACGGCGGCGAGTTCGTGCGGGTTGGCGCCGACGAACTTGCGGTTGAGGATCGCCTTGCGGCAGCCGACACCGTCCTTGTAGCTGAAGACTTCCTTCTTGATGGCTTCGAGCTGCTGGGAGTTGAGGACCACGGCTCCCTGGCGCTTGAGGGCGTCGAGGGTGAGCTGATAGGACGGTCCGACGGCGAAGATTTGTTTTTCACCGATGCAGAGCAGGTTGTTGTCGAATCCACCGCCGGTGATGATGTCGCGGGCGACGCGGTCGAAGTCGAGCGCGCTGCAGTCGTCGACGACGACGGGCGGGTTGCCGGGTCCGGCGCAGACAGCGCGTTTGCCGACCTTCATGGCGGCGTCGACGACGCCGGGGCCGCCGGTGATGCAGAGGAGGTCGACGTCGGGCGATTTGCAGAGGGCGTCGAAGGAGTCCAGCGAGGGTTTCTCGATGGTGCAGATGAGGTTGGAGATTCCGAGTTCCGCCTTGATGGCCTCGTTGATCTCATCGATGGCGAGCGCGGCGCAGCCTGCACCGCCCGGGTGGGGGTTGCAGACGATGGCGTTGCCGGCGGCGACCATGTTGACGATGTTGCCGGCGATGGTCGGGATCGAGTGGGTGAGCGGGGTGATGGCGGCGATGACGCCCCACGGTGCGGCTTCGTCCATGGTGATGCCGAGGTCACCGCTCATGCCGTAGGGCATGAGGTATTCGGTGCCGAGCACGTTCTTGACGCCCTGGAGTTTGGCGGGTTTGTGGGCGTGGCGGCCGATTTTGGTTTCGTTGTATTCGATGTCGCCCCAGCGCTGAGCGTTGTCGACGCACATCTGTTTGACGATTTCGACGATGCGGGTGCGTGCGGCCCATCCTTTGGCGCGGAGTTGTTCGAAACCACCGCGGGCGGCGGCGATTGCGGTATCGGCGTCGTCAAAGACACCGTGGCGGCCGGGGCGCGTGTGGATGGCGGGAGCGGCGGGTGCGCCGCTGGTGGATTGCAAGCGCGAGAGGACTTCAGTGACCACATCGCGGATTGCTTCTTCGGAAATTTGACTCATGTCAGTAGTGAATTATCAGCTGTTTTTTGCTTCGTAGGTTTTGTGTCCGAGGATGTTGACCGAATCGACCAAGCCGACGATCGCGGCATCGACCGGGAGTGCCTTGAGGCCATCCGCCTGTCTCGCCGAACTGCCCTGGGCAAACATCACCAGTTCGCCCTCGCCGGCGCCCAGCGTGTCGATCGCGACGATCGTGTTGGCGCCGGGCTTGAGCTGGCCTGGATTGTCGGCATCGGCGAGCATCGGGCGGACCATGAGGAGCTTGCGCCCGATCATGGATTCGTCCTTTTTCGTCGAAACGACGGAACCGATGACTTTTCCCAGATACATCGGATTATTTGGATGCGGCGCGTTTGGTTGCGGGCGCTTTCGGTTCGGAGACGATGGCTTCGAGGTCGTCGTGCGGACGAGCGATGACGTGGGCGCTGACGACTTCGCCGTAGTTGCTGGCGGTTTCGGCGCCGGATTCGATGGCGGCTTTCACGGCGGCGACATCACCGGTGATGGTGACGCTGACGAGTGCGCTGCCGACGCCCTTCATGGGAGCGGTGACTTCGACGTTTGCGGATTTGAGCATTGCGTCCGTGCCGAGCACGAGGCCGACGAGTCCTTTGGTTTCGAGGATTCCGATTGCTTGTTTAGCCATGATTTCAGTTGGTTATGAGTTGAGGTGATTTGTGGTTGGTTGAGAATGCGGTGGATTTATTTTGCCTGGATGAACCGGAGCACCTCGCGGGCGATGACGAGTTCTTCGTTGGCGGGGATGACGATCGCCTTGATTTTCGAGTCCGGAGTGCTGATGACGGCTTCGGCGCCGCGGATTTGGTTGGCTTCGGGGTCGATGGTGAGGCCGAGGTCCTGGAGGCCGGCGCAGACGCGTGCGCGGAGGTCCGGGTTGTTTTCGCCGATGCCGGCGGTGAAGACGAGGGCGTCCATGCCGCCCATTTTGAAGAGGAAGGATCCGGCCCAGTGGCGGATGCTGTCGATGAGTGCCTCGTAGGCGAGTTTGGCGTCGGGGTTTCCGGCATCCATGGCCTCGGTGATGTCACGGAGGTCGTTGCTGACGCCGGAGAGTCCGAGCAGGCCGCTCTCCTTGTTGAGCTGGCGTTCGATCTCGTCGATGGGCAGGCCGAGCATTTTGGAGACGTAGGGGATGGCCATGGAGTCGAGATCGCCGATCCGGTTGTTTTGGGGCAGGCCGCTTTGCGGGCTGAATCCCATGCTGGCGCCGATGGAGACGCCGTTGTTGATACCGGCGACCGAGCTGCTGCCGCCGAGGTGGCAGGAGACGACGCGCAAGGGGGCGGCGTCGAAGGTTCCGGGTCCGTCGATGTAGAGTTTGCGGACGCGTTCGGCGACGTCTTGTCGGCCGAGGAGTTCCGCGGAGCGTTCGGCGACGAACTTGTGGCTGGCGCCGTGGAATCCGTAGCGGCGGATTCCGAGGTCACGCCATGCCTTGGGCAGGGCGTAGGAGTATTCCGCCGGGGTCATCCACTGGTAGAACGCCGTTTCAAACAGCGCGACGCGGGTGACCTTGGGGAGTTTGTCACGGAAGCAGCGGATGCCTTCCGCGTAGGCGGGGTTGTGGGCGGGCGCGACTTCCTTGAAGCCGTCGAGGGCTTCAAGGACGCGATCATCCGCTTCCACACAACCGCTGAGGTTTTTGCCGAGGACGGTCTTGAAGCCAACGGCGTCGAGATCGTCGGGTGAGGAAAGATGTCCGTCGTCGGTGAGGGTCTGGAGCATCTCCTCAATACAAGGAGTGTATTCCGTGACGCGTTCGAATCCGCCTTTGGCGAGCAGTTCCTGGGAGGAACCGCTCATCGTGAAGAGGCAGTATTTGAAGGACGTCGAGCCCAGGTTGGCGATGAGGATCTTCATGGGTGAAATAACGGGAATCCCGGCACGAGTGCCCGACGGACGAGTGATCTTTCCCTGCGGGGCCGGCTCAGCTGATCCAGCTGCCGAGTTTGCCGAGGTCGTCGTGCGGGCGGGGGATCACCTGCACGGCGACGACTTCACCGATCTGGCTGGCGGCTTCGGCGCCGGCTTCGATGGCTGCTTTGACTGCGGCGACGTCTCCGGTGTAGAAGCCGGTCACGAGGCCGGAGCCGATTTTTTCCCAGCCGGTCATGCTGACGTCGGCGGATTTGAGAGCGGCGTCACTTGCCTCCATCAGGCAGATGAGTCCCTTGCATTCGATCATTCCAATTGCTTGTCTGGCCATGGTCTTGTGTAGTTATATTTTGAGTTGTGGAAATTAGGCGTCGAAGTACTTGAGGAGGTCTTCGTGCGGGCGTGCCATGACGTTGGATGCGACGAGTTCGCCGACGCGGTTGGCGGCTTCTGCTCCGGCTTCAACGGCGGCCTTGACGCTGCCGACGTCTCCTTTGACGAGGACGGTCAGGAAGCCGCCGCCAATGGAGATCTGCTTGACGAGGGTGACGGCAGCGGCCTTGGCCATTGCGTCGCTCGCTTCGATCGAGCCGGTGAGGCCCTTAGTTTCGATCAATCCGATGGATTCACTCATGTTGTTGTTTGGTTGGTGTGGTTGGTTTGGTTTAAACTGCTTGGTTTGCTAAGTTCTAATGACTTGGTGGGCGGAAAAGCGGGGTGGTGGGTGGGTTATTTGACGAGTTCGCAGGGGACGCCGGGGCCGAGGCCGCAGGCGTTGGCTTCGTCGGTGTCGATGTGGACTTCCAGTTTGAAGGAAGGGTCGACGCGGACGAAGATTTTGTCGAATGTCATTCCGAGGTCGCCACCGACCTTGAGTTTCATGAAGGTTTTGTTTTCCACGCCGTAGTATGCGGCGTCTTCCGGGGCCATGTGGACGTGGGGGGCGGCGCGGATGACGCCCTTGTCCATTTTGAGGAAGCCGGCGGGGCCCATGAGCATGCAGCCGGGGGTGCCTTCGATGTCACCGGAGTTGCGGACCGGGATTTTGAAGCCGAGCGAGATGGCGTCGGTGAAGGCGAGTTCGACCTGGTTGAAGTCGCGGCACGGGCCGAGGATGCGGAGGTTGGAGATGACGCGGCTGCGGGGGCCGATGAGGGTGACGGATTCCTTGGCGGCGTATTGGCCGTCCATGTAGAGGTCCTTCATCGGGGTGAGCGTGTGGCCTTTTCCGAAGAGGGTTTCCACGGCTTCCGGGGAGAGGTGGCAGTGGCGTGCGCTGGAGTTGACGACCAGCGGGTTGGGGCCGGTGGCTGGTTTGAGGGAGGCGCTGCCCGCGGTGTGGCGGCTGAGGCTTGCCCGCACGAGTTGTTCGATGTGCGCACGGTTGAGGTTTGGGATGGTTGCAGTCGGCATCGAAATTGAAAAAATCTTTGTTTCGGCGGTAGAAACGCAGAAAAACCCACAAAGAACAACAAAAAACTTGCAGAAATCCACAAATTCTTGTGGGTTTATGGCGTCAAACGCAGATTCCTCCACAATGTTGGCCATTGAACGACAGCAACAGATTCTCACGCTTTTGGACGAGCGGGGGACTGTGCGGACTGTTGATCTGGCGGAGGAGTTTCAGGTGACCAATGAGACGATCCGGCGGGATTTGCAGGCGTTGGAGGAAGCGTCGCAGTTGACGCGGATTCATGGGGGGGCGAGCAGTTTGAACGGCAGGCCGAAGTTGCAGTCGTTCACGGAGCGCCAGGGGCTGGAGGTGCAGGCGAAGCGGGAAATCGCGCAGGCCGCGCTGGAAATGATCCAGCCGGGGAGGACCTACGCGTTTGACAGCAGCACGACGGCATTCGAGTTGGTGGCGTTGTTGCCGGATCTGCCATACCGGGTGGTGACCAATGCGTATGGCGTGCTGGAGCAGATGGTGCGGATGGAAAAGGTGCAGTTGATTTGCACCGGCGGGCGTTATCATCCGAAGACGCAGACCTTTGTGGGCGGGGAGAGTATTGACACGCTGCGGAGGCACAACGTGCAGACGGCGTTCATTTCCTGTGTGGGTTTCGACATCGAGCGCGGGGCGAGCGAGGGGTTCGAACAACAGGCGACTTTCAAAGGGCGGCTTGTGCAATTCGCCGAAGAAGTCATTCTGTTGGTGGATTCCACCAAGTTTCTTGAGCGCTCCGAGTATTTTTTTGCCGAATCCGTAAGAATTTCCCGGATCATCACGGACCGTGGCATCGCGCCGGCAGTGGCCGATGCGATCCGCGCAAAGGGGATCAAACTGACGATTGCCGACTAGACCTTCAACACCATGAGCTTGCTGCATACACCACCGAACCGCCCGACTGGAAAGTCGATCCAATTGATGACGACGTGCTTGTGCGACGCGTTTTATGCGGATGTCGCGCAGGCGAGCGTCGAGGTTCTGGAATATCTGGGCTGCGACATCGAGCTGCCGGACGGGCAGACGTGTTGTGGCCAGCCGGCGTTCAATGCGGGCGATTGGGCGAGCGCGCGCAAGGTGCTGCGGAGTGCGCTGAAGACGTTTCCCGGTGACAAGCCGATTGTCGTTCCGTCCGGTTCGTGCGCGGCGATGGTGTTTCACGGCGCGTTGTTAGCCTTTGAGAAGGAGACCGATCTTCCCGAGGTCAAGGCGCTGGGCGGGCGGACCTGGGAGCTGGTGGACTTCATCGTGCATGGTCTGGGGATCACCGAGTGGCCGGGGAAACTGGATGCCAAGCTGACCTTTCACCGGAGTTGCCACTTGCGCGGGTCGGAGAGTCCGCAGGCGATCAGCACGCTGCTGGCGAGCATCGAGGGGCTGGAGGTTCTGCCGATCGACGAGGTCGAGCAGTGTTGCGGGTTTGGCGGCACGTTTGCGGTGGCTTTCCCGAATGTCTCGAAGAGCATGGGCGAACTGAAGGTGGAGAACCTGACCAAGCCGGAGCCGGACATCGTCGCGGCCGCGGACATGGGGTGCATGATGCACTTCGGGGGAATGATGGACAAGAAGGGGATCGAAACCAAGCGGATGCACATCGCCCAGGTGCTGCGTGATTCGCTGAAAAACGCCGGAAAGATTTAACATATGAAGTCTCTGCAGAAAATCGACATCGCCGCCCGCGACCTATCGGAAGAGGTGCATGACGCCAACTTCATTGGTGCGAAAATGAAGTCCGAGCGCCGTTATGCGGCACTGGAGCGCGACTACGCGGACCCCGACAAGCTGCGCGAGACGGCGGGCTTGATCAAACAGCACACGCTGGAGAATCTGGATACCTATCTGGAAAAGGCGGAGGCCGCGCTCCAGCGGAACGGTGCGAAGGTGCACTTCGCGGTGGACGACGAGCGCGCCAAGCAGGTGGTGCTCGACATCATGAACGAGCACGGGTGCAAGAGCATGGTGAAATCCAAGAGCATGCTCACCGAGGAGATCCACCTGCTGGATTTCCTGGAGAAGAACGGCAAAGAGGTGGTCGAGACGGACCTCGGCGAGTTCATCCTGCAGATTGACCACGATCATCCGTCGCACATCGTGACGCCGATCGTGCACAAGAACCGGCGCGGCATTGCGAAGAGTTTCGAGCGCGAGGGGCTGGGCGACTACAACGATGATCCGGAGACGATCACCCGGCGGGCGCGGAAATTCCTGCGGCAGAAGTATCTCGATGCGGATGTCGGCCTGACGGGAGCGAACTTCGTTTCCGCCGAGTCCGGGCGGATCGCGCTGGTGACCAACGAGGGCAACGCGCGATTCTGCATGGCGGCTAACAAGGTGCACATCGCGATCGTCGGGATCGAGAAGCTGGTTCCGAGCGACCGTGAGCTGGGAGTTTTCCTGAACCTGATCGGGCGATCCGGGACGGGGCAGCAGTTGACGGTTTACAACCAGTTCATCGGCGGGCCGAAGAGCGCGGGTCAGCCGCACGGGCCGGAGCACATGCATGTGATCTTCGTCGACAACCGGCGGAGCGAAGTGCTTGCCAGCGACTGCCGGGAAATCCTGCGCTGCATCCGCTGCGGTGCGTGTTTGAATGTTTGTCCGGTTTACCGCCAGTCCGGCGGTCACGCGTATCGGAGCGTCTATCCGGGTCCGGTGGGCGCGGTGCTCAGCCCCTTGCTGGCGGGCAACCGTTTCCCGGAACTGGCGGATTTGCCGAAGGCGTCGAGCCTCTGCGGCGCGTGCAACGAGGTGTGTCCGGTGAATATTCCGATTCCGGATTTGCTGCTCCGGCTGCGCGACAAGGCGAAGCGTGAGAAGGCGGGAGACGCGATGAAGGGCACGCCGGATCTGACGATGTGGGCGGTGCTTTGTTCGCAGCCGACGATGTGGAAGACGGCGCTCAAGATGGGCCACACGATGAACTACATTCCCACCGAAATGATTCCGCATCCGTCCGCGATGTCCTGGCAATCGCAGCGCAAGCTGCCGAAATTCGAAGGCGGGAAGTTCCGCAAGTGGTTCAAGAATCACAAATCCAACTAACAACAAGACCCATGAGTTCAGACAGGGATGCCATTTTTTCCTCCATCCGCAAGGCGCTGGAGCCGATCAAGAACCCCGCGCCGATGCCGGAGTGGGACACCGAGCTGGTGATCTCGCGGCCGTCGGGTGAGTTCGCTTCGTTGAAGGACCAGTTCGAGAACAAGCTGAAGTTCGCCAGTGCGCGGTTCATGGATTCCGTGGACGCGCTCGGGGAATTCCTGAAGGCGGAAGGGGTGACCATCGGGTATTGCGATCCGGCGCTGGCCGGGCGATTCGCCGGGCTGGAGGGCGTGGAGATTGAGACCGAATACGACGAGGCGAAGATCGACGTCTATGGATTCGGGATCACGCGGGCGACGGCGGGGATCGCCGAGAGCGGCACGATCATGCTGCGGGACCAGGACACGTCGGCGCGGCTTGCGGCGCTGGCGCCGTGGATTCACGTCGCGGTGATCGACGAGAAGGACATTGTCGCGACCATTCCTGATGCGATCGAGCGCTTCGGCGACGATCCATCGATCATTTTCTGCACCGGTCCGTCGAAGACGGCGGATGTGGAGGGGATTCTGATCGAAGGGGTGCATGGTCCCGGGATCCAGGTGGCGCTGGTGATCTAACAAAACCGGAAATGATGCGATGAATGTAGTAGACGCAGTTCGAGAAGCGGGAGTGGTGGGAGCCGGCGGGGCCGGATTTCCGACCCACGTGAAACTCAATGCCGAGGCGGACACGGTGATTGCCAATGGTGCCGAGTGCGAGCCGCTGCTACACAAGGACGCCGAACTCACTGAGGTGTTTCCCCGGGAGGTCGTGCTCGGGATGGAGCTCTCGATGCAGGCGACGGGGGCCAAGGACGCGATTTTCGGGATCAAGGCGAAGCGGAAGAAGGCGATCGAGGCGCTGGAGCAGGCGGCGTCCGGCGGGCCGGTGCGCACGCATTTGCTAGGCGACTACTATCCGACCGGTGATGAATACGTGCTGGTTTACGAGACCACCGGGCGCCTGATCCCGGCGGGCGGCATTCCGCTGCAGGTGGGGGCCGTGGTGCACAACTCGGAGAGTTTGTATCACATCGCCGAGGCGGTGCAGGGACGGCCGGTGGTGAAGAAATTCCTCACCGTCACGGGTGCGGTGAAACAGCCGATGAGTCTGGCGGTGCCGACCGGGATCACGCTGCAGGAGCTGATCGACATTGCCGGCGGGACGACCACGGAGGATACCACGGTTTTCGTCGGCGGGGTGATGATGGGAAGCATCGAGCAGGACCTCGGCAAGCCGGTGACGAAGACGACCGGCGGGCTGATCGTGCTGCCGACCTCGCACACGCTCGTCCAGCGCATGCTGCGGCCGCAGAAGCAGATGGACCGGATCGGCAAGTCGGCGTGCGACCAGTGCAGCTACTGCACCGAGTTTTGCCCGCGCTACCTGCTGGGCTACGACGTGCAGCCGCACAAGGTGATGCGGAGTCTCGGGTTCACCGCGACCGGTGGGGAAAACTGGTCGAAGTGGGCGGACCTCTGCTGTGCGTGCAATTTGTGCACCTTGTATTCCTGCCCGGAGGATCTCTATCCGAAACAGGCGTGTGACAAGGGCAAGACCGACCGCAAGGAGGCCGGGATGGAGCGCTGGCTGGGCCCGAGCCAGGAGATCACGGCGCACCCGATGGAACCGGGCCGCCACGTTCCGCTGAAGTCGTTGATCCGCAAGCTGGGGCTGGATGACTTCAACGTGTCCGCGCCGTGGGTGGAGACGAACTATCAGCCGGAGGTGGTGAATCTGCCGCTTTCCCAGCACGTCGGCGCGCCATCGGTGCCGGTGGTGAAGGTCGGGGACAAGGTCAAGAAGGGCCAACTGGTGGCGGAGATCGCAAAAGACAAGCTCGGAGCCCGCATCCATGCCAGTATTGACGGCACCGTCGCTTCGGTTAACGGAGTCATCCAAATCAAACATTCATAAGTCATGTCAAAGAATTCGATAGGTATCGTGGAACTCTCCAGCATCGCCGCCGGTTTCGGCGCGAGCGACGCCATGCTCAAGGCGGGCAACGTGGAGATGTTGCTGTGCCGTTCCATTTGTTCCGGCAAGTTCATGGTGATGGTCGGTGGCGTGGTTGCCGACGTGCAGTCGGCGGTCGAGGCCGGCATTGCCGCCAACAAGGGGACGGTCATTGATGCCGCGGTGCTGTCCAACATCGATGAATCGGTGTTCAAGGCGATCTCGGGTGCGACCGAGGTCGGCGAGCTCAAGGCCTTGGGAGTCATCGAGTCATTTTCCGTGACTTCGCTCATCGAGGCCGCCGACGCGGCGGTCAAGGCGGCGAACATCCAGTTGGTGGAAATCCGTCTGGCGATGGCGCTCGGCGGCAAGGCGTTCGCGACGATGACCGGGGATGTTTCCTCGGTGCAGGCGGCGGTGGATGCCGGCGCGGCGGTGGTTTCCGAAAAAGGACTGCTGGTGAACAAGATTGTCATTCCGCGGCCCCATCCGTCGCTGCTGAGCGAGATGATTTGAGGGGTTCCGCCGGCGCTTGGCAATGGCGGTCGGCGTGCTGATGTGCGGTCGTTGGGATTGCCGTGCCGCCGTGCTTCACCCGCGAGCCGCAGGCAGCGGGGCTGGTTGGCAGGCAGGTGGCAGGAGGTGGGGCGAATTTCCGGGTTAGGGTTTACAGGGAAACCTACGTGTTCGTTTGTTTGGGCGGGCGGTAGGCAGACACTCGCGAGCATCCTGACAAGGGAATTTAAAAACCAACCATGAAAGCAAGTACGATACCGATTTTTCTCGCCTTCCTCGTGATGGGGGTGGCCGACGCGATGGGCCCTCTTTCCGCCGCAGTGAAGACCAATTATGACCTGAGTAACGTGCTGGCGACGTTGTTGCCGTTCTTCGTGTTCATTGCCTTTGCTGCGTTTTCCGTTCCGGGTGGTGTGCTTGCCGGCCGGATCGGGAAGAAGAAGCTGCTGATGCTGGGGCTGGGTTTGAATGCGGGAGCGATGGCGGTGCCGAGTCTGATGGACCCGAGTTTCCCGTTGTTGCTTGCGTGCATCTTCGTGCTCGGCGTGGGCACGACGTTTCTCCAGGTGGCGGGAAATCCGATCATGCATGACGTGAGTCCGGAGGGTGCCTACAGCCGGAACCTGAGTCTGGCGCAGGGGTTCAAGGGGATCGGCAGTTCGGCCTCATCCTATCTGGTGGCCGGCGTGGGTGCGATTGGCTTGTTTGCGACGATGGGTTGGCGCGGTGCGTTTCCGTTGTTTTGCGCGCTGATGGTGGTGGCGTTGATCTGGGTGGCGGTGACGCCGGTTGATGAGACCAAGGCCGACACGCCGCCGAGCATCGGCAGCAGCCTGGCCTTGCTGAAGAACCCGGTGTTCGCGATGGCGGTGCTGGGGATCTTCCTCTATGTGGGCGCGGAGGTGTGCATGGGCACGTTCCTGAAACCGGCGCTGGCGAAGCTTGGCATGTCCGATGAAAAGGCGGCGCTGTGGGGGCCGTCGACGTTCTTCATTCTTCTCACGATCGGCCGGCTCGGTGCGGGTGTGGTGCTGAATTTCATCAGTGCGCGCGCGTGTTTCGTCGGGTCCGCGGTGATGGGGCTTGCGGGTGCGGTGTTGATGATGCTCGGGCAGCCGGCGCTGGCGATTGTCGGCGTGGTGCTGGCGGGTCTCGGGTTTGCCAACATCTGGCCGATGTTGTTCTCGATCACGGTCGAGGAGAAGCCTGAGGCGTCCAATGAACTGAGCGGCCTGATGTGCATGGCGATCTCCGGCGGGGCGGTGGTGCCGCTGCTGATGGGCCAGATGCTCGACATGAAGCTGGGTGCGATGAGTTTCGTGGTTCCCGCCGTGTGCTTTGCCTATCTGCTGGTGCTTTCGCTCAAGTCGCTGGGTGGAGGAAAGAAGGCGGTGGCCTGAATTCGACAAGTGAACCGACAGGAACCAACGATCATGAAACTATTTGACGACAAGCGGGTGGTGATGACGCTCGACGCGGGCGGAACGAGCTTCCGGTTTCACGCGATGCAGGGCGGCAAGCCGGTGACGGAGACGATCAAGACGCTGATCGACAGCGGCGATTTGCAAAGCTGTCTGGATGCGATTTTCGAGGGATTCGAGAAGACCCGGGCCGCGTGTCCGGAGGCGCCGGTGGCGATCAGTTTTGCATTTCCCGGGCCGGCGGATTATCCGGCGGGGATCATCGGTGACCTTGGCAATCTGCCGGGGTTCCGCGGCGGGGTGCCGCTGGGGCCGATGCTCGAGGAGAAGTTCGGGATTCCGGTGTTCATCAACAACGACGGCGACCTTTTCGCGTATGGCGAGGCGCTCGCGGGATTCCTGCCGGTGATCAATCAGGCGCTGGAGGACGCGGGAAATCCCAAGCGATTCCACAACCTGCTGGGGGTGACGTTTGGCACGGGGTTTGGCGGCGGCATCGTGCGCAACGGCGAGCTGCACGTGGGTGACAACTCGATCGCGGGCGAAATCTGGTGCTCCAGCAACATCGTGGAGACCGGCAAAAACGCGGAGGAAGGCGTGGCGATCCGCGCGGTGAAGCGCGAGTATGCCAAGCGTGCGGGGATTTCCCCGGAGGATGCTCCGGATCCGTTTGAGATCGAACAGATCGCCTTTGGCAAGGCGGAGGGCGATGCCGACGCGGCGAAGACGAGTTATCAACTTCTGGGCAAGGTGGCCGGCGGCGCCATGGCCAACGCGCTGACGATGGTCGACGGGTTGGCGGTGATCGGCGGCGGCTTGTCCGCTGCGGCGCCGCTCTACATGCCGTCGTTGGTGGAAACGATGCGCGGGAAGCACGAGGAAACCGGTGTGCCGCGGATCGCCTCGAAGGTGTTCAATCTGGAGGACGAGGCCGAGCTTGCCGAGTTTCTGATGAACCACTCGAAGGAGATCACCGTTCCGGGAACGGACCGGAAGGTGAGCTATGATCCGGTGCAGCGCATCGGGGTGGGGGTTTCCAAGATGGGAACGTCCGAGGCGATTACGACGGGTGCCTACGCATTCGCACTCAAGCACATTTGAGTGCGCCGCCGGTGACGGCGTGCGGGGGTTGGCGGGCGTCAGCGTGAGAGCGCGTCCGCCCAGTCGTCGCGCGATTGGATGGCGCCGGCCTTCTTCCATCCGTAGCCGGCTTCGTAGCGGATTTTCCCTGCGTCGTCGGTGCGGGTGATCAGGTAGATGTGGCTTTCATCGTGGACGTCCGATTCCACGGTGGTGATCGATGCGAGATCCGCGGGTTTGATGCGCGCGCCGGTGCCGAGTTCGCTGTCGTCGAGGGTTTCCCAGGTGGCGATCCAGCCCTTGTCCTTGTCGGAGAACGGGGTGGCGTTGCCGTCATGGGTGGTGAGGCCGACGCTGACGGTGAGGCCGGGGGCGGGTTTGCCGTCCTTGAGGAAGAGGGATTCGACCTGGAAGAGGCGTTTGCCGAGCGTGATGGTGATGGTTTTCTGCTCGCCGTAGACGGTGCCGTCGATCTCGCGCTGGTAGCTGAGTTTGAAGGTGGATTGTTGCGGGGTGACAGCGATGACTTCGTGTGTGGTGAAGGTTTCGAGCCGTTCGTGTTTGCCGTTGATGAGGATGGCGGTTCCGCCGCAGCCGGCGCTGGCGCCGACCTTGTAGCTGTCGAGTCCCTCGCCGTGGTCCTTGTGATAGGATTTGCCCTGTTTGTCTTCGGCATACCACTTGTTGACGATCGGGTATGGGACGCGCTTGAGCCAGCAGTCGATGCCGCTGTTTTCGGCGCCGTCCCTGAGTGCCGGGCCGTAGGCGCGGAAGGCGATCAGGTCGTTTTCCCAGGCGAAGTCGTCCATGCGTTCGGGCACGAAGCGGGCGAAGGTGGCGGGTTTCGGGGTGTCGGCCGTTGCGGCGGGTTCGGACGATGCCGGCAGCGCGGAGGCGAGTGCGAGGAGGAGGATGGTGTGGGGTTTCATGGTTGGTGGGGGCTGGGTTTGTTTCCGCCGGCGAGTTGGTAAACTTCGGAGGCGGCGGCGAGGAAGGCACCGGTTCCGTAGACTTCGGTCTTGTCGGGATAGGAGATTCCCGGGGCGGCGCCGACGGGTTGGACCCATCCGACCATGCCATCGGGGGTGACGCATCCGGCGAGGGCCTGCCATGCCTTGAGTGTGGCGGGTTGGTATTTCTCCTTGTCGAGGATGCCGTTGTTGATGCCCCAGGCGAGGCCGAAGGTGAAGAATGCGGTGCCGGAGGTTTCCTTGTTCGGGTAGCCATCGGTGCCGCCGAGCAGGCCCATGCTCCAGGTGCCGTCGTCGCGCTGGCAGGCGAGCAGGCTGTCGGCCATTTGTCGGAAGAGCTGGAGGTAGAACGGGCGTCCCTGCCAGTCTTGCGGAAGGTCGGGGATCATCAGGGCGAGGCCGCCGAAGACCCAGCCGTTGCCGCGGCCCCAGTAGAGCTTGCGGCCGTTTTTCTCCCGTTTGGGAAAGAACGAGGAATCCCGCCAGAAGAAGTGGTCGTTCTTGTCCCAGAGCAGGTCGTAGGTGGCGTGGTATTCGCGGTCCATGAAGTCGAGGTATTTGCGTTCGCCGGTGATTTTGGCGAGGCGTGCCCAGACGGGCGGGGCCATGAAGAGGGCGTCGCACCAGCCCCAGCGGTCGTGGCAGTCGGTGTGTTTGCCGGCTTGTTTTTCCTGCCAGGTCGTCCAGACGATCGAGCCGGTTTTCGGGTGTTCGAGGATCCAGTCGAATTGTTCCCGGGTGGGCCGGAGCATGGCCGGGTCGCGGGTTTCCTGATAGAGCGACAGGTAGAACTGGCCGACGGCGTGGTCGTCCGCGTGGTATGGTCGCTTGTGGAGTTTCCAGCCGTTGCGCTGGCCGATCATGGTGAGGAAGCCGGTGTATTTTTCCGGTTGGTCGGCGATGTGGCGGAACCGTTCGATGCCGGCGTAGAGCGCGCCCATGTGCCATTGGAGGTCATGGTAGTTCTTGTGGTTGGCCCAGGAAGGTTTGTTGCTGGCGAGGGCGCGGTATTTCCCGTGTTCGTCGAAGGTGCGGATCTGCCAGTCGGCGACCCTGGTGGCGAGCGCCTTGACTTCGGCGGGTTGCGGGACGGGTGCGGCGAGGGCGGCCGCGGCGGATCCGGCGAGCGCGAAGAGGGTGAGAATGGTCGGATTCATGAGGTTTTTCAGAAGGTGGACGCCAACTGGTTTGCCGCGGAGATGAGTTGTTTCGCGACTGCGGGGATGCGACGCTTGGTAAGCCGGTTGGTCGCGCCTGTTACGCCGATGGCGGCGATGATCTTGCCGGAATTGTCGCGCACGGGGGCGCCGACGCAGCGGACGCCGGGGTGGTATTCCTCTTCGTCGACGGCGTAGCCGCGGGTTCTGACGCGTTCGAGTTCGGCCTCGAGGGCGGGCCAGGTGGTCAGGGTGTTGCGGGTTCGTTTGGCGAGTTCCGGGGATGTGCGGAGCCGGAGGACGAGGTCGCGGCGGAAGGCGAGGATCGACTTTCCGGTGGAGGAACAGTGGTAGTCGACGAGCGTGCCGGGGCGCGATGCGACGCGGATGGGTTCGGGGCTGTCGACGACCTGCTGGAGCAGGCAGTGGGTCTCCAGCGGCACCGCGAGGTGGGCGGTTTCGCAGATGGTGGCGGCGAGTTGTTCGAGGATGGGGGTGGCGCGCTGGCGGAGGTCCGAGGTGCCGGGTATGCGGGCACCCAGCATGCCGAGTGCGGCGCCGGCGGAGATCCGGCCGTTATCGTCGCGAGCGAGGAAGCCGTTGTCGCAGAGGGAGGAAACGATGCGCATGGTGGTGGTGCGCGAGGTTTGGGCGATCCGGGTGATCCCGGACATCGGCAGCGGCTGGTCCGCGCCGCAGACGGCTTTGAGGATCCGGCATGCGCTGTCGACGCTGGGGACCTGGTATTTGCGGGGCGGGGCTTGGCTGTCTGGTGTGTTCAAAATTGAACAATTGGTTCGGATTTGAATCAATCCTTGACCCTTGGGAGTGTCAATTGCCATTTTTCAGGGGTTCTTTTTCCCCATTCGTTTATGAAAAACATCCATTGTCCGAGTCCCGATCACGCCGCCATCATGGACACCTCCGAGCTGCGCGAAACGTTCATGCTGGAAGGGCTGCTTGAGCCGGGGGGCTGCAATCTGCGGCATTGGGAGGTGGACCGCACGGTGGTCGGGTTTGCGGTGCCGCAGGCGGCCGCGCTGAAACTGGAGGCTCCGTATGAGGTGATCGCCGCGGATTTCTTTTGCGAGCGGCGCGAGGTGGGGATCATCAACCTCGGCGGGGCCGGCAGCATCACCACGGACGGGGAAACCCGGACGCTCGACAAGTGTGACACGCTGTATGTCGGGCGCGGGACCCGGGAGGTCGCGATGGAGAGCGCGGATGCCGCGGATCCGGCGGTGTTTTACATCGTGAGTTATCCGGCGCACGCCGACTACCCGACGGCACTGGCGACGAAGGAGGATGCGAACCGGGTGGAGCTGGGGTCGAAGGAGGCGGCGAACGAACGGGTGATTTACCAACAGATCCACCAGGGCGGGATCCGGAGCTGCCAGCTGGTGATGGGGTTCACCGAGCTGGCGGTGGGGTCGGTCTGGAACACATTTCCCCCGCACACCCACGTCCGGCGCTCGGAGGTTTACAATTACTTCGACATTCCGGGCGACAACCTCGTGATGCATTTCATGGGGCCGGCGCAAGGCACGCGCAACCTGGTGGTGCGCGACCACCAGCCGGTGCTTTCCCCGCCGTGGTCGATCCATTCGGGCGCCGGCAGTTCGAACTACAAGTTTGTCTGGGCGATGGGTGGCGAGAACCAGGAATTCACCGACATGGACGGGATTCCGCTGGGTGAGTTGCGGTAACGCCGGAGCTGCGTGATCGGACGTGTTGCCCGGTTTGGCGCACGCCGTGGGGAAATCGGCTTGCCAACCGGAGGATGGCCCGTTACCCACTCGCGTCCCGGGCGCAAGGAATTGCGTGGATCGGCCCCTTGTTTATGAAGTTGGCGAATTTGCTCAGTGCGGATGAGATCATTCTCGATATGAAGGCGGCTGAGCATTGGCCGGCGATTACCGAGTTGGTGGATCATCTGGTCGAAAACAACCGGCTGGATGAGGAACAACGGGAGCAGGTGCTCGAGGCGCTGCGGGCGCGGGAGGACCAGGTGAGCACGGGGATTGGTTCCGGAGTGGCGATTCCGCATGCGTTTTCCGATGAACTGGAGGAGGTGATCGCGATTTTCGGCCGCTCGAAGGAGGGGATTGATTTTGAGGCGATCGACAACGCGCCGGTGCACTACATCATATTGTTCATCGTGCCGCGCAAGGACTACCACCTGCATCTGCGGACGCTTGCGGCGATTGCGAAACTTTTCACGAACTGCGAGGTCCGCCGCCAGTTGAGCTGTGCGGAAACCCGCGATGAAATCCGGATGATTCTGGATTCCAAACCGTCCCGTGCGGCCGCGCCCGAATGCTGACGCCGCGCAGGGATGCGCCTCCCCCACGATTCTCATGACGATCCTCCAGGAACTCGAAAGCCGCCTCAATTCCGCCCTGTTCGCCGTGCTTGGCGAGCCCGCCACCGCACCGGTGACCGCCGCCGCCGACCTCCGATTCGGCGACTACCAGAGCAACGCCGCGATGGTGCTGGCGAAACGCCGCAAGACCAACCCGCGGGCGCTGGCGCAGGAGATCCTCGACGCGCTGGATCTGGGCGGTCTGGCCACGGCCGAGATTGCCGGGCCGGGGTTCCTGAATTTCCGCATCCTGCCGGAAGCCTACGCGGCGAAGGCGAAGGAGTTGCTTGCCGACCCCCAGCTCGGCGTGCCGGCCGTGGGCGACGGGCAGACGGTGGTGGTGGATTTTTCCGCGCCGAACGTTGCGAAGCCGATGCACGTCGGCCACATTCGCTCGACGATCATCGGTGACTCGCTGTGCCGCATCGCGCGCTACCTCGGTTTCAAGGTGATTGCCGACAACCACATCGGCGACTGGGGCACGCAGTTCGGGATGATCCTGCACGGCTGGAAGACGCTGCTCGACGAGGCGGCGCTCGAGGCGGACCCGATTCCGGAGTTGCTGCGGGTGTATCGCGAGGTGAATGCGGCGACCAAGGATGACGCGGCGGTGCTGGAAACCTGCAAGAACGAGCTGGTGAAACTGCAGGCCGGCGACGAGGAGAATCTGGCGATCTGGAAGCGCTGCATCGAGGTTTCCAAGATCGGCCTGCGGCGGATTTACGACACGCTGGATGTGAAGTTCGACTACTGGCTGGGTGAGAGCCACTACAATGACCGGCTTGCCGGACTGGTGGACGAGTTTCTGGAAAAAGGGCTGGCGCGCGAGAGCGACGGTGCGGTCTGCGTGTTTTCCGATGGCACGAAGAAGCCCGCGGACGACCCCTTCAAGGTGAGCCGCGATGGCGAGTGGATGGACAATCCGGCGATCATCCGCAAGGCGGACGGCGGGTTCCTCTATGCGACGACGGATTTGGCGACCATCGAATACCGCATCGACGAGTGGCATGCCGACCAGATTTGGTATGTCGTCGGGGTGCCGCAGCAGCTGCACTTCCGCCAGCTCTTCGAGGCGGCCGAGCGGTGGGGGAAAACCGGCAACTGCCGGCATGTGGCGTTCGGCTCGATCCTCGGCGAGGACCGCAAGTTGATGAAGACCCGCTCCGGCGACAACGTGCAGCTCACCGACGTGCTCGACGAGGCGGTGGAGCGTGCGGCCAGGATCATCGCGGAGAAGAACCCGGACCTGCAGGGTGATGAGGCCGCGGAGATCGCGCAAACGGTGGGCATCGGCGCGGTGAAGTTCGCGGAGCTCTCGCAGAACCGGCTGACCGACTATGTCTTTGCCTGGGACCGGATGCTCGCGCTGCAGGGCGACACCGCCCCCTATCTGCAGTATTCGCACGTCCGGATCCGTTCGATTTTCCGCAAGCTCGACGCGGAGTTTGACGCCTCCGCCGCGGAGATCTCGCTGGCCGAGGAGGCCGAGGTGCATCTCGCCCGGCTGCATGCGCGTTTCGGCGAGTTGCTGCCGATGGTTCTCGAGGACTTCCGGCCGAATCTTCTGGCGAACTATCTGTTGGAACTGGCGCGCGCCTTCCATTCGTTTTTCGAAGCCTGCCCGGTGCTGAAATCGGACGAGCCGTTGCGTTCCAGCCGTCTCGCCTTGTGTGAACTGACCGGGCGAATCCTGAACACCGGCCTTGGTTTGCTGGGGATCCGCTGCCCGGAACGCATGTAATATCTTTGTGCCAGGAAACGCGCGGGAATTTCAGCGCGATCCGTGATTTGGGTGGTTGCGAACCCAAAGCCTTTCCCCTTACTATCACCATCATGCCGCCATTTTACGTCATCGGACACAAGAATCCGGATACGGATGCCATCTGCTCTGCGATCGGTTATGCCTCATTGCTCCGGGTGACTGGCGAGCAACGCGGTGCGATCGCGGCACGCTGCGGTGAGATTTCCCAACGGACGCGCTGGGTGCTGGACCGGGCAAAGATGGAGCTGCCCGCGCTGGTGACCGACGTCCGGACCAACGCCGGAATGATCTGCCACCGGGAGGTGGTGAAGGTCAGCGAGAAGGATACCTTCCTCACCGCGTATCGGCGGATGATCGCGGCGGAAGTGCGCTGCGTGCCGGTGGAGAACGACGAGGGGTTCGTGTGCGGCACCCTGCGTTATATTGATTTGTTGAAACTGCTGCTTCCCGGAGACACCGAGGGGATCGCGGTGAGGACGGTGCACGCGTCGCTTTCCCATCTGGCGAAGACGCTGGGTGCGACGAGTGTCGGCGTGGAGGGCGAGCTGCCGGAAACCGAGGAGGACCTGATTCTGCTGGTGGGGGCCTCGTCGCAGGCATCCGTGGAGAAACGGCTCGGCCAGGCGAAGAAGGAAGGGAGCACGGGGAACTTTCTGGTGATCTGCGGGGACCGTCCGATCGTCCAGCGCTGTGCGATCGAGGCCGGAGTGCGCGCGCTTTTGGTGACGGGTGACAACATGGTCAGCCAGGAGATTTGTCAGCTTGCGGCAAGCCGCGGGGTCTATCTGTTGCGGTGCAGCCAGGACACGGCGAGCGCGAACACGCTGATCCGTTGTTCGCGGACGGTGCGCCACGTGATGGAGCGCAACTTCGAGACGGTGCTGCCGTCCCATCCGGTGTCGCTGTTGCGGAAACGGCTGTCGACCTCCGATCAGGACCTGTTCCCGGTCGTCGAGGCTGAGGGCGGGAAAATGATCGGGGTGATCTCCAAGTCCGACCTGGTGGACCCCAAGAGGATCCGCCTCGCGCTGGTGGACCACAACGAATACTCGCAGGCGGTCAACGGCGTCGAGGAAGCGGAAGTCGTGGAGGTGATCGACCATCACCGGGTGGCGGGCGACCTGGTGTCGCGCGAGCCGATCCGCTACCTGAACGAGCCGGTCGGGTCGACCTGCACGCTGGTCGGCAGGAAGTTCTTCCATCGCGGGTTGATGCCGCCGCCGGATGTGGCCTTGTGTCTCTGCGCCGGGATTGTCTCGGACACGCTGTGCCTGACGTCGCCGACGACGGCCCTGCTCGACCGCGAGATGCTCAGCTGGCTGAGTGGCGTGGCGGGCATCGACACCAAGGAATTCACCGAGGAGATGTTTGCCGTGGGATCGCTGATTTCGAGCGGCACGGCGGAGGAAATTCTCAATGCCGACCGCAAGGAGTTCGTCGAACAGGGGGTGAAGGTGAGTATTTCCCAGGTGGAGGAGCGGGACGTGGTGGGATTCGCCGCGCGGCGTGAGGAACTGCAGAAGCACCTGGAGGCCCTGGCCGGGGAACAAGGTTACAATCTCGCGGTGATGGCGGTGACCGACGTGCAGCGCCACCACAGCATCATTCTGGTGGTCGGCAAGGAGAAGTATCTCAAGCAGCTGCCGTTCGAACGCCGGGACGACACGCTTTTCCATGCGCCGGGTGTGGTGAGCCGCAAGCGCCAGATTTTCCCGGCGATTTGCGAGGCGATCCACCACGCGGTTTAGCGCCATGGACGAGTGCCCGTTGCTGCCGGTTGCGGATGGTGTGGACTCGGCGCGCTGGATGCGGCGCTTCGGCGACGACCGGGGAGGGGACTTCTATCTGGGTGCGCTGCGCTGTGCGCAGGGGCTCTGGATATCCGGGAAACCCGCGCAGGCGATTCTGCAGCTGAATCGGGCGTTTTCCGCCGATTTGGCCGGCGACGACCCGGTGCTCGAGCGGTGGCAGGCACCGTATCGCGCGCTGGTCTGGATGCTCCGGCGGCCGCAGGCGGACGCCTACACGGGAAACCCGGTGCGGCATTTTCAACACCTCGCCAGCCGGATGAGCGGGCCGCGTGCCGAGGTCCGGACTTGGCGCGCGTGGGCGTGTTTTCACCTGTCCGAGCGGGTGCTGGCGGGCTCGGGGGGATATCCGCGGGACGAGGAGCAGCTGGTGCGCGAGGGGCTGGTGATTCCGGACTGGGCGTGCGTGCTGGAGCGCATTGCGGCAATCGGCTGGGTCGGTGAACCCGCGGTGTTGCAGGACGCGGCGCTTGGCGCGCATGAATGAGAATGCGGCGAATTGGATTGCCATTGCGGGCCGGGCGGGCACCCTGCCGCCACCACCATGGAAAGCATTCACGGGCACGAAGTCATGCATCTCATCGCCGGTTCCAGCGAGAGCCGGTCCAGGCAGGATTGGGTTTCGGTCATCGAGGAGAAATTCGGCGCCAGCGCCCGGTTTCACACCTGTTCGGCCGAGAACCTGAGCGTCGGACAGCTCCTCGATTTCCTTGAGGAACGCGGCAAGTTTGCCTCCCGGGATGGCGGCGTGAGGATCGACCGCGGAGACATCTGCGACCACTGAGGGATCAGCCGCGGAGGGCCTTTGCGACCCGGCGGACGGAGTCGTCGACTTCCTCGACGGTGCGCATTCCGATCGTGATCGCATCGACCGCGCCGCTGTTGAGGACATACTTGAGCGAGGCGTCCTTTTCGGCGGGTTTCACCAGTCTGCCTTCGCCGAAGATTTTCATGCCGATCACGGCTTTGCCGTTGGCGCGTGCCTTTTTGAGGGTTGCGGTGATTTCCTCCACCGTTCCATCCATCTTGTATTCCTTGCCGCCCATGTGGTTGATGCGGGCGAGGATGACGTCGACCCACGGGTGTTCGGCGGCGGTCTTGAGCGCGTCGTGACTGTGGCAGGAGACACCGACGGCGCGGACCTTGCCCAGGGTCTTCAGCGTCGCGAGTTCCTCGCAGGCGCGCTCCTTGAGCTTCGGCCAGTCCTTTTCGGTCATGCAGTGGAGCAGGCAGATGTCGAGCCGGTCGGTCCCCATCTCCTTGAGGAAACGATGGACCTCCTCGGTCGCGCCACCGGACGGATGGTTCCACTTCGCCTCGCGTGTCCAGATTTTGCTCAGCAGCGAGTATTGGTCGCGCGCGATGCCGTCCATCGCCTTGCGCATGAAGCTGTGGGTGCCGTAGAGGTCGGCCATGTCCCAGAGGTTGATTCCTTGCTCGAACCCGCGGCGCAGCAGTGCGGTGAAGGCTTTCTGGCCCATGCGGGTGTGGTCGCTCTGGCGCGCCCAGCCCTTCATGCCGGTCCCTTGGGCGAGCCTGGAAACCACGACGCCGGATTTGCCCAGCGTGACCCGGTCGCTGGCAGCGAGTGTGGCGGCGGGGCCGGCGAGCGCCGGGATTCCGCCGGCGGCGAAGGCACCTGCGCCGATTGCGCCGGTTTTGAGGAATGTCCTGCGGGATACGGGGTCCATGGTCGTTGAGCCGGGTGGTTTTGGGGCCGCCCCATCCCATACCCGATCCGGCTCCGGTTCACAAGCTCAAGGGCGCATCCGGCAACCCGACACCCGCCGCAGCAGAGTTTGGTGCGGTTGATTGGAGCGGCTTCGCCGAGCAAAGGTAAGTGCCGCCATTCCGGGCGCAGCGCTTTCAAACCCAATGCTTCGTTGCTGCTCGGTCGTGAATGGCTGTTCACTTCCTCGGCGCGCCTTGCCTTGAATTTGAATGCTTGCGTTGCCGGACGCCGGGTTGCCGGATGTGCCCTCATGAGAACCGGCGCATATGATGAGAATAATGATAAACCGTGAAACCGGAATCCACATTTGGAGAGTGAAATCCTTGATTGACTCTTATCTGGATTTCGCATTTTTTGATCCTTGGAAGCATCGCTGATGGTTCCAACATAACTAAAATCACGTGATGAAAACCCCTCACATTCTATATTCCACAGCGAGCCTTGCCTTGATGCTCTCCCTGCCCGTCGGTGCCTCCACTATTTTCAATGGCTATGCATACGTGTCACCCGCCTCCGCAGGCGTCGACGCCACATGGTATGACTTGAGCGGCACCGCTCAGTCGCAGGATTTCGAAGGTGCCGACCTCGGTGATTTCGCGACCACGCTCTGGCTCGGCGGCCAGACCGGTTTTTGGTCCGAGGGCAACGGTGTGGAATTCATCCAGCTGAATTATTCGATTTCCGGCGCCGCGGCCGCCAGTGGCACCATCTCGTATGCCTTCCAAAGCTACAGCGATCCCAACGACCAGTGGGGAACCGACGTGAATGGCTTGAATATCACGGATAACTCCAAGGATTTGATCGCCACGCACAGCCTGCCGGAAGGTGACTACAGCATTGCCGTGTGGGTCGAAGGCAAGGCCTTCAACCAGTCGTCAATTTATGACAGCAATGGAGGCAGCAACTTCAACGCGACCTTCACCGTGGTTCCCGAACCCGGAGCCGCCGCGCTCGGGCTGCTCGGCACGCTGATGTTGCTGCGCCGCCGCCGGTTTTGACGGGTGGCGTGCACGCATGGATCAACCAAGCGCCTCGCGGATCATTCGATGCCGCGCAGGCGTTTTTGTTCGTCGATCCAGTCGCGGTCCTTGTCGGACAGCTTTTTCTCGTGGGTCTTGCACCTGGTGCCGTCGGGTTCGACGAGGGTGAGTGTGCCCTTTGAATAGCCGGTGAGTTTTGCCAGCACCTTGCGGCCACGGCGGTCCTCCCACTGGCGGTAGCCCTTTTTGCGGAGGGTTTTCAGGTAGTCTTCGTAGTTCGCGATGGAGGCGGCCTCGGCCTGCTTGATGAGTCCCCAGTAGAAATCCGCCTGTCCGCGTTTGTAGCCGCTGATTTTGCGGCCGAGCACCTCGCCGCTGGGGCTGAGCATGACGAACGTCGGGTGTCCGAGGACCTTGTATTGTTTTTTCAGCCGGTTGACGTAGCGGCGCACATCGACCTCCTTGGTCATTTCGTCACCGATGGAGAGGTCGGGGTTGTTGAGGACCGAACTGCTCGCGAGGTTGCTGTCAACCTTGAGGCGGATGATGTGGTCGCTCGCCCATTTGTCGAACTCCCTGGTAGAGAACAGCTCTTGTGAGATCGCCTTGCACATCGGGCTGCGCTGGGAATCGGTGAACCAGATGAGCAGGGGCTTGCCTTCCCGCGCGGCGAGTTTGCGGGCGATCCGGTCGCTTTCCTCCCATGGGCCGCGTTTCTTCGATGTGGCGAACAAGGTGGAAAGCTCCGGCAGCGATTCCTCCGGGTTGTCGGGGTCGGTGAAAATGATGTCTTCCTCGGGCGTGAGTTCGGCCATCTCCAGGGATTCGGCGTCGCCGCCGGACACGGACGGTGCTCCGCCCGGGGCGGACGACCCGCTGCCCCTGAGTTGGGGCGGGATGCCGGTGGCACCGAAGGGGCTGGGTTGGGGTTTGACCGGCTTGGTGGTCCTCAGCGACCCGCAGGACGTGCAGACCAGCGGGACCGCCACCAGGCACAGAGACAAGGGGATCTGGATCAGCTTGCGGCTCATTCCTTCAGGCGGACTGGAGTTCCGCAGTGGGTGCAGCGGAACCAGCGGAAGATCAGGATTTGGAAGCAAAGCGGGAGAATGTATCCGAGTCCCTTGACGTGATGGGCCTTGATGTTTTTCAGGTGGGCGCGGTGCACGAACAGGCGCTGGCCGCAAATCCGGCAACTGCCGTGCAGACCCCAGATCAGGTAGGCGATTCCGAGCAAGGGCAGCACCACGGGAAACACCAGAATCCAGCCGGGAACCCATGCGAATTTCTCCGGAATCTCGGCGGAAAACAGCAGCAGCGCCGAGGCGATGATCGCCACCGGCACCCAGATCATCGTCAGCAGGGTGACGAGCGCACCGACATACACGGATACCGGGTGGCTGTGGAGGACGCCACGGATATACCAGCGGGAGTTCGGGTTCCTGCCCTTGTTGGTCTCGCTCCGCGGGGCACGGAGGAGCGCGACGCGGTCGTTGGACGGGGACGCCTTCACCGACGGGACCTTTTGCCGCGGGCCACTCATCTCTTCGATCGACTTCACGCGTGAGACGTCGATGTCGAGTTTCTGCTGGTTTCGCGTGTCGTTCGCGAGTTTCACCGAGGTCGAGACCGGGTTGGTTTCCGGTTGGCGGTTTTTCGGCATCCGGTCCTCGACGCGGACATCCAGGTCGCCGGAGTAGCGGTTCAGCAGAATGGCGGGCGGGATGTCCGCCACGGCAAGGTGATTGTGGACCATGACCCGGGCGGGCAGGGGAATCGCGAATGGCGCGACTTCGAGCATGGCGGCCACTTCCTCGGATTCCTCGTAGTTGACCGGGTCGGCGGGCCGGACGTCCTCGTCGATTTGGAGTTCTCCGGCGGCGGGTCCATCGACGACGATTTCCCTCGCTGACCGGATCCACTCCTCGACCATGGATTTGCCGGGGCTGTGTTTGGAGATCTTGAGGACCTGGTTTGCCTGTTCGAGTTCGGCGGCGAGTTCGTCGGCGTTTGCATTGGCAATGGCCCGGACGTTGTTGAAACCGGCCGCTTCGAGTAGTTCGAGCGAGGTTTCACCAATGCGTGCGGTCGTGACGAGTTGTTCCATTTCAGGGTTTTCGGATCGGCAGTCTAGGGAAGACGCCCGGCGTGGCAAGCGGTCATGCCAAAGCGGCCAACATCTCGCGCAGTTGGCCGAGTTTCACCTTCCATTCCTCGAGCCGTTGTTTTTCCTGTTCGACCACGGCGGCGGGTGCGCGTTCAACAAAACTCGCGTTGCCGAGTTTGCCTTCACATTTTTTCACCTCGATCTCGGTCTTGGCGATTTCCTTGGAAATGCGGACTTTTTCGGCCTCGACGTCGATCAGTCCCTCCATCGGCAGGTAAACTTCGCCAACCGGAGTGACCGCGGCCGGCGTGCCTTTCGGCGGATCGTAGGCGTCGTCCGGCGTGACGGCTTCGGCGCCGGCGAGCAGGCCGAGCACCTTGGCCTCGGCGGCGAGCCAGTCGACCGCGCCCTTGACGACGAATTTCACGTCCTTGCGGGAGGCGACGTTGTATTCGGTCTTGAGGTTGCGCATCCGGCCGGCGGCTTCGTAGACGGCGGTGGCGCGGCTCTTGGCTCCGGCAGGGTCGAATCCGACGAGCGGCTCGCCGGGCAGGGCCTTTTGCATCAGGAACTCGCCTTTTTCCACATAGCCCATGCGGAGCGAGAGTTCCTCGGTGATGTGCGGCATGTAGGGACTGAGCAGCTGGAGGTAGCGGCCCATCACGGCGTCGAAGGTGCCGAGTGTCGCGGCGCGGGCCTCGGCGGTGGCGGATTCCCGCAGGTCGAGCTTCACGGCCTCGAGGAACTTGTCGCAGAACTCGTTCCAGAGGAACTCATACAGCTTGTGGGCGATCTCGCCGAAGCGGTAGTCGGCGTAGCTGTCCTTCAGCGCGTCGGCGAGCTCGTCGAGCTTGGCCATGATGTCGATGTGATACGGCGGCAGGCTGGCGGCAACCTGGAAGTGGTCAGCGCCACCTTCCGCCATCTGGCGGAACCGGCAGGCGTTGTAGAGTTTGTTGGCGAAATTGCGGCCTTCCTCGACGGAGACTTCGTCGAAGCGCAGGTCGCTGCCGACGGGCGCGATGCGCATCAGGCCGAAGCGCAGGCCGTCGGCGCCGTATTTCTCCATCAGCTCGATCGGGTCCGGCGAGTTGCCGAGCGACTTGCTCATCTTGCGGCCCTTGAGGTCGCGGATGATCGAGGTGAAGAACACGTTCTTGAACGGCAGTTCGCCGGCAAACTCGTAGCCCGCCATGATCATGCGTGCGACCCAGAAGAAAATGATGTCCGGACCGGTGACGAGATCCGTCGTCGGATAGAATTTCCTCACCGTGGCGCTTTGCTCGCCGACGTCGGTCATCGTCGCGAACGGCCACAGCCAGGAGCTGAACCAGGTGTCCATCACATCGTCGTCGCGCACCCAGTTTTCGGCATCGGCCGGTGGTTCGACGCCGACGTGGATGTCGCCATTTTCGAAATTCGTCATGTCCAGCGACTCGGCCTGGGTCAGTTGTTCGAGTTTCTCCTTGTGATACCAGACCGGGATCTGGTGGCCCCACCAGAGCTGGCGGCTGATGCACCAGTCCTGCAGGTTGTCCATCCAGTGGGCGTAGGTTTTCGCCCAGCGTTCCGGGCGGAACTTGATCTCGCCGTTGGCCACCGCATCGGCGGCCTCCTGGACGCACGGGTATTTCAGGAACCACTGCATGGAAATGCGCGGTTCGATCGGGACGTGTGCGCGCTCGGAAAATCCGACGTTGTTGTCGTATTCCTCGACCTTGATGAGCAGGCCCATCTCCTCGAGTTTGGCGGCGGCGAGCTTGCGTGCCTTGAAGCGCTCGACGCCGTGCAGGTCCGGGCATTCGGGGCAGTTGATATGGCCGTCGGGCGTGAGCACGTCGATGATTTCGAGGTCGTGGCGTTCGCCGATTTCAAAGTCCGCCTTGTCGTGTGCCGGGGTGATTTTCAGCGCGCCGGTGCCGAATTCCACGTCCACGTGGTCGTCGGCGATCACCGGGATCTCGGCGGCGGGGAAGGGGCGGCGGACTTTCTTGCCGATGAATTTGGCAAAGCGTTCGTCCTTCGGGTTCACGGCCACCGCGACGTCGCCCATCAGGGTTTCCGGGCGGGTGGTGGAGATTTCCAGATACTCGCCGGGGGCATCGACGAGTTCGTATTTCATGAAATACAACTTCGACTTCTGCGGGGTCATGATGACCTCCTCGTCGGACAGTGCGGTCAGTGACACCGGGCACCAGTTGACGATCCGCTTGCCGCGGTAGATCAGGCCCTTCTTGAACAGCTCGACGAACACATGGCTCACCCACTTGGTGTAGGACTCGTCCATCGTGAAGCGCTCGCGGCCCCAGTCGCACGAGCAGCCGAGCCGCTTGAGCTGTTTGATGATGATGCCGCCGTGGTGCTCCTTGAAATCCCACACCCGCTTGAGGAATTCGTCGCGGCCGAGGTCGCGGCGGGTCTTGCCTTCCTTTTCGCGGAGTTCGCGCTCGACCTTCGCCTGGGTGGCGATGCCGGCGTGGTCGGTGCCCGGCAGCCACAGCACTTCCTTGCCTTCCTGCCGCGCGCGGCGTGCGAGGATGTCCTGCAGCGAGTTGTTCAGGACGTGCCCGAGGTGGAGGATGCCGGTGACGTTTGGCGGCGGGATGACGATCGAATAGGCCTCCTTTTCCGAGGACGGGTCGGCTTCGAAGCACTTCCCTTCCAGCCAGGCGGCGTACCAATTGGCTTCCACCTCTTGCGGTTCATAGGCTTTGGGCAACTCAGACATGGGGGCGGATGGATGCCAGACCCCGCTGGGTTTGTCCAGCACTGGGAAAGGAACGCGGACATCAGTCCGCCTCGGGGAGCTGGGCGCCCGATTCGAGCCAGGGGAATCCGGCCTCGTCGAGGGTCTCGTTTTCGAGGGCTTCCTCGTCCGTCTCCCTTGGTTTCAGGAATGGCAGGATGAAGACAAAGATCGTGCCGAGCGCCGCGTCGATCAGCAGCACGGTGGGAAACCCGAGGCCCCATCCGCCTTCAGCCGTCGGGGTTATGGCCCGCCCCTCCCACCAGTAGGAATAGATCGTCACCACATTGAGCAGCGCCATGCAGGCGGTGAACTGGGTGGCGGCGATCCTCGGTTCGACGATGTCCATGAACAAGGCCGTGCGGATTCCATACATCAGCCCCTGGAACAGCGAATACACCAAACTCGCCGCCCACCACGCGGTGATCAGGCTTTCCTGTCTCGGCCAATGGCCGCCCTCCGTCGCCGTTTCCGGTTGGAGAAATCCCGCCTGTTGCAGCTTCCACGCCATCCACAGCGTCGGCAGCAGGGTGCCCAGTGAGAATGCCGCGAGCGTCAGCCGCCGACCGAAGCGGTCGGACAAAAATCCGCCGCACATGCAGGCCGTGACGAAAACCATCGAGCAGATCAGCGCCATCCTGCCGATTTCGTTGTCGTCCATTCCCAGGGTCGGCGTGAGCACCGTGGACACGGTGAGGCTCAGCGCCATTCCTCCGAATGGAATCACCGCCACCAACAAGCCGAGAAACCCGCGCTTCGTCCGGAAGAAGACTTTTGCGACATCGACGAGGTAGCCCCCGGTTTCCCGAAACACCTCTGCCGGCGGCCGTTTGACCGCGCGTCGTTCCGTCTCCGGTTCGCGGAACAAGAACACCACCATGGCCATCACCGCCAGCAGCAGCAGCGGCACCAACATCGAGGCTCCGAAAAACCCGAAGCCATCCTTCAGGAAAAGAACCCCCGCGCCTCCGATCGCCGCTCCCGACTGCGCCCCGGCGAACATCAGCCCGTTTGCCAGACCGCGTTCGTGGTCCTCCAGAGTCTCGCAGGCCAGCGCATCGATCGCCACATCCTGGCTCGCCGAAAACACGTTGTGCGCCAGCAGCATGCCGGTGAACAGCGCGAGCCCGGAGAACACCAGAGTGCCGTCCGCCTCGTCGACCACCTGCGGAAACACGAACAACGCGCCCAGCAGCGTCAGCATCATCCCGGCCTGGGCCAGCAGGATCCATTGCTTGCGCCGCCCGAAGCGTGCGAGGTGGAAATTGTCGACCACCGGGCCCATCAGCCACTTCCACGTCCACGGCAGCATGATCGTCGCCGCAAAACTGCCGATCGCCGCTCCGGTCATCCCCATCCGCTTGAATTCCAGCGCCACCGCCGTGGCCGTGAACCCCTGCGGCAGCCCCTCACACAGGTATAAACCGAAGAATCCCGTCAATCGACCAGTCCGGGAAGCGAGCAAATTGGGGAAAAGTGGCATGGAATATGAAAGTCAGCGGAGATGTCGCCTCCGACAAAGCACAAACAAAGCCGATGTCGGGAGAAAAATCGGTCAAACAAGGGCGAAGCAAAGCGGGCTGCGTCCCGGGTGAGTTTGCTTCGCCGGATGATCCGGCTGAGTGATCCCTTGGTTGGGGTGAACCGACCGTATTTTCCGGTAGTGAGGCGGTCGAGGTCTTCGTCTGCCGGGATGACCGCAGGAAGGAGAATCCTGGATGAACATGCCGTGGTCTGGCGGGATTGATGGCTGCGACACAGCGTGTGGAGTTGTTTCCAGCACACAAAAAAACCGGCGGCCCGTTGTGGGTCGCCGGTTTCGAAGTGGAATCAATTTGTTTCCTTATGGGGCTCAGCTGCGGCGGCGGCGGAGAAGAGCCAGCGAACCGAGAGCGCCAAGCAGGGTGGCGGAAGGTTCGGGGACGGTGGTGGTGACCACCAGGTTGTCGACGGTGATGGTTTCATCCCAGCTGTTGTCGTCCTGACGGAAGAAGACGCCGTCGATGCCTGCGTTTTCAGCATTCTGAGTGAGAGAGGTGGCATCGCCGGAAGTGATGGTTTCACTGCCGATGGTCGCGGTGGCGTAACCGGTGTCGAAGTCGTAGGTCAGCGTGACTTGGTAGACCGTGTCAAACAGCAGGTTGGCCGTGGCGATGGTGGCGTCACTGTAGAACCTGTCAGAGGAAATACGGATGCGGAAGTCTCCTTCGGTGCCGTCAGACGGATACACGAGGGCCAACGTGCTGAAGTAGGAATTGGTTGAGGACTCGGTGCCGTATTTGAAGCCGGCGAAGTAGTCGAATTGGCTGGCGGTAGTTGTGGAGCTGACGTTGCCGGTGAAGATACTTTGGTAAGTACCAATGTCGTAAGGCAAGCTGGACACCGAAAAATCAAACGTTGCGGAAATAACGCCCGATGTTTGGAGGGCAAAAGTTCCGACGATGTCTTCTCCGGATCCGCCATGATCGACGACCGCTGCTCCGGACGACACTTGAACGGGGCGCGTGCCGATCGAGGAATAGGCGGTCCAGGTGCCCTGACCGTCGAGGTCGCCGTCGGGGTAGTCGAAGTTTTCTTCGAACACGGTGGTGACGGCGAACGCCGGAGTCGCTCCGAGAGCGAGAACGGCCAGGGAGGCTAGCATGTTTTTACGTAATTTCATGAATGGCTAGTTTGTGTGGTTGGTGGCTATGGAGAGCCGCTGTCCGCCAAGGGGGGAAGCAGACTCACCGGAGTCCGGATAGTGGTTAGCAGCCTCTGTACCAGTAAAGTCTAATTGTTGGGTTTGTAAGTTGTCTTTCCTGCCAACTGTGCTACAGTATGCGTTTTTTTCCTGAAAGATGGCTGTTAGGCGTGTCGCTGCGGTGAGGTCGGCGCCAGCCATGGTGGGTGCCACGGGCCGCTAGCCGAAGGTCTGCCAAACGGACCACGGCAGCACGATCATCGGAGCAGATTGAATCATTGCACCGCCATTCCACGACGTTCAAATCAGCATGCATGGTCGTGACCGCTGGCCGCGACTCGCGCGAGCCTGAGCGGTGTGGAAACCAGCCCCCCCATAAGCCGCCCACCGGAATGCACATCGCCTGCCGCGCAAGGCTCCTCTCCCAACCTTGATCGCGTCTTTGATTTGCAAACCGCGGGAGCAAAATCGGATCCGTTGCTTGCTCGTGAGGAAAAGTTCGTGGCGGAGGTCTGCGAATGCTAAAGGCACGGATCATGAAGCCACAGACGACTTTCGGCGGTCTTTGGTGACCGGAACCCAACCCAACCAGACGATGATTCCTTTTCCCTTTCGAGCTTTCCCGCTCATTGTCACGCTTGCCCTGACCGGGGTGGTCATTCCGGGGCGCGCCGGGAACTATGAAGTTCCGGCACCGGAGATCTCGCTCGACGGCGTCACCGCCACGGTTTCCTGGCAGGGCAACGGGGTGTTGATTTCCAGCGCTGACCTCGCTGCGGGCTGGACGGACACCGGCGCGGCGGATTCGCCCTTCGAGATCACCACCAGCGACTTTCCCGGGCAGTTCTTCAAGGTCGCCTACCAGACGTCAAGCTACGTCACCGTCGATACCAACCAGACGACATTCTACGACACCACCGGTGCCGCCATCGACCCGGCCCCCGTCGCCGGGGAGGCCTACTTCGGTCAGGACGCCGCATACCGGGAGACCCCGCCCAACACCACCGACAACCTCAACGGCACGGTGAGCGACAACAACACCGGGCTGATCTGGCAGCAGGTGCCGCCGGAAGCGTTCTACTCATGGACCGAGGCGCAGGCGTATGCCGACAGCCTCGATCTCGCCGGAGAGGACGACTGGCGGTTGCCGACCATCAAGGAGCTTCTTTCGCTCGCCGATTTCAACGGCAGCAGCCGGGCGGAGATCGACCTCCCCTACATCGACGACTCGGTTTTCACGGTTTACAATCCGCAGGAGGTCAGCACCTTCGTGCCGGCGGGCACCAGCAGCACCAAGCGCGATATCGACGGGCAATACTGGTCATCCACCGCCTATGTGGGCCGCACGATCAATGACGATTCGGTGACCTTCGGCTTCAATTTTGTCGACGGCCGCATCAAGGGCTACCCGAACGGGGTGCTCAGCGGTCCCACCGGCACGGCCTTCGTGCGCTGCGTTCGCGGTAACCCGGACTATGGGAAAAACAACTTCATCGACAACGGGGACGGCACCATCACGGATCTGGCGACCGGCCTGATGTGGCTGCAAGACGATAGCGGCGCGTATCCCGCCGCCGGCAGCCAGGGCAACGGCACCCTCGACTGGGTGGAGGCGCTCGATTGGGCGGAAAATCTAACCCACGCCGGCTACGACGACTGGACCCTGCCCGACGCCAAACAGCTGCACACCATCGTCGATTACTCCCGGGCACCCGATGCCGAAGACCCGGCAATGCAATCCGCGGCCATCGATCCCGTCTTCCACATCACCGAGCAGGAATCCTGGTTCTGGAGCAGCACCTCGCTCGGCGATGATTTGTTTGAATGGGCCGTCTACGTCTGCTTCGGCCGCGCCCTGGCCATCGACCAGACGACTTTCCTGCCCACCACCAACGCCCACGGTGCCGGGGCCATGCGCAGCGACCCGAAAGTCGACGACGGCACCGACTACTCGGAGGGACACGGGCCCCAGTACGACCAGATCCGCACCTACAACTACGTGCGGCCGGTCCGCCGCGCATTCACGCCGCCGGCCCCCGTATCAGTCGCTGCGGGTGACGTTTCCACCATTCTCTCCGGCTCCGTCCCCGCCGATCTCGCGGTGCTGCCTGGCTCGGTCACCTTTGGCGGGGCCGCGGTGGACCCCGGCACGGTCTATCGGCCGAGCCAGCAGGTGATCGCCTTTGACTACGACACCACCGGACTCGCGCCGGGCGACTACGCCGTCGAGGTCACCTTCGGCGCGCCCTACGGCACCGTCACCGGCAGCTACACGATTCACGCCAGCACCTTGCTGCTGATCGTGGACGACTGGGGCCACGATGCGAGCCCGCTGGACAATGCCGAACCGGGCGTCCACCTCGCCAACATGCCGAATCTGGCGGCTCTCGCGGCCGAGGGCCTGCGGTTCACCCGGGCCTACGCCCAGCCGTCCTGTTCGCCCACCCGCGCCACCATGATGACCGGTCGCCAGCCGTGGCAGACCGAGGTCGGCAACGCGAGCGAGTTTGGCAATTTCTCCACGGATGAAATCACGCTGCCCGAGATCTTCACCACCATGAATGCGCCCCATGCCCTGCTTTCGGTCGGCAAGTGGCACCTCGGCGGCGGTGATGGCGGCTATGCCACCCGCGGAGGGTGGCCCGAATTTTACGGGATCAATGGCGCCGAAGTCGCCGACTATTCGAGTTGGGAAAAAAACAGCAACGGCAGCGTCGCCACCACCACCACCTATTCCACCACCGACCAGGTGAACGAGGCAAAGACCTTCATCGAGGCCAACGTCGCCAACGGCACCCCGTGGTTCGCGTGGGTCGGCTTCAATGCCCCGCACACTCCCTTTCACGATCCTCCGGCGGAACTCGCTCCCTCCGGCGGCTACTCGACCAAGGAAACCGGCGAGTCTAACAATTTCTATCAGTTCCGTAGAATGCTGGAGGCGCTCGATACGGAAATCGGCCGCCTGCTTGAGTCCATCGATCCCGCCCAGACCAACATCATTCTGATAGGTGACAACGGAAACGGTGGCCAGGTGGTTCAGGCGCCCTACAGTCCGGGCCATGCCAAGGAAACGCTCTACAACGGCGGCATCCACGTCCCGATGGTGGTGAAGGGCCCGGCCGTCACCGTGTCGCCCGGCAGCACCACCGACACCGTGGTCCACTGCATTGACCTGTTCTCGACCGTCCTCGAACTCTCCGGAATCGACGAATCCGGCGTGCCGGGACTCGCCGGCCAGGGAGTGGGCTCCACCAGCATCGTGCCGATTCTAACCGGCACGGACACCGCAGCCCGCTGCGCCGTGGCCGAGGTCGGGGGAGACGCTCCCGGCCGCGCCATCATCCTCGGTGCCTACCCCGACTACAAACTCATCATCAGTGGTGACCCGGACAGCTCGCTCGATGATCCGACGTTCGAATTCTACAACATCGGCAGTCCCGCCTTTGACGTGGACGAGCAGACACCGCTCGACACCGGAAGCCTCACCGGCGACGCCCTTGCCGCATACAACGCCTGCATCGCCAAAGACGCGGCCCTCGGGGGCGGCTACAGCGACCCATCCATCGGCGGATACGACACGATCTACATCGAGTTGCCGTCGTCCGGGGTCACCCCGCCGGTGCCGACCCTGCTCAGCCAGGTCGACGGCACCACTCCGATCGAGGTGACCTCGGTCACCGTCGATGGGGTCGCCGCGACGGTCATTGGACGCCTGGATTCGGGCACCGCTCTGGCCGATGAGAGTGACGATCAGGATGCGCGATACTGGGTGAAGGCCTGGATCACGCCGTCCCAAGGCGCCGGGGCTTACACCACCGCTCACGTGGTATTCCCTGACTCGCCCCAAGGCGCCACCCGCGAATACGATTCGACCAACACGATCCTGGTGAACCCCAACCCGTGACCGGATCGGCCGGACGTCGGTCCGGTCCGCCGCTCAGTTCAGCCGGGGTGCCTTGGTGGCCGGGCGGCGGCGGCGCAGCAGGCCGGCGGCCAGGAGCAGGCCGCCCAACTCGCTGGATGGCTCCGGAGCGGTGGACAATGTCGAGTAGGAGAGCGTGTTGCCGATGAAGGCGAACTGCCCCCTGCCACCGTCCACCAAGCCGGTGGAACTCACGCCATTTCCGCTGAAGGCGGAGAAAATCGATTGCAGCGTGATGCTGTCGGAACCGGTGGTGAAAATATTGTCCCAGCTCTTGTTGGTGTCCCAGAAGGAGTCGGTGAAACTGTTTCCATCGGCGAGCCCGATATGGAATGTCGCATCGCTGCCGGTGAGGGCGCCGTTCACCGTCACCTTGTCGTAAGCTCCCGCATTGCTGGTATCGAGGCCGGGGTCGCAGGTTCCGGTATTCAGGTCCCACGAGAAGAGCGAGTCTTCGGCGTAGCTGAGCGAGCTGCCGAATGTCTGGCTGCCGACTCCGTTGCCCGCGGCGTGGGTGCCGTTGATGGTGGTGGCTCCGCTGATCGTGCCGGTGCCGCCGAGGGTGGCGTTGGTGCCAACGGTCACGATTCCACTGCCGGTGCCGCTGCCGGTCGTGTTGTTGACGAGCAGGTTCCCGCCGTTGACGACCGTTCCGCCGGTGTAGGTGTTGTTGCCGGTGAGGGTGAGGTCGCCGCCGCCGGACTTGATGAGGGAGAATGGCTTGTTTTCGCCGTCCTTGTTCTCGATGACGCTGGCAATGATTGCGCCTCCGCTCGCGGAGGTGACGTTGATGTCGAGGCTGCGGTCGTCGTCCGCGGTGAATGCTGCGCCGGAAAACGTGGTCACCGCGGTGTTGCTGACGGTGAGGGTGAGGTCGTTTTCATCGACCAGCAGTCCGCCGGTGAGGTTGAGCGCGCCGCTTCCGCCGATGATGGCGTTGCCGATCATGTCGATGGCATTGGCCAGGGTGTAGCCGGTGTTGGACGCCGACTTGAGGGTGCCGGTGCCGTTTTTCTCAAAGGTCAGCAGTCCGGTGCCGAGCGCGGTGTCGCCGCCCACGGCAATGGTGCCGCCGGAGAGCGTCACTCCGCCACTGAAGGTGTTCGCGCCGGACAGGGTCAGGGTTCCGGCGCCGGTCTTGACGAACTCAAGTTCCTTGTCGGCGGCAAAGTCCAGCACCGCGCTGTTGACGAACAGTCCGCCACTGGTGCCGGCGATGTCGATGGTCAGCTTGCGGTCCTTGTCCGCGGTGAAAGCCGCGCCCGATAGCGTGGTCGCGGCGGTGTTGGTGACCGACAGGGTCATGTTGTCTTCCAGCACGGTGAATCCGCCGGTGAAGTTCAGCGCACCGTTGCCGGCGATGGTCTCCACCTTGTCCTTTTTCTTCAATTCGACGGCATTCGCCAGGGTGATGGCGCTGGATGAGGCGGACTCGATGGTCACGCCGTCTCCAGCCAGCAGCAGCGTGCCTGTTCCGAGCGCGCTGTCGTTGCCGATCGCGAGCGTGCCTTTCTCGAGAATGATGCCTCCGCTGAAGGTGTTGGCACCGCTCAAGGTGAGCGTGCCCGCCTCCTTTTTCTTGATCGTTGTCGCCCCCGAGATGCTGCCGTTGATCTCCAGCCCGCCCTTGATGTTCCAGTCCACATTGCCGGTGTTGTCGAGCACCAGCGCGCTGTTGATGGTGGTGGTTCCCGTCTCTTTGGTGCGGCTGATCTTGCCGCTGGTGAGCGTGAGAATGCCGCCGTTGAGACTGAAATCGGTTTCCGTCTCGAGCTTCAGTTCATTCGCCGTCTGGTCGCCATTCAATTGGATGGCGGTTCCGGAAGTGAAGCTGTTGTCGAACTTGGCGCTCTGGCTTGGATCCCATGCCTTGTCGTCTTTCCAGTTTTCCGGGGTGGTCCAGTTCGCGTCGCTGCCGCCACCATCCCACGATAGATCTCCAGCGCGTACGAGTCCGCTTGCCATCAGGGTGCCACACGCCGCCGCGGCGGCACGTCTTGAGAAGCCAATAGATTGGTTCATGGGGGGGTGGGGAGGTGGGTCGTTTTTCGATGGACCTGTTAGCCCTCGCGGGTCAACGCGGGCAGCAATATATTAAGTTTTTAAGAATATCAATAAATCTTTTATGGTTTGCGTGGATTTTTGGCGGGTGCCTGAAACCCGATTGGGGCGGGTGATCTGATGGAACTCGCTTGTTTCCAGTGAGGTGTGATCGGTTGGGGCGGTTTTCCGGATGCCGGCCCGACGCGAAGTGCTTGATTTTTCCAATAATGAGGACGGGGAGGTCGGGTGTGTTTGATGATTTTGTGAAAAATTCCAGTCGTGGGGTTTTTCCTATTCGTCCTATTCGTCTTTCCAGAATCCCGATGGAAGCGCCTGTGGAGTTCCAATGCCCGGGAGAATGTCGGCGGACAGATCAAGACGCGCATCCGGGGTATCGGCATTTTCCGGGCGGGGGCTGGTCCCGGCCACGTTGCTTTGGCTGCCGCCCGGGTCCTGTCATCGGGCTCAGGATGCCCGTCTGGCGGATGCAAGGAACCAGAGGATGCTTGCGAGCAGGCCGCATCCCGCAATGGCGAGAGTCATCGGATAGGCCGTGCCATTCTGGCAGGCCGCGACCAGGCTGCTGACCACGAAAGCACAGCCAAACTGCAGCACGCCGACCAGCGCGGATCCGCTGCCAGCATGGCGCCGACATGCCGCCATCGCCAGCGCGGCGGCATCGGCACCGATGAAGCCGAGCGCCCCGATGGCAAACCAAAGTGGAATCAGCAGCAGCGGAAGACTGCCCGTAGCGACCGCCAGCACCGTGCCCACGCCCGCCACAAGATTCAGGATCAGCGACGCACTGAGCAACGATTCAGGAGTTTTCCAGCGCAGTGCAATGCGATTGGCCTGGGCCGCAACGATCAGCGCACAGGCGATCAGGGCAAAAAGAAATCCATAACTTTGCGCGCTTGCGCCGTGCTGGTTGATGAACACGGCGGGGGATCCCGTGATGAATGCAAACATGCAGGCCTGCGCCAGGCCGCCGACCATGGCCGGCACGATGAACGCCCGATCCGTGACCAGCGACAGCCAGGCCCGGCCGATGGCAACCGGGCTCTCCTTCCGACGATCTTCGGGAGCCAGCGTTTCCGGGATGAACCCCCAGACCAACAGCGCGCAGCCGAGCCCAAACGCCAGAATGAACCCAAAAATCGCCTTCCAACCCGCAAAGCTCAGGATCAAGCCTCCCAGTATCGGCGCTAGAATCGGTGCCAGCGTCATGACCACCAGCAGTGAGGAAAAGGCCCGCGCGCTGTCGCGTTCATCAAAGAGGTCCCTGATGATCGCCCGACCGATGATGATGCCGGCACATCCACCCACCGCCTGCAGAAACCGCAGACCGACAAAAATACCAATGTCGGTGAGCAGCAGGCAGAGCACCGTGGTGGCAACGTAGAGGCCGATCCCGACCAGTAACGGCCTGCGCCGACCAAAGCGGTCGATGAGGGGACCGTAGATTGCCTGCCCGATCGCCAGACCAAGAAAAAAGATCGAGAGTGTGATCTCGATGCCGCCTTCGGGAACCTTGAAATCCACCGCCATCTGCGGAAAGGCGGGCAGATACATGTCGGTCGCGATGGGCGCAAACGCCGCCAACATGCCCAGAATCACAATGATTCGCCCGCTGGATTGACTCGTTGTCGTCTTAACGGAGGCCGAGCTTACTTGCTCGTTTGTCATTTCCTGTTCCAACTGATTAGCGTGACCGCTTGGCGTTCGGTGCGGCCGTAAATCGATCACGGTTGATGAAAACCACCATATTGGAAAGCTCCAAATTGGAAGTCGCCAAGCAGGGCAGGGCTACCTCACTTTGAGTAGTAGTTCATATTGTCCGATATTTCACTTGTACTCTATATGTAGTGGCCCACTATGCCGGAATGTCTGACAGAACACGACGTGATGAGTATTCCGGTGGCTTTCCGGACGGATTCGA